>BJHE01000038.1 GCA_014191755.1 Cyanobium sp.
ACAGCAACGGATCGGTGGGGATCACCGGGTCGAGGGCGCCCTTGATCGGGTAGGTGGTGAGCTGCTCGCGCAGCTCCTGGCGCTCCGCCTCAGGAATCGCGAGGGCCTCCAGCAAGCTGTCGGCCTCCGCAAGGTTGGCGGTGGCCTGCCCATGAATCAGGCTTGCCAGCCACACCTCATCCACCCCCAACCGCGCACCGAGATCGGCGAAACTCAGCCCGCAGCGCCGCTTGGCGGCGAGCAGCGTGGCGGCCAGAGGGCAAAGAGGCATGACGGCAAGAAGCGTGAGGGCGACCCTATGGGACGGCGGGTTCGCCGATGGCTGCCCCTGCTACAGAAAGGCCGTGCCTGGATCACACCCTGCCCAGCTGGACCAACCGGATCAGCCGGTCCAACCGGACCAGCCCGCTCAAACCGTTCCGTCCGTTCCTGCCATCACCACCCCCGCAGTGCCACCACCGTCGCTGCGCTGCTGCCTGCTCAGCGGCGGCGAAAGCCGGCGCATGGGGCGCGACAAGGCCCTGCTGCCCCACCCCGAGGGCGGCACCTGGCTGGAGCGCACCCTGCGGCTGCTGGCCGACCTGCACAGCCCGATCACGCTGCTGAGCCGCCACCCGCAGCACCTGGTGCTGGCCGAGCGGCTGGGGAAGGAGCTGCGACGAAGCGGGGAGCAGCCCCAGGTGGGCCACAGCCCTCTCACCGCCCTGGTCGAGCCACCGCCCTGGGAAGGGCCCCTGCTGGCCCTGCACCGGCTGATGGAGCACCACCCCGATGAGCGCCTGCTGCTCTGCCCCGTGGACATGCCGGACCTCACCCTCGCGGCCCTGCACACCCTCCTGGCGGCAGCGGCTGCGAGCCCCGGCCGGCTTCCGCTCGCCCATGACGGCACCCGGCTGCAACCGCTGCTGGGCCTCTATCCGAGCAGCGCACCGATCCGCGCCCACCTGACGGCGGCGGTGCAGCGGGGCGAGCGGCGTCTGCAGCGCTGGCTCGCGGATCTGCCCTGCCAGGTGGTGCCGCTCGATCCCCGCGCCATCCGTAACCAGAACCACCCCTCGTCCTAAGGCGCCTCCACGGCAACCAGCTGCAGCCGCGCTGCACGCCTCCTCCCGATCGAAACCCGCGGCTGTCGGATGTCAATCAGATTGGCCGGCGCCGGGTCGGTGATGGCCCTTGTCACTATTGACCCCTCATCTACCCCCTATTCCCCATCACCATGAACGACAGCAAACCGCCCGCACCCCTCACCCGCTCTGGACTGGCCCAGAAGAAGATCACGTAACGCTCGTGAACGCAGGAGCGCAGCCCCTCGCTCAACTCTGGCCGGGGGGGGGGATAGGCCTTGGGTTGTTCGGCGATCCTTTGGCTATGGGCCAGCAGCTCACCGACAAAGCTGGCGGCCCGCTGCGGATTGTCCCTGGCGATGGAATCACCGATCTCCCGCAGGTCGATCTCGGCCTGGGGGGAGAGCTCACAGCGCATCAGCGGGTGCGCCCTTCTTGGCCCATTGCTGGTAACGGGCCTGCAGATCGGCGCTCACCTGCTGCACCGGCCTGCCAGGGCCGCTGTTGATCCCCTGCTGAATGTTGGCGCGTAGCGCCTCCCGCTTGTCCATCGCATCTGCAACCATCAGCTAAGGCGCAACGGCCTGAATGACAGACGGAGCCGAGCGGCGAAGAACCGTTTTCTTGATCTTCTCGCCGGACTTCTCGGTGGCCAGGTCTAGCTCGTAACTGTTCTGCAGGTTCATCCAGAAAGCAGCCTCGACGCCGAGCCACTGTTCTAGGCGCAAAGCGGTATCGGCTGTCATGGCCCGTTTGCCGCTGATGAGCTGATAAATCCGATTGGACGGCACATGCAGCTGCCGGGCAAGTTCGGCTGCTGAGATGTTCAGCTCCTGCAACTCATCCGCCAGAATCGTTCCTGGATGAATGGGATAGACAGGGCGTTTTTCTGTCTGGTTCAAAATGGTTCTCCGTTAGTGATAATCAACAATCTCGATATTGAATGGCCTTGGTGAGCGCTCCGGCCACTCAAAGCAGATGCGCCACTGCTGATTGATGCGGATGCTGAACTGACCTTTGCGGTCACCACCCAGAGCCTCAAAGCGGTTGCTGGGTAACAGCATCAAGCCCTGGCGGGAAACCGCAGCGCTAAGGATAAGGAGGCGCTTTTTGGCCTGCTCCTCGAAAGCCTGAAATTCCCTGACCCGCTCACCGTTGGCAAACCGCGCAGTGCGCTTGTCCCGGTACAGGGGCGGTGCTCTCTCCTGGTCGGGCCCTTGTGGGCTTGCCTCATCGCTCTCCGTCGCCATGGGGTCAGACTGCCAGCAACGACGCACTACGTCAAGCGTCTTTTTTGGCGACGTCGGCCTGCCGATTTTGAATAGTTTGTTGAATTCTCGACAAAACGATGCGCGGGCCGGAAAGCCGCCTCAAATGTCAAAGATTGACAAGTCTTGCCAATTCGGGCAGGTTGATGGTCGAAGCACGCACAGCGCTGGTCGTCATGACGATGAATGTCAATCTCTCCCCCCAGCTCGAAGCGATGGTCAAGGCCAAAGTTGCTTCGGGTCTTTACACCTCCGCCAGTGAGGTCGTGCGCGAAGCCCTGCGCCTCATGGAGCAGCAAGACCAGCTGCGCTCCCTTCAGCTCCAGCAGTTGCGCTCCGACATCCAGGAGGGTCTGGCCAGTGGCTCTCCCGTGCCCTGGAGCCCCGACGAGATCAAGCAGGACGGGCGGCGGCGCAAGCCTTCGCCCCGCTCCGCCGCCCAGGGCGGTTAACCCGTGGCGGTGATTGTTCTCCAGCCCAGGGCCAAGGCCGATCTCTCTGACATCTGGCAGTTCATCGCCGAAGACAGCGCCGATCAGGCCGATGCGTTCATTGACCTGATCGATCAGAAGTTTCAGCTGCTGGCGCAGCAGAGCGGACTGGGGCGGCGACGGGAGGAGCTGGCCGAAGGCTTGCGTAGCTTCCCGGTGGGCCGTTACGTCATCTCCTATCTGCTCATCCCAGGCGGCGCTCAGATCGTGCGGGTGCTGCATGGTGCCCGCGACATCGAAGCGGCATTCACAAAGCCGGTCGCCGATGAATGACCGAAAACACCTCTCTGGCAGGGAATTTGAGCGCCTGCTGGAGGCTATTCGCGGTTGTCGAAACGAGGTTCTTGACCGCAGTCTAATCCTGTTGATGTTTCGTCATGGGCTCCGGGTCTCCGAGGCCTGCAGCCTGGTGTTGGAGCAGGTGGACATCGAGAGCCGCATCCTTCACGTCGCCCGCCTCAAGGGCGGCCTCTCCACTACGCACCCTCTCCGGGGGCACGAGATCCGTGCCATCAAGGCCTGGCTGGTGGAGCGGGCACGGATGAAGGCCCCGGGGCGGTCGTTCTTCCTCAGTGAGCAGCGCAAGCCCCTGAACCGCTCGACCGTCAACCTGGCCCTGCGCAAGTACGGAGAGAAGGCTCGCTTGCCGGTAGCCGTTCATCCACACATGTTGCGCCATGCATGCGGTTTTGCGCTAGCCGACCAGGGCGCGGACACGCGGTTGATCCAGGACTACCTGGGGCACAAAAACATTCAGCACACCGTCCGCTACACCGCCACCAACCCAGCACGGTTTGAAAAGTTGTGGCGGTAGGTCATAGGCGTGGTGACAGCTGCTGGACAGCGAGTCCCAATGGTGCAAAAATCCCAAGCTCCGCCGCAGTAACGCACCATGGAACTGCACCATAATTATGCACCATATTTTCGGGGGTTCTGGGGCGTTTTCAGCCCGGCTCGGCAGTGGTGCAAATACAATTGTTATTGCAACAGAAAGCAACCCGCCTATCGGGATCCATATCGGGATTGCTGTGGATCGTTGCGAAATGCATAAAGCCTTCTAACTGTATAAATGGTTACCCCCATCAGGCGACTTTGAGGGATTGAATGGATAGCTGATATTGGATAAATTGTGTATGACTCCGAAGAACCGAATCCTCAGGGTAGTTCTGGCGATGACTTTGGCAACTCCTACTATCGCCCAGGCCGAGGCTGTTGGTACTCTTCCTATTAATGTGAGGCCTCCACCGAGACCGAGACCGAGACCGAAACCGCTGTCGATAGAGCAGCCACCTCGTCCTCCTTATCGTCCTGATGGCCTTGATAAGCCTAATGACTCCAATGGCTGGAGAACTAAACCCAACCCTCGGAATCCTGACGTTTGGAATGGTTCGCCTCCTGCTGGGTCAGTAGTCAGCGATCAGCGGAATCACGTCATAAACGCCATCTCAAAATCCTTAAACACACCATTTGATCAGAAGAGAATACAGGTCAGACTCTTATACAGCAACATTCCAAAGTTAATATTCGCCAACAGCGGTCCTTTGAAGTTCGGTAAAGAATTCTTCAATGGTAGCAAGGATCCGGACAAATACTTCAAGAAAGCAATAGGGAAAAACAATCAACTAGTCAAGGAGTGGACGAAGACTTCCACGGAACGTAAGGTATTCATTATCGGCTCTGGACAGGACACACAGGAGATCATGGACCTCAGAGCCTATCTCGAAAAGCAAGGATTTAAGGCATTCTTCTATAAAGCCTGCGAACCTCTTTGCCACGACGCAATAGTCGGTGCATTTTTCATAACTTCTGGTTACATCTATATCTATGACTCCAGACAAGGTAGAAACAGTGGGTACATCAAGGTTGAGAGTAAAATCACAACAGCTATTTCGAATGGTCAACTTCCGTTGATCATTGATACGGAAGATGTCAAGAAGGCAAGCAAGGCTGGTGGTGAGCTTTCAGCCGTTGCGCTAGTCTCATGTTATTTTATACAATGTCAAACGGAGATATGCCGCCTCAACGGTACTCCTCCTCCCTGCTGTGCAATACCTTTTCCAGCTTGCCCGAAACCATAGTGAAGATAGTCCTTTCTTATCCAGGGCGTTGGAATCCCCCATGGTGGCCTCGGGGGCACCTGGCCGTTACGCTGAAGGACATCGGCATCGAGCTGGCAGATAAGCAGAAGTATCAAGTAAAGGAGTACATGAGGAACGGCTATGGTACCTGACAGTATCTCCCTATTCTACAAACGGCCCGCCTTATACAAGCGCCTGTTATCGCTTCCTCGGCCCGCCTCATCAAGTCGAGAAGTTGTGACAGTAAGCGTTACTGCTTTCTGTGGTCTGAGCCTTCCGCGCATCATCGTTGCCCGTTCTGTTGCCTCCCCCTCTGGGGGAGATGGGGAACGACCCCGCGAAGGATCTGCATCACATGCACGCGGTCGTCGATGAAGTGAGTGATCTCCAGTTCTCGACAGATCGAAGCCTTGCCCTCCCGCTGCAGGCAGAAACACACATGGTCTGGCTGCAGGCCAGTGCGCGAGCAGAAATCGACGGACTGCAACCAGGCCAGGGTTCGCTCCTGCATGCGTGGCCCCGCCTTCGACACGATCCACACCCGCCCATCACAGGCTGAGCAGAGTTGCCGAATGGCATCGAAGGCTCCATCACGGGCGGCCTGTTCTCCAGAGGAGTTCTGAAGGCTCGTGTCTTCGCCTGTGTCCTCATGGAGATTGCGGACAATCACACCGCCGAAATCAATTCCAATACAAGCGTTCATTCCCTCTCGCAGGAATGCTGCCAGCCTAATCCAGCTGTCACGAACGGATGTTCGTGGTCATTTGCCGCCGTAAGCGACCCGCCCTTGTGGTGATGGGCTGCGCACAGGATTCCTCATGGTGCGGGTGGCCTCAAGGGCTGCGCAAGTCCGCCGGTTGTTGTCTGGGTCGGCTGCGCCTCCCTTCCCTCGACGTGGCGGCCCCTTGACCCCACCCGAAGGGGTTTTGGGTCCTTTGCTGCGCCCGTCATGGCGTCTGCTACCCGCCGCTCCGCTCTGGAGCGCCCTGCTTCACACTCCCGCCGCGATGCGGTGGTTCAACAGTTCCTCTCCCTGGCCGATGCTCTGGCCCGCCGTTTCCAGCAGCGCTTCGCGGGGCTGATCGAGCTCGATGATGCCCGCCAGGTGGCCCGCTACGAGCTGGTCCGCACTGCCGCCTGCCTCAAGCCGGGATGCTGCACCTCGGCTGCCTACCTCAAGCGGCGTATCCACGGAGCCCTGCAGCAATACCTGCGCGACCACGGTCGCCTGGTGCGGGTCTCCCGCCGTGAGCACGAGAAGGGCATTCATCCTCTGGGCCATCAGAGCCTCGATGCACTCGGTGCCGATGAGCGCCCTTTCCTCGACAAGCTCGCCTCCCCTGAGCGCGAAGCGCCTGCCTCAGAAGGCCTTGGCATTTCCGCAGAAGCACTGCTGCAGAAGCTGCCGGCGAATGAAGCCGGGATCCTGCGCCTGCCCGTGCTGGAGAACCGGACGCTGCGGAGCATCGCAGGCGAGCTGGGGGTCAGCAGTCATGACCGTCAGCCGCCACGAGAAAGCCGCCCTAGCGGCGCTGCGGGAGCAGCTGGCCTGAGCGCCAGCCGGCGCCGCGCAACCGGCCCCAAACAGCCCCCCTGCGAGTGAGGAAGGTAGGGCCTTAGCCGCTGACGAGGGCCAGGGCGGTCTTCATCGGCAGGTACAGGCTCTGCGGACGACTCACCAGCGGTTGAAACTGGTGGTCGCGGTAGAAGGCGGCAGCGGGCTCATCAATGGCATCGGCGCAAATCGCGTAGGCACCGACCGGCGCTTTGGCCACGCGACTGATGGCGTCATAAAGCAGCAGGCTGCCGACCCCTGCCCCTCGGAAGGCCAAGTCTCTCCCCATCCAGCCAATCAAGACGACGGGCACGCTGGGATAGCGCGGCAGTTTCTTGGCCAGTTCCGGGGCAACATCGTTCAGTGGGATGCTGTGGGCCGAAAGCGTGTAGAAGCCCGCGACCTTGGCGGTGCTGCGCTCGATCAGGACATAGCAGGCGGCGTACTTGCGCTTGACGTCCTGCGAAACCGTCTCGCGCAAGTAAAGGTCAACACGGTAATTGCCGCTGAGGAAGGCAGCCCGTGCGTGCTTGGCGAGGGCTTCTGAAACGAAGCGCGTCATCGCGCCTCAACATTCTCCAGATGCAGACGCTTGGCGTGCTTCAGGGCAGCGTTCGGAGCCGGTGGCTGGATCAGGGCTTCGGCAAAACGCCGTTGATCCTCAGCGGACAAGCGGAGGATGGATTGCTCCTCAATGACGCGCTGGGCGGCATCATGGGCGGCGCTGACGACAAAATCCGTGAGGCTGCGCCCTTGGAGTTCCGCCGCCCGCTTCAGCGTGGCATAGACGTTTGCAGGTAGGCGTGCTTCGAGGCGTGAGGTTTGTTCTGTGGCCATGAAGGCTCTCCCTAAGCAGATTTTACGGCAGACTGCCGTAATTGATCAAGGGGGCGTGGGCGGAATCTGGGCGGTGCTGGGGGCCCGTCAACCCCCTGCCCGCTCCGTTCGCCCCACGACCAGAGACCCGTGTCGGTGGGCTTTCGGCACGGGGGTTCCTGCTGATGCTCCCGTGCGCCCTGCAGGACGTGGATGACCTCGATCTGCTCCGGCTGCAGGCGGTAAGAAATCAGATAATTGCCATGGACGCAGCGGCGAATCCCGTAGCGCTCGTAGCGCGGCACCAATGGGTAGGCCCTGGGGGTGTCGGCGCTGCAGCGGGATCAGCGGGCACGACGGGCGCCCGATCGGGTGGTTCGGAAGCTAGAGCGGCTGGCCGGGGCTGGGGCCCTTAGCGTTCGGGCCATGGAGCCGCCCCTGCCCCTCGATCGCCACGGCCGCCCGCTGGGGGTTCTGCGCCTCTCGCTCACGGCCCGCTGCAACCTGGCCTGTCCCTATTGCCTGCCGGATGGGGTGGAGCCGCCGGGGCTGCTGAACCGGGTTCAACGCCTGTCCGTGGTGCGCGCCGCGGTGGCGCTGGGGGTCCGGAGCCTGCGGCTCACCGGCGGCGAACCCCTGCTGCACAGTGGCCTGGAGGATCTGATCAGCGGCGCCGTGCCCCTGCGCCAAAGCGCCGCCAGCGGAACCGCTGGTCTGGCTGAGATCGCCCTCACCAGCAACGGCAGCCTGCTCACGGCCGCTCGGGCCCGCTCCCTGCGCAGGGCCGGGCTGGACCGGATCACCCTGAGCCTCGACGGCGCCACAGGGGCCAGCGTGGCAGCGATGGCGGGCCTGCCGGGCGGAGCGACCGCCGGCGACGACCTGCTGGCGAAGGTGTTGGCGGCGATCGACCACGCCCGTGATGCGGGCTTCGATCCGGGGAGGGGAGCGCTGAAGCTCAATGCCGTGATCCAACGCGGCCGCAATGACGACCAGCTGTTGGCGCTGGCGGACCTGGCGCGGCAGCGGCGGCTGGAGCTGCGGCTGATCGAGTTCATGGATGTGGGCAACCGCAACGGTTGGGATCCCACCCAGGTGATCGGCGCCGCCGAGATGGTGGACCGCATCGCCACCCGCTGGCCGCTGGAACCGATCGGCCGCCCCAGCCATGGCACCGCCAGCCGCTGGCGCTACCGCGATGGCGCTGGCCACCTGGCCGTGGTGGCCTCGATCACGGCCCCCTTCTGCGGCGACTGCAACCGTCTGCGGCTCACCGCCGACGGTGTGGCCTACACCTGCCTGTTCGCCGCCTCCGGTCTCGACCTCAAACCCTGGCTGCAGCCCAGCCCCGATCCAGAGGGTCTCGATCGGGCCCTGCGCAACCTCTGGCGGCATCGCCGGGATCGCTACAGCGAGGAGCGCTCCATGGCCGCGGCCGCAGGCAGCGAAGCAAAAAACCGCCGAACCCACGCCGAGATGGCCTACCTGGGCGGCTGAGCCGTGCCTCAGCCTCACGTGCCTCAGCCTCAACCGTCGGGGCCGAGGTGATCCTGACGAGCCCGTACCAGCACTGGCACCCGTTTGAAGGCGGGAGTACCGCTGCGGGAATCGATCACCGCACGGATGATGGCGTTCACCTCCGGGTAGAACATCAACGCCGCACCCTCGCGGATCTCGCCGGGGATGATCTCCACGTTCTCGAGAGCGCCGGCCTCCCCCTGCACCGTCACCCGTTGGTGGGCCGTGAAGCCAGCGCGGGCGATATCGGCCCGGTTCATCAGGATCGTGTTGCGGTGCGGCATGCCGCGATACTGATCGCCCTTCTTGTAGACAACGGTGTTGTGCTGGCCGTAGCTGCGGGCCGTGATCAGGGCCAACACCAGAGCGGATTCATCCGGCGCCAGGCTGCCGAAATGCTCCGGCTTCGGCAGCTCCAGCGCCGGCAGGGGGGTGATCTCCATCCGGGCCCGGCCGCTGGGGGTGGCAAAGGTGGGTTCGTTGAACAGCCTGCCTTCAACACTGAATTCCTTGCGGCTGGCATCGAGCTGGGCGATTGGGCCGTAGCCCGGCACGGTGCGGCCGATCAGCTCGCGCACGTAGGCAGCGTCCTGCAGACGGCCCCAGTCGATCGGGTCCGTGCCCAGCAATCGCCGCGCCAGCTCGGCCAGGAAGGCCACCTCGCTGATCAGGTTGGCGGCTTTGAGATGGGTGCTGCCGGGTTCGTTGAGGCGCACGAAGTTGTTGCCCGATTCGGTGGTGGTGCGGTGGGGTGTCTCGAAGCGGTTGAACACCGGCAGCACCAGGGTGTTCCTTGCCGCCAGGCCGTGGAAGTGGCCCTGGTTGGGCTTGGTGGCCAGATACACGACCGTGTCGATGCGGGAGAGGGCCCGTTTCGCCTCGGCCGAATCCGGGTTGGCGCCCCAGAGGTTGCCACCGAGGCAGAGCAGGGTGTCCACCGCCCCGGCGTCGGCGGCTTCGATCAGGGCGCGGGTGTCGTAGCCGGGAACGGGGCTGAGGGGCCGGCCCAGCAACTCCTCCAGGGCCTGCCGCAACTCCGCCCGCAGCTTCACGGTGACCCCCATCGAGCCAAAGCCCTGAACATTGGAGTGGCCGCGGATCGGCATCGTGCCCGCGCCGGGCTTGCCCACGTTGCCGCTCAACAGAGCCGTGTTGGCGATCGCATGCACATTGCTGGTGCCGTTGGCGTGGTGGGTGATGCCCATCGCCCAGGCGAACACCACACCTTTGGCGCGTCCGATCGCGGCAGCGGCGTGGGCCAGCTCCTCGCGGCTGATGCCGCAGCAGGCCGTGATCGCCTCCCAGGGGGTGGCACGGGCCTGCTCGAGCACCGCCTCCCAGCCTTCGGCGTGGGCCGCCAGGAAGTCGCGGCGAATTTGATTGGCCTCCAGCAGCGCCTTCTGGATTCCCACGAACACGGCGGTGTCGCTGCCGGGGATCGGCTGCAGGAAGATCGAGGCGATCGATGAGCCCTTCAGCAGCGAGCGGATCGGGAAGGCGGGTGAGCCGAACTTGAGCAGGCCCACCTCCAGCAGCGGGTTGATCACGATCACCGTGCCGCCCCGCTGCCGCAGCTGGATCAGCTCATTCATCAGCCGCGGGTGGTTGGCGGGGGCGTTGGAGCCCACCAGCACCACGCAATCGGCCTGCTTGAGGCTCTCCAGGCTCACCATCGAGGTGCCCGATCCGAACACCTCACCCAGCCCCACGGTGGAGGGGGCGTGGCAGAGGTCGGAGCAATCGGCCAGGTTGTTGGAGCCCAGAGCCCGCAGCAGCAGCTGCAACAGGTAGGCGGCCTCGTTGGAGGAGCGACCGGAGCTGTAGGAGGCCAACCGCTGCGGCGGCACCCGGAAGGCCGCCTCGGTGAGCTCGAACACGTCGTCCCAGCCGATCGGCTCGTAGTGGCTGCGTCCCTGCCGCAGGATCAGCGGCTGGCTCAGTCGCCCCAGCCGGTCGGCCTCCATGGAGCTGAGCCCCTGCAGCTCGGCGATGCTGCGCTGGCCCAACAGCCCCTGGGGCACGGCGGCCTGCAGTTCGGCCGAGATCGCTTCCACACTTTTGAGGCAGCGCTGCAGAGGCTCCCCCAGCTCATCGTTGAAGCCACCGTTCTGGCCGCCCGTGCCCCAGGCGCAGGAGAGGCAGGCGCTCTTGTGCAGCAGCGTCTTCCAGAGCAGGGGCCCCTGCAGCGAGAGGCTGGCCTTGGCCCAGCCATCAATCACCGGCCAGCCGCCACCCACCGTGGGCGTGCCGGGTTCGGCGGGGGAGGGGCCGGAAAGCCTGGACCCGGCGGCAGCGTCGTCTCCCATTGGAGCGGACTGAGGAGACTATTCAAGCTAGTGGCCAGCAACTTCCGCAGGGCATGGGCCACCCACCCGGCCGGGGACGACGGCGGGCGCTAGCTGTCGATGACGGCAGCCCTCAGCCCAGCCAGCCCAGCAACTTTCCGCTCGCCACCAGCAGCACCACGGCCAGCAGGCGCCGAATCCACGGGGAAGGGAAGCGACGACTGCCGCAATGGGCCCCCAGCCCTCCAGCCACCATCACCGCCAGTGCCATGGGCCCCACCACTCCGGCCGCAGGCAGAGCGGCGCTCCCCCTGGCCATCACCAGCCCGGCCAGCCCCGCCAGGGAATTGACCAGGATGAACGCCGCCGAGACGGCCGCCGCCTGGCGAGGCACCAGCCAGCCGCGCAGGATCATCAGCGGCGTCAGGAAGATGCCGCCACCGGTGCCGGTGATGCCGGCCAGCCCGCCAAGCAGGCCCCCCGTCAGGCTGATGGTGACTCGCCCTGGCACGGCTGGAGCAACCTCTGCGGGTTGGGAAGGCTGCGACAACCGACAGGCTGAGAACAGCAGCACCAGCCCAAGCAGGCGTTGAAGCGGCAAGGTGGGCAAAGAGACCATGCCGCCCACCAAGGCCGCGGGAACCGAGAACAGGGCGAGCGGCAGCAACACCTCGCGCCGAAAGTGGCCGGCGGCGGCGAAATTCCAGCTGGCGAGGCTGGACACGAGCACATTGAGGACCAGGGCAAGGGGTCGGATCTCTGCGGCGGCAAAACCGCTCAGCGCAAGCACCGCGATATAGCCGGAGGCGCCGGCATGGCCAACGGAGGCATAGAGAAAGGCCACCCCAGCCAGGGCAAGCAGCAGCAGCGCCGAGGGCTCCATCGGCGCTCAGGCGAGCTGACCTGGATCTTCCCGCAAGCGAGGCAAAAGCTGCACCAGGTTGCAGGGAAGGGTCTCCGCATCCAGCTGGGCGCGGATCAGCCGATCCCAGGCCGTGGACACCGCATCGAGCGAACCGGGCAGCACGAAGATGAGGGTGCCATTGGCCACACCGGCGAGGCAGCGACTCTGGAGGCTGCTGGTGCCAATGGTCTGGAAGGAGAGCATCCGGAAGAGCTCCCCGAAGCCATCCATGGTCTTGTCGAGCAGGGGGGCCACCGCTTCCGGGGTGCCATCACGACCGGTGAGGCCGGTGCCACCACTGCTGATCACCACCTGCACGGCCGGATCGGCGATCCAGCGACTGAGCTCCGCTCGGATCCGGTATCGGTCATCGGGCACCATGCAACGCTCCTGCAGCCGGTGGCCCGCAGCCTCCAGGCGCTGCTGCAGGGCATCGCCGGAGGGGTCGTCGGCGAGGCTGCGCCGATCGGACACCGTGAGCAGGGCGATCGAAAGGGCCACAGCAGGCCAGCGGCGGAAGGCCCATTGTGGGGCTGGGGCAGCGGCAGGATGGTTGGAGTGATCCAGACCAGCCATGCGCGGGCCAGGTGATGGGGGAGCGAACGCCGAGGCAGCAGCCACGGTGAGGGTTTTGCTGTTCGCTGGACTGCGGGAGCGGGCGGGCTGGGGGGAGCGAAGCTGGCCCCACAGCGCCGGCCTCACACCGCACCAGATCTGGAGCCAACTGCCCACTCCAGCACCAGCGCACAGCGTGCGGGTGGCGATCAACCACAGCTTCGCCAGCTTCGACACGCCCCTCAACCCCAACGATGAACTGGCCTTCCTGCCACCGATCAGTGGAGGTTGACAGTGGAGGCTGAACGGCGCGATCCCGTGGAAGCCACGCTGCCCCGGCTGGATCTGCAGCTGCTCACCACCAGCCTTGATCCCCTGGCCTGCCTGGCCGCCTGGCAGAGGCAGCTGGCGGACCTGCCCGGTGGCATGCCCGCCGCTGAGGCCCACTTCATCGGCAGGGTGCGGGGTGTGAGTGGCCAAGGCCTGCCGCTGGAGGCCCTAGAGCTGGAGCATTACCCCGCCATGGCCGAACGCCGCCTGCAGGAGCTGGCCCTGGTCACGGCCCAGGAGGCCACCGCAGTGCTGGTGCGCCACCGGATCGGTCAGCTACGGCCGGGCGACGCCATCGTGCTGGTGGCGGTGGCGGCGGATCGCCGCGGCCCGGCCCAGCGGTGCGGCCAGGCCCTGCTGGAAGGCCTCAAGCACGACGTTCCCTTCTGGAAACGGGAATGGGTGAACGGGGTGGGCACCTGGGTGGAAGGCAACACGCCCCTGTGACGACAGGGGCTCAGAACAGGGGCAGCAGCAGCAGCTGGGCCCAGAGCTCGGTGCCGGCCTCCAGCGCGGCTGCCTCGGCGGGCAGCTCCAGCAGCAGCTCGGCCCCCTGCAGCGAACCGATGCGGGACGACGCCTGGCTGCCCTCCAGCAACGCCAGCGGCAGCCCGTCAGCGGCGAATGCCAATCGGGCCCGGGCCAGTTCCGGCCGCCCCGGCCGTCGCCTCAGGGGCGCCGCCAGCCTCACCCGCAACCGCCGCAGCCCCACGGCATCGCCCCCTTCCAGCGCCTGCAGCGCCGGCAGCACCAGCTGCAAGGCCGTGATGGCGGCTGCCACCGGATTACCCGGCAGACCGAAGAAGGGCAATCCGGCCAGAGTGCCAAACGCAAAGGGGCGTCCCGGCCGCAGGAACAACTTCCAAAACGCCACCGTGCCCCGCTCGACCAAGAGGGGCCGGATCCAGTCGCTGTCGCCGGCGGAAACGCCACCGGTGCTCACCACGAGATCACAACCGGCAGCCAGCTGATCAAAGGCGGCCGCCAACCGTTCCGGCCGGTCGGCCACCTGTAACCGCAGGGTCAGCGGGTAGCCCAGACGGGCGAACAGAGCCTCCAGCAGAGTGCCGTTGCTTTCCCAGATCTCACCGGGCCCGCGATCGGCACCGGCCTGAACCAGTTCATCGCCGCTGATCAGCAGGCCAATCCGCGGCCGGGCCGCCACCGGCAGCATCGCCACACCACAGCCCGCCAACCGACCCAGATCGGCGGGCCCGAGGCGCTGGCCGGCCTCCACCAGCAGCTGCCCCGGCGCCGCCTCCTCATCGGCGGCACGGATCCAGGGCTCCGGGCCAACGGCCTCCATGAGGAGCAGCCACTCCCCCTGAACCTCCCCCTGGACCTCCACCTGCTCCTGGGCCAACACCCGCGCGGCACCCTCCGGCAAGGGGGCGCCGGTGAGAATGCGCACCGCTTCTCCCTCCCCCATGGGCTGCGGGTAGGGGGCGCCGGCTGCGGAACGTCCCACCACCCGCCAGCGGCGACCGGGTTCCGGCGGCATGGCATCAGCCACGGCGTAGCCATCGAGGATCGCGGCCCGGAATCCCGGCACCGCTTCGCTGGCCAGCACCGATTGCGCCATCACCCGGCCCAGGCAGGCCGCCAGCGGGAGGGTCTCCAACGGCGGATCAGGCCGCAGCGCGGCCAGCACCCGCGCCCGCGCCTCCTCCAGCGGCAATCCCTCGGCGGGAAACGGTTCAGCCGTGGGTTCAGCCATCACCCCGTTCCCAAACGCCGCTGCGACCCCCTTGCTTGCGCAGCAGCTGGATGGGCCCGATGGTCATGGCGGGATCGGCGGCCTTCACCATGTCGTAAAGGGTGAGCAGGCCCACACTCACGGCCGTGAGCGCCTCCATCTCAACGCCGGTGGCGGCGGTGGTGCGGACCCGTACCTCCACACGCAGCCCAGACCCATCAAGCGCCGGCTCGATCGCGGCCTTCACCGCCGCAAGCGGCAGCGGATGGCAGAGGGGAATCAGTTCAGCGGTGCGCTTGGCTGCCTGAATCGCCGCCACCCGGGCCACCGCCAGCACATCTCCCTTGGGAGCCCGACCCTCCAGCACCAACGCCAGCGTGAGCGGCTGCATGCGCAGCCAGCCCTCGGCCACGGCCTCGCGAACCGTGGCTGGCCGACTGCTCACATCCACCATGTGAACCTCACCGCGGCAATCAAGGTGCGTGAGGCTGGGGAGACTTCCCTCCAAGGCTTGGCTCACGGATGGGGCGTGGGGGTCAGTGGGGGTGCTCATCGGGTAGCGGCGACGGGAAGCAGGCAGCAGCGCATGCGGGGCTTCACCCCCCGCGCAGCTCCCGCCGCATCCAGCTGATCCAGTCGGCCGAAATCTCCTTGGGGCAGGCCGCCTCGCATTCGAGGTGGCTGCTGCAGCCGCCGAAACCCTCGGCTGCCATCTGGGCCACCATCGCCCGCGCCCGCCGGGATCGCTCGGGCTGGCCCTGGGGCAGCTGGCCCAAGTGGGCCAGCTTGGCGGCCACAAACAGGCTGGCGGAGGCATTGCGGCAGCTGGCCACGCAGGCGGCGCAGCCGATGCAGGTGGCGGCGTCGAAGGCGCTGGCGGCCTGGTCGCGGCCGATCAGGATGGCGTTGGCCTCCGGGGCGCTGCCGGTGTTCACCGAGCAGTAGCCGCCGGCGGCGATGATCCGATCGAAGGCGCCGCGGTCCACTGTCAGGTCGGCCACCAGGGGCAGGGCGCGGGCCCGCCAGGGCTCCAGCGTCAGGGTGTCGCCATCGCTGAAGCGGCGCAGGTAGAGCTGGCAGACGCTGGTGGCCGCCTGGGGTCCGTGGGCCTGGCCATTCACCAGGAAGCCGCAGGAGCCGCAGATGCCCTCGCGGCAGTCGTGCTCGAAGCTGATCGGGCGCTGGCCGGCCCGGAGCAGGCGGTCGTTGAGCAGATCAAGGGCCTCCAGCAGCGAGAGATCGGTGCTGAGCCGCTCCAGCCGGTGGCCCTCAAAGCCGCCCGGCTGGCCGGGGCCGGCCTGGCGCCACACCCGCAGGGTGAGGCTGATCGTGGCGGAGGCGGGCGCAGCAGACATGGCGGATCGAGGGGGATGGGGCCTGGAGCGGGGGGCCGGCGAAAAGGGATTCAGCGGCTGCGGAAAAGGGTTCTCAGCCGCCTCAGCGGTAGTTGCGCTGGCTCGGCGCCATGGCGGAG
The DNA here is from genome assembly GCA_014191755.1 of Cyanobium sp. GTDB lineage: Bacteria > Cyanobacteriota > Cyanobacteriia > PCC-6307 > Cyanobiaceae > Cyanobium. Next base: position 16,035 of record BJHE01000038.1, read on the forward strand.
AAGGTGAGCGGTTCGGTGTGACGTTCTGGCTGCGCCCCCCCCCGGTGCTCCCAGGCGGCGATGTGGGCGAACCGGGCGTCGTCGCGCTGGGCCTCACCCTCAGGAGTCTGAAACTCCTCGCGGAAATGGGCGCCGCAGGATTCCTCTCGGGCCAGGGCATCGCGCAGCATCAGGTCCGCCAGGCCGAGGAAATCCTCGAGCCGCAGGGCCCTCTCCAGAGCCTCATCGGGCCCGGCGCCGTGGTCGGGCACCCGCACCCCATCTCGGAACTCCTGGCGCAGGGCCTCCACTGCTGCCAGCCCCCGCCGCAGCTCCGGGGCGCTGCGGCTGATGCCGCACACCTCGATCATCAGCAGGCCCAGCTCCCGATGCAGATCCGTGACGGTGCGGCCGCCAGTGCCATCCCCCCCGACTGGGCGGACAGGCCCGGGCCGCAGGGCGGCGATGCGGACCTCAGCAGCGGCCAGCGCCGCCCGGCAGGCCGGGTGGTCGGCTCCGATCTGCGGCTGCGGATGACCCGCCAGCCAGGCCGTCACGGTGGCGGGAGCGATGAAGTAGCCATCGGCCAGACCCTGCATCAGGGCACTGGCTCCGAGCCGGTTGGCGCCGTGCTCAGAGAAGTTGGCCTCCCCGAGCACAAACAATCCCGGAATCGTGCTCATCAGGTGGTAATCCACCCACAGGCCCCCCATCGTGTAGTGCGGCGCGGGATAGATGCGCAGGGGCGAGGCGATCGGATCTTCGCCGGTGATGCGCGCATACATCTCCAGCAGGTTGCCGTAGCGGCTCTCAATCGCCTCCCGACCGTCGCGGCGGATTGCCTCCGCCAGATCCAGGTAGACCCCGCGGCCGCCAGGCCCCACGCCACGGCCCTCCAGGCACAGCTCCCGGGCGCGGCGGGAGGCCACATCGCGGGGCACCATGTTGCCGTAGGTGGGGTACTGGCGTTCCAGGAAGTAATCGCGTTCCGCCTCGGGAATCGCCGCGGCCTGCCTTCCATCCCCCGCTTGCGCCGGCAGCCAGACGCGGCCGTCATTGCGCAGGCTCTCGCTCATCAGGGTGAGCTTGCTCTGCCAGATGTCACCGGCGGGGATGCAGGTGGGATGGATCTGGGTGAAGCAGGGATTGGCGAAGCAGGCCCCCTGCAGGTGGGCCCGCCAGATGGCGCTGACATTGCTCTTCACCGCATTGGTGGAGAGATAGAACACATTCGAATAGCCGCCGCTGGCCAATAGCACCGCATGGGCGGTGAAGGTTTCCAGAGCGCCGCTGAGGCCATGGCGGCACACCACGCCCCGCGCCACCCCATCCACGCAGATCAGCTCCACCATCTCTCGCCGGGTGAGGAGCTCCACCCGCCCCGCCGCCACCTGCCGCATCAGCGCCTGGTAGGCGCCATAGAGCAATTGCTGGCCGGTCTGGCCGCGGGCGTAGAAGGTGCGGCTCACCAGGGCGCCGCCGAAGCTGCGGTTGGCCAGGGTGCCGCCGTACTCCCGGGCGAAGGGCACCCCCTGGGCCACGCATTGATCGATGATCGCGCCGCTGATTTCCGCCAGGCGGTGGCAGCCGGCCTCGCGGGCGCGGAAATCGCCGCCCTTGAGCGTGTCGCGGAAGAGGCGGTCGATGCTGTCACCATCACCGGCGTAGTTCTTGGCGGCGTTGATGCCCCCCTGGGCCGCCACCGAATGGGCCCGCCGCGGGCTGTCGTGATAAGTGACCAGCTGCACCCGGTAGCCCTGCTCAGCCAGGGTGGCGGCGGCCGAGGCGCCGGCCAGGCCGCTGCCCACCACCAGCACCCGCAGCTTGCGCTTGTTGGCCGGGCTGATCAGGGGCAGGCCCTCACGGCAGCGCTGCCAGGCCGAATCGAGCGAGCCCGCCGGCAGGCGCGGATCGAGGCGCGGCGCGGTCGGCGGGAAGGGTGGCAACGGGGCTGGAGGCGCTGGGGGAGCGGTGACAGGGGACCCACTGCCGCGGGGTGGGGCGAAGGCGAAGGGCGAGGAGAAGGGCGAGGCGAAGGGGGAGGTCATGGCATGCCGGCCGCCAGGGAGGCCCGCAGCACCAGGGCGATCGGCAGCACACTAAAGCCGGCGCCAAGGAGCAGGGCGAGGGCGCGCCCGGCCCAGCGAATCCGCTCCCGGTTACCCGGCTCAAGCCAGCCCAGGCTGCGGTGGGCGCTCTCGTAGCCCTGCAGCAGATGAAGCCCCACCGCAGCACCAGCCAGGCCATAGAGGCCGAGGGAGAAGGGGGAAGCCAAGGCGGCGAGCAGGGCCTCCAGCTCGGCGCCGGCCGCCGGGCGATGCAGCCGCAGCTGGGCCAGGTGCACCACCAGGAACACCAGCAGCAACGCCCCGCTCCAAGGGGCCCAGCGGCCGGCCAGGGCGGCCGCGGCCTCCAGGCCACCATCCCGCCGGCTGCGCTGCGGGCCTGCCACGGCACCCCGAGCTTGACGGTTGGAAGCACTGCGCAGCAGGGCCAGCAGGGGATGGAGCAGCAGGGCGGCAGCCAGGGCCAGCTCCAGGGGCGGCAGCCAAGGCTGGCGGTGGAGCACTTCCGCCACCTGCTCGAAGGTCGTCGGATCCAGCAGCGCCAGGCTCACCCCAGCGAGATGGACCACCAGAAACAGCACTAGCACCAGCCCGGAGATCGGGATCAGCCAGGCGGCGGCGGAGGCCCCTTGCACGCCAACCTCCGCAGCTGCGGCCAGCCCCGCCAGCCCGCTATCGCGGATGAGCCCCTGCGGCGCGGTGTCGGGAGGGGAAGTCATCGGGCAGCCATCACGGAGGCGAGTCGGTACGAAGCCACTTCCATCTTCGATGGTCGGCCTGCCGCGGGCGGCCCAGGCTGAACCTGCGGCGAAACCCGGCAGCGAGCCCCAGTCCCTATGGGAAGCTGACGAGCCAGCAGCGGGAGGCCGCCTTGCGGCTCGGACGACCCTCCCCCAGGCTCTCGGCCTTCCTGACCCTGCTCAACGACCGGCTGGGGGAGAGCATCGTGTTCCCGCTGCTGCCCTTCCTGCTGGCGGGCTTCAGCAGCGATGGCCGCACCCTCGGCCTGCTGGCCGGCACCTATGCGGTGGCCCAGTTCAGCGCCACCCCCCTGATTGGGGCCCTGAGTGATCGCTTCGGGCGACGGCCCGTGATGGCGCTCTGCGTGGCGGGATCCGTTCTGGGGCTGGGCCTGTTCGCCCTCACGGTGAGCCTGCCCTGGACCCAGCTGTGGCCCGGCGCCGCAGCCGCCGGATTGCCCCTGGCCCTGCTCTTCCTCGCCCGGCTGATCGATGGCCTGAGCGGCGGCACCGCCGCCACCGCCGGCGCCGTGCTGGCCGACATCACCGCACCGGAGCAGCGGGCGCGGGCCTTCGGCCTGATCGGCGTGGCCTTCGGCCTGGGCTTCATCCTCGGCCCGGGCCTGGGGGGGTTGCTGGCGCGCTACTCCGTGACCCTGCCGCTGTTTGTGGCGGTGGGCTTCGCGCTGGTCAACCTGCTGGTGGTGCTCACCCTGCTGCCGGAAACCCATCCGCCTGAGGCGCGCATCGCCCTGCCCCGGCGGCGGGAGCTGCAGCCCTTCAGCCAGCTGGCCTCGGTATTCGCCAACCCGCGGCTGCGGCGGCTGTGCGCGGCTTTCTTCTTCTTCTTTCTGGCCTTCAGCGGCTTCACCGCCATGCTGGTGCTCTACTTCCGCCAGGCCTTCGGCTGGGGGCCGGAGCTGGCAGCCCTTGCCTTCCTGGTGGTGGGGGTGGTGGCCACCGTGGTCCAGGGCGGCCTGATCGGCCCCCTGGTGCAACGGATCGGGGAGTGGAGACTGAGCCTGGTGGGCCTGGGCTGTGTAGTGACGGGCTGTCTGCTGATCCCCCTGGCCCAGCCGACCTCGGCCATTCCCACCGTGTTCAGCGCCCTGGCCATCCTGGCCTTCGGCACCGGACTGGTGACCCCCTGCCTGCGCAGCCTGGTGAGCCGGCGGCTGGAAGGCTCCGGCCAGGGGGCCGCCCTGGGCAGCCTGCAGGGCCTCCAGAGCGCCGGCAGCTTCCTTGGGCCGCCGCTGGCGGGACTGGCTTACGAAACCTTGGGCCACCGGAGCCCCTTCTGGCTCAGCATCGCGTTGATAGTGGCGGTGGCGGCGCTGGTGGCGGGCGGCACGCGGCGCCAGACGGCGGCGACACCAGGTTGATCCGCTTCTAATTGCTAACTTTTCTCATCCCGCCGACGCGGGTTTCCGCAGAACACCATGACCGCGTCCACCACCACGCCTGCCCTCGTTGCCCCCGAGCACTACATCAACCGGGAGCTGAGCTGGATCGCCTTCAACCAGCGGGTGCTGGCCCAGGCCCTCAATGAGCACACACCCCTGCTGGAGCAGGCCAAGTTCAGCGCGATCTTCAGCAACAACCTCGACGAATTTTTCATGGTGCGCGTGGCTTCGCTGAAGTCGCAGCAGGAGGCCGGGGTAACCACCCTCAGTGACGACGGCCTCACCCCCCTGGAGCAACTGGAGGCGATCCAGGCCAAGCTGCGCCCCCTGCTCGAACTGCAGCAGCAGCACTACCGCCATTCGCTCAAGCGCAACCTCGACGAATACGGCATCCAGCTGATCGACTACACCCGCCTCAACGCTCGCCAGAAGGATTGGGCCGACACCTACTTCCGCAGCGCCATCTTTCCTGTGCTCACGCCGCTGGCGGTGGATCCGGCCCACCCCTTTCCTTTCCTGAGCAACCTCAGCCTCAACGTGGCGGCCCTGATCCGCGATCCCGAAAGCGGCCAACAACAGTTCGCACGGGTGAAGGTTCCCCAGAAGATCCTGCCGCGCTTCGTGCCGATCCCCACCGAGCTCTGCAGCCGCGAACCCGCGCCGGTGTTCACGGCGGTGCCGCTGGAGCAGCTGGTGGCGTTCAACCTGCAGCTCCTCTTTCCCGGCATGGTGATCGAGGGTCATTACTTCTTCCGGGTGACCCGCGACGCCGACCTTGAACTGCGCGATCTGGAGGCCGACGACCTGATGGAGGCCCTGCAGGAGGGCCTCCGCAAACGCCGCATGGGTGGGGAGGTGGTGCGCCTCGAGGTGGCCAACGAGATGCCCAATGAGGTGGTGCAACTGCTGATGGACGGCGCCAGTGTCGAACCGGAAGACCTCTACCGGATCAACGGTCCCCTCGGGCTGGATGACCTGATGAGCCTGCTGTCCATTTCCTTGCCCGACATCAAGGACCTGCCCTTCAAGGGAAGAACCGTGCCAGCCCTGGTGCAGGCCCAGCGCAGTGAACTGGAAGACGGCTCGATCAAGGCCGAGGAATTCCAGAGCATCTTCTCGGTGCTACGCCGCGGCGATGTGCTGCTGCACCACCCCTTCGATCTCTTCGCCACCTCCGTGGAGGAATTCCTCAACCAGGCCGCCGACGACGCCTCGGTGCTGGCGATCAAGATGACTCTTTACCGCACCTCGAAGGATTCCCCGGTGGTGGCGGCCCTGATCCGCGCCGCCGAAAACGGCAAGCAGGTGATGGCCCTGGTGGAACTGAAGGCCCGCTTCGACGAAGACAACAACATCCAGTGGGCCCGCCAGCTGGAGCGCTCCGGCGTGCATGTGGTGTATGGCGTGCTGGGGCTCAAGACCCACACCAAGGTGGCCCTGGTGGTGCGGCGCGAGAAGGACACCCTGCGCAGCTATATGCACGTCGGCACAGGCAACTACAACTCCCGCACCTCCAACCTCTACACCGACCTCGGGCTGCTCACCGCCCGTGAGGATTTCGGGCAGGACCTGGTGGAACTGTTCAACTACCTCACCGGTTTCTCCAAACAACAGAGCTTCCGCAAGTTGCTGGTGGCACCGGTCACCTTGCGTCGCGGCATGGAGGAGCTGATCCGCCGCGAAATCCGCCATGCCCACGAGGGCCGCGGCGGGCTGATCAGGGCCAAGATGAACGGCCTGGTGGACCCAGCCATCATCGCCCTGCTCTACGAGGCCTCAGCGGCCGGCGTGCAGATCGACCTGGTGGTTCGAGGCATGTGCTCCCTGAGGCCCGGCCTGGTGGGCCTGAGCGAGAACATCCGGGTGGTGAGTGTGATCGGTCGCTTTCTGGAACACTCCCGCATCTTCTGGTTCGGCAACGGTGGCCAAGATGAGGTATATCTCGGCAGTGCCGACTGGATGCCCCGCAACCTCGATCGGCGGGTCGAGGCGGTGGCACCGATCGAAGAGGCCCAGCTCAGAGAGCAACTCCGCCTTCTGCTTAAGCTCTATCTGCAGGACAGCACCGCATGGCACATGCAGAGCGACGGCAGCTTCCTGCAGATTCAGCCCGAAGACGATGGATTGGTTTCACAAAACATTCTCATGCAGCGCTGGCGCGGCGGCTTGAAAATGTAACCACCACGACAGGCATCGATCAGGCGTCATCGCTAATCCAGGAAATCTTCCACTTCAAAGCTTTCCCTTCGACGCAGGGGTGCTAAATTCCGGCCAAATTCATTTCGGAGGCCTGGGGTGATGGGGACACCTCTGCATTCCGCACCCAATGGGGCTGCCGCAAGCGGTGGCTCCACGGGGGCGAAGTCAGCCCATGAACGTGTTGATTCCGGCACCGCGAACCGTCCGTCCCGTCAGGGGTCGAGCCGGAGCGCTAGCCGGGCCGCTGGCCGCTTGAGCGCCGATTCAATCGGCTGGTATCTGGGCACCATCGGTCGGGTGCCCTTACTCACGGCGGCCGAGGAAATCGAGCTGGCTCATCATGTGCAGGCGGGCAAACAGCTGCAGTCGCTGGAGCCCGAGCAACGGACCCCCCAGCAGAACCGGCGGATCCGCATGGGTCAGCGGGCCCGCGATCGGATGATGGCGGCCAATCTGCGCCTCGTGGTGAGCGTGGCGAAGAAGTATCAGAATCAGGGCCTCGAATTGCTGGATCTGGTGCAGGAGGGGGCGATCGGCCTTGAGAGGGCTGTCGATAAATTCGACCCGGCGATGGGCTACAAGTTCTCCACCTATGCCTACTGGTGGATCCGCCAGGGCATGACCCGGGCGATCGACAACAGCGCCCGCACAATCCGGCTGCCGATTCACATCAGCGAGAAGCTCTCCAAGATGCGGCGCATCACTCGCGAGCTCTCCCACCGTCTCGGCCGCCAACCCAACCGGCTGGAACTGGCCCATGCCCTCGGCACCAGCCCCGATGAGCTGGAGGAGCTGTTGTCCCAGACCGCTCCCTGCGCCTCCCTCGATGCCCACGCCCGTGGCGAGGAGGACCGCAGCACCCTCGGGGAGCTGATCGCCGATCCCGCCAGCAACGAGCATCTCGACTCGATGGACCGGCATCTCCAGAAGGAACACCTCGGCACCTGGCTCGCCCAGCTGAACGACCGCGAGCAGAAGATCCTGAGGCTCCGCTTTGGCCTTGAGGGGACTGAACCGCTCACCCTGGCGGAGATCGGCCGCCAGATCAACGTGTCCCGCGAGCGGGTGCGCCAGTTGGAAGCCAAGGCGATCCTGAAGCTGCGGCTGATGAGCTCGATGCAGCAGGCCGCCTGAGCGGCGTGACCATGGGCGGCGTGACCATGGGCGGGGTGGCCATGGGCTGGTGGGGGCGGCAATCGATCGGGGTGGTCGCCGTGCTGGTGTGGCTCACCCTGGTGGCCAGCATCTCCCTGGCGGTCAGGGCCCGCTGGCCGGAGCGGGGGGAATGGAGCCGCAAGGTGGTGCACATCGGGGCCGGCCCGGTGGTGCTGATCGCCTGGGCCCTGGGCATTGATCGCTGGATCGCCCTGCCCACCGCCGCCCTGGCCACCCTGCTGGCCGCCGTGAACCACCGGCGTCGGCTGCTGCCGGGCGTCGAGGATATCGACCGCGCCAGCTACGGAACGGTGGCCTACGGAGCCTCGATCACCCTGCTGCTGCTGGTCTGGTGGCCCTGGGAGCCGCTGGTGGTGGCCAGCGGCGTGCTGGTGATGGCCTTCGCTGATGGGCTGGCTGGCCTCCTGGGCCCCGAGGTGACCTCACCGACCTGGCAGATCCTGGGCCAACGGCGCTCCTTGGTCGGCACTGCCACGATGGCGCTCACCAGCCTGGCGGTGCTGCTCGCCCTGGCGGCCGTGGCTGGAGCGGGCGGCCAGCCGGTGCCCACACCGGCCGCCGTGGTGGGAATCGCCCTGGCCGCCGCCCTGCTTGAGCAGGTGGCGATCGGCGGCCTCGACAACCTCAGCGTGCCCCTCGCCGTGGCCTGGCTCTGGAGC
>BJHE01000039.1 GCA_014191755.1 Cyanobium sp.
GAAGCGCCCCACCCTCGCTGTGGATCACATCGCCGAGGCACCACCCACCACTTCCAGGATCTCCTGGGTGATGGCGGCCTGGCGGGCCTTGTTGTAATCCAGCGTCAGCTTCTTGGCGAGGGTCTTGGCGTTGTCGCTGGCGTTGTTCATGGCCGTCATCCGGCTGGCCAGTTCGCTGGCAGCGGCCTCCTGGAGGGAGCGCAGCAGCTGGTTGGACAGGTAGAGGGGCAACAGCGAATTTAGCAACTGCTCGGGGTTCTGCTCGAACACGAAGTCGGAGGGCAGGGCCGCTTGGGCATTGGCCACGTCCACCGTTTCCACCGTCAGCCGGCCGTCCTTGGTCACCAGGCGGAACATTTCATCGTCGGCAACGGCGATGTCCTGGGCGTCGAGGGGCAGCAGGGTCTGCACCACGGGCTTGGAGCTCACCAGGTTGATGAACTTGGTGTAGATGATCTCGACCCGATCGGTGCTGTCCGAGAGGAAATCCGCCAACACCTCATTGGCGATGTCATTGGCTTCGGCAGCGGTGGGCACTTGCTCCAGGCCGGTGAAGGTGGCGCGGATTTTGTATTGGGAAGCGCGGTTCTGGAAGTAGGTGATCGCCTTGCGGCCGAGCAGAACCAGATCCACATCGAATCCCTGCCCCTTCAGTTCAGCAAAACGCTGTTCGGTGCGCTTGATGATGTTGGCGTTGTAGCCGCCGCACAGACCCCGGTCGCCGGTGATGGCGAGCAGGGTGATCGTGCCGACCTCGCGCGATGCCAGCAGGGGAGCATCGGCGGTTTCGAAGGCCATGCGGGTCTGCAGGCTCTGCAAAACCCGGGCGAGGCGGTCGGCGAAGGGCCGGCTGCGCAGCACTTGCTCCTGGGCACGGCGCACTTTGGCAGCCGCCACCAGACGCATGGCCTCGGTGATCTTGCGTGTGTTCTTGACCGAACCGATGCGGTCGCGGATCTCCTTGAGATTGGCCATGGCTGGGGTTCCTCAGGCGGCGACGGCGATCGAGGAGACCACCGTCTTGATGGCGTCCTTGAGGATGGCCTCGGAGGCTTCGCTCAGCTGCTTCTCGCCCATCACGGCGCTCACGAACTCGGGCTTGCTGCTCTTGAGGTACTCCCGCAGTTCGCGGGCGAACACGGTGACCTGGTCCACCGGCACCTCGTCGATCAGACCCTTAACCCCGGCGTAGACCACAGCCACCTGTTCGGCGAGGTTAAGCGGGCTGAACTGGGACTGTTTGAGCAGTTCGCGCAGGCGCTTGCCCCGGGCCAGCTGGGCTTGGGTGGCGGCGTCGAGGTCGGAGGCGAACTGGGAGAAGGCGGCGAGTTCATCGAACTGGGCCAGCTCCAGCTTCAGGGTGCCGGCAATCTTCTTGATCGCCTTGGTCTGGGCAGCACCGCCCACCCGGCTCACCGAGATGCCCACGTTGATGGCGGGGCGCAGTCCGGAGTTGAACAGGTCGGAGCTGAGGAACACCTGGCCATCGGTGATCGAGATCACGTTCGTGGGGATGTAGGCGCTCACGTCGCCGGCCTGGGTCTCGATGATCGGCAGGGCGGTCATCGAGCCCTTACCCATGGCATCAGAGAGCTTGGCGGCCCGTTCCAGCAGGCGGCTGTGGCAGTAAAACACGTCGCCGGGGTAGGCCTCCCGGCCGGGGGGACGGCGCAGCAGCAGCGACATCTGGCGGTAGGCCTGGGCCTGTTTGGTGAGGTCGTCGTACACCACCAGGGTGGCCTTGCCCTTGTACATGAAGGATTCGGCGATCGCCGCGCCGGTGTAGGGCGCCAAGTACTGCATGGCAGCGGCTTCCGAGGCGCTGGCTGCCACCACGATCGTGTAATCGAGGGCGCCCTTCTCGCGCAGCACTTCCACCACGTTCGCCACCGAAGCCGCCTTTTGGCCCACGGCCACGTAGACGCAGACCACGTCTTCGCCTTTCTGGTTGATGATCGTGTCGATCGCGATGGCGGTCTTGCCGGTCTGGCGGTCGCCGATGATCAGCTCGCGCTGGCCGCGGCCGATCGGAATCATGGCGTCGATTGCGGTGATGCCGGTCTGCATCGGCTCATGCACCGACTTGCGCTGGATGATGCCAGGCGCCATCGATTCGATCAGGCGCGTTTCGGTGGTGGCGATCTCACCCTTGCCGTCGATCGGCTGACCCAGGGAGTTCACCACGCGGCCGAGCAGGGCGTCACCCACGGGAACGGCGGCGATCTTGCCGGTGGCCTTCACCGTGCTGCCTTCCTGGATACCGCGACCCTCGCCCATCAGCACCGCGCCCACGTTGTCGTCCTCAAGGTTGAGGGCGATGCCTTCGGTGCCGTCCTCGAATTGCACCAACTCTCCGGCCATGACCTGCTCAAGGCCGTAGACGCGGGCGATGCCGTCGCCGATCTGGAGCACGGTTCCGACATTGCTGACCGAAACCGACTTGTCGTAGTCAGCGATCTGCTGCTTGAGGATGGCGCTGATCTCGTCGGGGCGGATGGAAACCATGGATGGGAATCCCCGGAGGGGAGGCGATGGGGAGGAAGGATGGTACGGAGGAGGAAAGGGGTGGGGCTCAGCTCACCTTGGCTAGGGCCAGGCCAAGACGTCGCACCTGCCCGGAGAGGCTGGCGTCGATCACCTTGGAACCCACCTTGAGCACGAAGCCGCCGATCAGGGCGGGGTCGACCGCCGAGTTGATCTCAACCTTGTCAGTGCCGGCCACCGCCTTCACCTGCTCGGTGATGCGGACCAGCTGCTCGTCGCTGAGGGCTTCGGCGGAGGTCACCGAGGCCAGGGCGATCTGGTTTTGATCGCGGTAGAGATCGAGGAACCGCTCGAGCACGGCATCGAGGTATCCGATCCGCTGTCGGTCGGTCAGGAGCATCAGCAGGTTCAGGAAGGTGGGTGAAACCTGATCGCCGAACAGTTTGCTGATCGCAGCCTTCTTGGTTTCGACCTCCAGCACCGGGGAAGCCATAGCTTCGCGCAGTTCGGGTGATTCCTTCCAGAGGCTCAGCAACTCGCGGGCCTGAGCCACCACCTCATCGGTGTCGCCGGCGGCCTCGCTCAGCTGGAGGAACGCTTCGGCGTAAGGAGTGGTGATTGTGTTGAGGAGTGGCATCTCAGGCTTTCCCCAGCGATTGGATGGACTGGTCGATGAGTTTGGCCTGGGCCATGGGATCAAGCTTGCCGGAGAGCGCGGCCAGGGCCTTCTCGATGGCCAGGCGGGCAGCCTCGCGGCGCAGTTGGTCGCTCACCCGGGCTGCTTCCGCATCCAGATCGGAGGCGGAGTCCTGTTTCATGCGAGCCATTTCCTCCACCGTGCGCTTCTCGCTCTCCATCCGAATGGCCTCGGCCCGGGACTGCCCCTCGCTGCGGATCGATTCCGCCCGCATTTGGGCTTCGGCGAGGCCCTTTTGGGCGTCGGCCAGGCTGGTGGTGGCTGCAGCCAGACGATCTTCGGCGTCCTTCAGGTCGCTGAGGATGGCTGAGCGGCGGCGCTCAAGAATGCCGCCAAGGAAGCCCTTGAGGAAATACACCAAACCGGCGATCACGATTGCCAGATTGATGATGTTGGTCTCGAAGGGATTGAAGTTCAGTCCGAAACCGCCATGGCTGGCAATTAAATGGGCTGTAGCAGACACGAGGGGAAATGTCATGATGCGGCGAGCAGTCGGTCGACGATCTGATCGGCCAGCTTGTCGGCATCGCCACGGATCTGGCCGAGGGCAGCGGTGCGCTGGCTGTCGATTTCGCGGCGGGCGCTCTCCCTGCTGGCGTTGGATTCAGCCTGGGCTAGGCCGATGGCCTCGCGGTAGAGCTTGTCAGACTCCTGCTCAGCCTCCTGAATCAGTTTTTGAGTCTGAAGGCGCGCATCCTTGAGCTGCTCCTTGAGATCGGCTTCAAGCCGTTCCACTTGGGCAAGCTTTTCCTTGGCCTGGGCGCGACTGGTGGCGATGTAGCCCTCGCGATCCTCAACAGCCCGTCCCACGGGACGGAAGAAGAGGGAGTTGAGGATGAAGGTGAGAAGCACCACCTGCACCGCCATTAGGGGCAGGGTGGCATCGAGGTCGAACAGACCTCCCTCGGGCGTCCCGGCGGCGGACGCACCTGCCTCGGCAAGCAGAAGCCAGCTGGTCATGGGGGATGGCGGGCGGTGAACGGGTGGTGGGTGGAGCCACCGGCAAGCTCAGGGGGAGCTCAGAGTGATGTGTCGCCAGGAAACCAACCCGAAGGCCGGTCCCCGGCGGTCACGCCGATCAGCCGGCGAAGGGGTTGGCAAACAGCAGCACCAGGGCGACAACCAGGCCGTAGATCGTGAGGGCCTCCATGAAGGCCAGCGAGATCAGCAAGGTGCCGCGGATTTTGCCTTCGGCTTCGGGCTGACGGGCAATGCCTTCGACGGCGCCGCGAGCCGCGTTGCCCTGACCGATGCCGGGGCCGATGGCGCCGATGCCGACAGCCAGACCAGCAGCCACGACGGAGGCGGCGGAAGTAAGCGAATCCATGGTGAGAAGGGGATGAGGGGCGCTGGGGCAGCGCGGAAGGAACCGGTGTGGGAAACCTGCGCCTGGGACATCCCGAGGGATGGGCCCGGATCAAGCCGGACCTGCGCGCAGAGAGTTTGCCAGACGGGAGGCACCCGCCAGACGGTTGGATCAGTGGTGCTCTTCGTGCACCGCCTCTCCGATGTAGTTGGCGGCCAAAGTGGCGAAGATCAAGGCCTGGATCGCGCTGGTGAACAGACCCAAGAACATCGCCGGCAGCGGCACGATCAGGGGCACAAGGAAAGCCAACACCGCCACGACCAACTCGTCGGCAAGAATGTTGCCAAAAAGACGGAAAGAGAGTGACAGAGGTTTGGTGAAATCCTCAATTATCTTGAACGGCAGCATGATTGGTGTCGGATCCACGTAGTACTCAAAGTACCGAAAACCCTTACGGCTCAAGCCAGCGTAGAAGTAAGCAAGGGACACCAACAAGGCCAGGGCAATGGTGGTGTTGATATCGGCCGTTGGAGCACCGAGTTCACCACTCGGTAAGTGAATGAGTTTCCAGGGAATCAGGGCACCGCCCCAGTTGCTCACAAAGATGAACAGGAACAGAGTGCCAATGAATGGCAGCCAATCTCGATAAGCCTTCTCGCCGATCTGCTCGCGCGAGATGTCGCGGATGTAATCCCAGACCAATTCCAGCAGGTTCTGCACACCGCCTGGATTGCGCTCCAGTTTGCGAGTGCCGATCGCCACCAGGGCGAGCAGGGCGCCGATCACGACCCAGGAGCTCAGGAACACCTGGCCGTGGATCTTGAGGTTGCCTAGCTGCCAGTAGAGATGCTTACCCACTTCCAGCTCGGCTAGCGGCAGGTTGAGGGGCAGCACGGGGATGATCGGGGGTGCCATCGGGGTGCGATCGGAATGGGATGTCCCGGCGGGGAAGGGGATGCCGGCGAAGCGGCGTTGACGAACTGCGGCCCGGAAGAGGGCTGAAATCAGCGATCAAGCACGGCCTGAAGAATCAGGGCCGGTTTGTAGAGCAGGAATCCCAGCAGGGCCGGAAGGATCTCCAAGGCGGGGATGCGGGCCGAGGCCAGCACCAGCACCACCGGAACCAGGAGCTGCACCTTCCCCACCGAGTTGCGGTCGCCGCCGAGGCGGGACACACTGCGGGAGAAGAGGAAGAGGTAGAGGAGTCCTGCCAGACCACCCACCAGCAGGCTCAGGGCCGTAGGACCACCGAAAAACCAGCCACTGATCGGCACTGCTAGGGCGGTGGCCGTCGCGGTGACCGTCAGCAAACTGCGCTGAAGGCGTTGGTAGTCAGCCATCCCACGATCGGATACCGCCAGGGCGGTGGGATCTGTGGAGGACGGTGGCTCGGCGCTGCAAGCTGCCGGAGCGATAAAGGATTCGGGAAGTTGGGGAAGCTCTTCGATCCCGGCGGTCGACACCAAGGGGGCATCAGCATCCGTCGAGGTGGTCAGGGCGGCCTGCAACCGTCTTAAATCCATTGGGGCGAGCGGAATTTATCACGCAGCCCGGCAGGTTGTGGCCAGGCGGAGCAGCACGCGATCGCGAATCAGGCGTCGGGCCCGGCGAGCCCGTTCGGCGTTTTCCATTGGCAGCGGCAGAGCGATCAGGGCCGTGTCCGCCGGGGCCGCCTCCAGCGCCTTCAGCAGTTCCAGGTCTCCGTCTTCTAGGTCAAGGGGCTGGAGATCGGGTCCGAGCATGCTGGTGCCCGGCCAGCCCCAGATGCAGCGGTTGCGCTCGCCGCCGCTGGCCAGCAGCGCCTCGTCGCTGGCTTCTGCCAGGGGCTCCTGGCGCTGGGGCGCCGGGGTGAGAAAGAACTCGAAGTGGCTGATGGCGGGATCGAGGTTTTCCACCAGGGCCCATTGCTCGCGGAGGGGCAGGGCTTGCGCCCGCTCCAGCAGTTCCCCCTGCAGCAGCCGGGCCGGGTCCCACACCTCGGGGTTGGAAAAGCCAGCGAACTGGAGTCCGCCGCTGGCGATGAAGGCGAACAGCCGCTCAAGGTCATAGCTGGTTTCCTGGGGGTGCAGGTACATGTCCGCGAAGTTGGCGTCCGCGGCGGTGTCGAGGGCCCAGCGTTCCTCGTGGTGTCGCCTGAGCCGGTTCTCGCTCGGCAGGCTTCCCAGCAGTTGGCGACCCAGCCGCAGGCCCTCGGCCCCGGTTCCTGCTCTGAGTAACGCCAGTGCCCGCTGGGTGCGGCGGATCTCCCAGCGTCCGGCATCGGCATACAGAAAAAGATGCAGCAGGCCCGTGGGGGCCAGCCGCCGCGCCAGTGACTGCAACCCGTCTTCTGGGCGGTCGAGGTGGTGGAGCACCCCCACTGAATTGATGTAATCGAACTCGCCTTCATCGTTTAGATCGAGCAGGCTGCGGCAGGCGATGCGCAGCTCCCGAACCCGGCCGGCGGCCCCCGATCGCCGTGTGCGCTCCTCGGCTACCGCCAGGGTGCCGGGGCTGATATCCACTGCCAGCACCCGGGAGCCGGGATTGAGATGGCAGAGGTAATCGGTGCTGACCCCCGTGCCGCAGCCGGCGTCGAGAATCCGCCAGGCCCGCTGGCCGGACCCATCCCGGGGCGGCAGGCCGCCGAAGGCGAAAGCCCAGGCGCTGTCCACGCACCAGCGCCAGTTGTAGCCGGGGGGCGGCCCGTCTTGGAGGGCGTCACCGGGGTAGGGAAAACGGTCATAGAAGGCGCCCACCACTGGCGTTGCCGCATCGGTGGGCCCGCTGGCGTCGGCAGGACTGTGGGGGGGGGGACTCGCCGGGAAGCCGGTGTTGGATCCGGGAAGCTCGCTCGACATCGGGCGGGGCTGGAGACTCGTTTCGGCGAGCATTTCACGGCCCGGGCCGTTCTTGCGGCCCCGGGCCCCGGCGCTGCAAACATTTGTTCATGCCCCCCCGAACCACCGTGGGGCCAGCCGTAGGGTGCCGGAGCCCGGCTCGCTCCCGTTCATGACCGTGACCGCCAGCAGTGGCAGCACCAGGGTCGACCCCCAGCGTTACGACACCCTGCCCCTTTCCAGCGTCCGTCGGGCGGAGCAGCAGGACCGTTTTCCCGACGGCGGGGAACTCGACTCGCTGATCACCTTTTTCCAGAGCGGCCAGATCCGCGTGGAAGCAGCACGCCGCATCTCGGCCAATGCCGATGCCATCGTGGCCCGCGCGGCCAACCGCATCTTTACCGGTGGCACTCCCCTCTCCTATCTGGATGCACCCCTGAGCGTCGGCACAACCGAAACGCCCCTGGCGGCCGACCAGGTGGCCTTCCAGAAATCCGTGCAGACCTTCACCGGCGCCGAAGCGAGTCGCGGCAACGTCTTCACCCGGCTGCTCGAAGGCGCCGACGGTGATGCCGATGTGCGCGTGATTCTGCCCACCGGCTTCACAGCCATCAGCGTTGGGCGCTACGGCACGGAGCGGATGAAGAAGTCGATCCGCGACCTGGCCTGGTTCCTCCGCTACGTGGGCTATGCCGTGGTGGCCGGTGACCCCAGCATCCTGGCGGTGAACACCCGCGGGCTGCGCGACATCCTTGAGAAGGCCTGCTCCCTCACGGCCACGAATGTGGCCCTGCAGGAGATGCGCGCTGCTGCCGCAGGGCTGTTCAAGGGTGAGCCCGAAGCCCGCCAGCTGGTGATCGATTGCTTCGATGTGCTCCTCAAGGAACTGGAGGTGCCCACCCCCTCGGCCCGCCAGCGCCTCGGCAGCCCCGTGAATCAGGGGCTCCAGCTGCCGGCGATCTACGCCCTGGCGGCTGAAGGGTCCCAACGCTTCATCATGAGGCCCGCCATGAGCGGCGCCCAGAAGGCCGAGGTGGTGCGCGCCGCCTACCGGCAGGTGTTTGAGCGCGACATCGTGAAGGGCTATTCCCAGGTGGTGTGCCCGGTGGAGGCCACCCAGCTGCGCCAGGGCCAAATCTCGATGCGGGAATTCATCCGCTCCCTAGGCAACAGCAACGAATACCGCCGTCAGTTCTACGGTCGTTTCGTGAATAGCCGAGTGGTGGAGCTGGCGTTCCGCCACTTCCTCGGTCGTGGCATCAGCTCTCGTGAGGAGTTCACCCGCTACTTCGACATTGTGTCTGCCAAAGGCCTCAAGGGTCTGGTGGATGCTCTGGTCAACTCGATGGAGTACGCCCGGGTCTTCGGTGAAGAAACCGTGCCCTACCTGCGCGATCTCGGCGAAGAGGCCCAGGAGAGCGCCGGCTGGGGGTCGAACCGCAAGCTCTTTCGATTCAGCGCGCCCTTCGAGGGGGCGCCCCAGTACGTCACCCTTTACGCCTCCTACCGCCAGCCTCTTCCCGATCAGCACCCCTACGGCGGTGGCAACGATCCGCTTGGCCTCAATTACGGCGCTATCTTCCCCTCCGGCACCGCGTCGGTGGCCACCAGGGCCGTGCCCTTCGGCTATGACACCCGCCGAATCCTGATCGGCAATGGCATCAACCAGCCCGGTCCGATGAACAGCGCCCAGTTCCGCAAGGCGGTGCCGCGCCGGGTGGGGCCCAAGGTGCTGCGTCTCCAGCAGATCGCCACCGGTGGCGCCTCGGTGCCGCGGCGCGGCGGCCAGCCCAGCATTCGCGGCACCGAGGCGAGCACCCAGGCCGTGATCCGAGGGGTCTACAACCAGATCCTCGGCAACGCCGGCTATGCCGGCGAGCGCAACACGGTGGAGGAGATCAAGCTGGAGAACGGCGACATCTCCCTGCGCGAGTTCGTGCGCCAGGTGGCCCGTTCCAATGCCTTCCGCCGTCGCTACTGGAGCGGCCTCTACATCTGCAAGGCGATCGAGGTGATCCACCGGCGCCTGCTGGGTCGCCCCACCTTCGGTCGCTGGGAAATCGATCAGTACTTCGCTATCGCGGCCCGCAGCGGCTTTTATGGCGTTGTCGACGCCATCATCAACAGCCCCGAATACAACCAAACCTTTGGCGAGGACACCGTTCCCTACGAGCGGTTCATCACCCCGACTGATCTGAACAGCCGCCGGGTGCCTGCCCTGCGCCGCCCGTTCCAGGCTGGCGCCTATGCCGATTTCACCCTGGCCAAGCGTCCGGATGTGGCGCCCTCCGAGCAGCTGCGCACCGGCAGCGGTGATCCCGTTCCCAGGAACCTCACCAGTCGGCCGGTGGTTCGGGGCGGTTGGATGGCCGAGATCAGTGGTGGCCAGATTCCTCTAGCTCCCGTCTCCGCTCCGTCCGGGCCAGGTTCGGTGCGTCAGCCCCCCCCCAGCCGCCGTTGGAGAGAGCTTCCGAGCCGTCCTGCCTCCACCGCCTCGGCGGTCTGGCAGGCTCCCGGCGACGCCACTCCAGCGACTCCCACCGCCCCGCCATCCTCCGAATCCAGCACTTAGCGCGCCGCCCTCACCGTCGGTGCCCACAGCCGTTCGGCCTCGGCCCGCCGGGGCGATGGACAAGGCTCTGCGCTCCAGGGCGCCCTAGGGCTTCCGTTGTCGGTAGAGCCTCGGCCTTCCCCTGATGATCGCGAAGGCGGCGATGCCGAATCCCAGCTGACGGATGGCCAGCTCTCGCCGGCTGAATTCGTGGCGGTCGTTGCCGGCAGCGACCTGTTCCATAAATGGCACGATCGTCTGGCTCCCCTTCGCGGAGCCACCGCTGCTTACCTAGCCCTGCTCGGTCGCGTTGCCCTCCCCAAGCAGATTGTTGCCGACGGACCAGCCATCGATGGATCGGAACGGTCCCGATCTTTCGGAGATGGGATTGTAGGCAATCTTGACATCAAATGCAACAAATTTGCGCGACATCGCATTTTGTGTTGCCGCCTTTCATGTGTGACGATGGCTCACATCGCTGTGCCGGACTGGCGCTCAGATCCACTGCGGGGCAAGGGTTTTTGCAGCGGCCTCGCCGTGAAGAACTGTTACCGCCCCTCGGGCGGGACGAGGGCCTTGCCACAGAATGATGCGGCGGACGGCAATGCCGGTCGCGCCCCTTACCCACCGGATACCGGTCTCCTTCATCGGCGACCGCTTGTTTCGAGGCAGAACTGCATGAGCGTCGTCTCCAACTCGATCATCAACGCGGACGCCGAGGCCCGCTACCTCAGCCCTGGCGAACTCGACCAGATCAAGTCCTTCGTGGCCGGCGGGCAACGCCGTCTGCGGGTGGCTCAGGTCTTGGCCGAGAGCCGCGAGCGCATTGTGAAGCAGGCCGGCGGCGCCCTCTTTCAGAAGCGTCCCGACCTCATTTCCCCCGGCGGCAACGCCTACGGCGAGGAGATGACGGCGAGCTGCTTGCGCGACATGGATTACTACCTCCGCCTCGTGACCTACGGGGTCGTGGCCGGCGATGTCACCCCCATCGAAGAGATCGGGATCATCGGCGCCCGTGAGATGTACCGCGCCCTGGGCACCCCCCTGGAAGCGCTTGCGGAATCCGTGCGTGAAATGAAGTCTGTGGCCACCAGCATCCTTACCGGCGCCGACGCCGAAGAGGCTGGCTTCTACTTCGACTACGTGGTCGGCGCCCTCTCCTGAGGCCAACCTCCTCCCTTCATCGCTCCCCCTTCAGGTTCCATGCAAGACGCCATCACCAACGTCATCAATCAGTCGGACGTCCAAGGCCTCTATCTTGACGGCTCTTCCATGGGTCGCCTGGAGAATTACTTCGCCAGCGGTGAGCTGCGCGTCCGTGCCGCCGCCACCATCAGCGCCAATGCTTCGGCGATCATCAAGGAAGCCGTGGCCAAATCGCTGCTCTATTCGGACATCACCCGTCCGGGCGGCAACATGTACACCACCCGTCGCTATGCGGCCTGCATCCGCGACCTCGACTATTACCTGCGCTACGCCACCTACGCCATGCTGGCTGGCGACACCTCGATCCTCGACGAGCGGGTGCTGAACGGCCTCAAGGAGACTTACAACTCTTTGGGCGTGCCCATCGGCGCCACCGTGCAGTCGATCCAGGCCATGAAGGAGGCCACCGCCGCCCTCGTGGGTCCGGACGCCGGTCGTGAAATGGGTGTCTATCTCGATTACATCAGCTCCGGTCTCGGTAACTGATCCCGAGCTCCTTCACTGGTACGTTCCGAGGATTTCATCCATGCGTCTCTTCAAGATCACGGCCTGCATCCCTTGCCCTGAGAAGGTGCGCAGTCAGCGGGAACTCCAGAACACCTATTTCACCAAGTGGGTGCCCTATGACAGCTGGTTCGCTGAACAACAGCGGATCATGAAGCAGGGTGGAAAGATCCTTAAGGTTGAACTGGCCACGGGACGTCGTCAACAGAATGTGGGCAACTGAAGGGTTACTTTCTTCAGCGCCTCAGCTGATACCACCTCGAACCCGGCCTCTGGCCGGGTTTTTTATGGCAACCCTGGCATCCAGGCACGGGCAAACCCATCCAGCCGTGCCGACTCAGCTGCCTAGATCCCATGGTGATCCGCAGCGGTCGGAGTCGGTTTTGGCTCCCGGGCCCTCGACAAAACCGCGCCGAGCACGGCTCAATGGAGCCAAGCTCTTGATGGTGTGAGGCCTTGGCGAGAACCGCTCCCCGTCGCCGATCTCCCGCCCAGGAAACCGACGCCGTCCATGTCCACCCTGAGGTGTCCCCCGTCCTCCCCCTTCCCTGGGAGATGTGGCCGGCTGAAACGCGGCTGCTGGTGGGTCTGACGGCGCTCTGGAGCCTGGTGGGTCTGCTCGTGCTCACCTCGGCGAGCTGGTGGGTTGCCGACCGGGAGATGGGTGATGCCGCCTATTACCTCAAGCGTCAGCTCCTTTGGCTGCTGGCCAGCTGGGCCCTCTTCTGGCTGGCGATCCGCACCAGCCTGCGCCGCTGGCTGCACTTCGGCGCCCTCGGCCTTCTCGTGGGCGTGGTGCTGGTGGCCGCCACCCTGGTGATCGGCAGCACGGTGAATGGCGCCAGCCGCTGGCTCGTACTGGGTCCGCTTCAGATTCAACCCACCGAGCTGGTGAAGCCCTTTGTGGTGCTGCAGGGGGCCGTGCTCTTCTCGCACTGGCGGCGCATCGGCCTCGATCAGAAACTTCTCTGGCTGGCGATCTTCGCCGGCCTGATCCTGCTGATCCTCAAGCAGCCCAACCTCAGCACGGCATCCCTCACCGGCCTGTTGCTCTGGCTGATGGCGCTCGCCGCTGGTCTTCCCCTCCCGCTGCTCCTGGGGGCCGCCGGCGCCGGGGGCCTGCTCGGCACGGCCAGCATCGCCATCAACACGTACCAGCGCCTGCGGGTCACCTCCTTCCTTGATCCCTGGAAGGATGCTCAGGGCAATGGTTATCAGCTGGTGCAGAGCCTGCTGGCGATCGGATCGGGAGGCCCCTTCGGACAGGGTTTCGGACTCTCCACCCAGAAGCTCCAGTACCTGCCGATCCAGACCACCGACTTCATTTTCGCCGTCTACGCCGAAGAGTTCGGGTTCGTGGGCTGCCTGATGTTCCTGCTCTTCCTGGCTGCCTTCGCCTTCGTGGGTCTGCGGGTCGCCCTCGCCTGCCGCAGCAACCAGCACCGCCTGGTGGCGATCGGCTGTACCGCCCTGCTGGTGGGGCAATCGATCCTCAACATCGCCGTGGCCAGCGGCGCCATTCCCACCACCGGCCTGCCCCTGCCGATGGTGAGCTACGGCGGCAATTCCCTGCTGATGAGCCTCTTCGTGGCCGGTCTGTTGATCCGCTGCGGGCTGGAGTCTTCGGGGTTGGAAACCGCCCGTCCCCGCCGCCGGCGCCCCCCTGCTGCACCGATAGGCTGACCTTTCCACAAGTCTGGCCATGCTGAGCCTCGGTCCGCTGCTTGCCGACTGGGCTCGCAGCAGTGAGCAGTTGCTGCGTCTTTCCCTGGGTCATCCCGGCCCCTTCACCCTGGCCCTGGTGTTCAGCGGCGGCCTGCTCACCAGCCTCGGCCCCTGCTCCCTCTCGCTGCTCCCGGTGACCCTGGCCTACCTCGCCGGTTTCGGTGCCAGGGAGCCTGAGCGAGGCACGCATGCGGCGACCACCGTTCGCGATGCCGCTGAAGCAGCCCCTGGCCTTCTCCTGGCCGGCGCTGATGCTCCCGTGGCGGTGGAGGCCAGCTCGGCCCGCCCATCCCTGCCTTGGCAGCGGAGCCTGAGCTTCGCTGGCGGGATTGTGCTCTCGCTGGTGCTGCTTGGCCTCGCCAGCGGCCTCCTGGGTCACCTCTACGGCAGCCTCCCCACCCAGGTGCCCCTGCTGGTGGCGGTGGTGGCCGTGGTGATGGGGCTCAACCTGCTCGGGCTGCTGCGCTTTCCCCTGCCGGCCGGCCCCGATCCGGATCGTTGGCGCAGGCTCGTGCCGGCCCCCGTGGCCCCCCTGGCGGCGGGCCTGGCCTTCGGTCTGGCGGCCACCCCCTGCACCACCCCGGTGCTGGCGGTGCTGCTCACCTGGATGGCCCAGAGCGGCCGTCCCCTCACGGGAATGTTGCTGCTCATCGCCTTCGGCGCGGGCCAGGTGGTACCCCTGGTTGTGGCGGGCACCGCCGCCGCCAGCCTCCCGACCCTTCTGGGGCTGCGGCGCATCGGGCAGTGGATCCCGCCGATCAGCGGCGTGGTGCTGCTCACCACCGGCGCCCTCACCCTTCTGGCTCAGCTCTCGTGAGCAACACCCCCTTCCCTGTCCTGCGCCCCCTCCAACGCCTGGTGGCGTGGATCGCCGACCTGCGGGTGGCGATCGTGCTGCTGCTGGTGATCGCCGTGGCCAGCGGTGTTGGCACCGCCATCCCCCAGAAGGAGAGCGAGGCCTTCTACCACCAGCTCTATGACCCCGCCCCCTGGATCGGCCTGCTGCGGGGCGATGGCGTGCTCGCTCTGCAGCTCGACCATGTGTATTCCAGCGGCTGGTTTCTCGGTCTGCTGGCCTGGCTGGGGCTGGCGCTGCTGCTCTGCAGTTGGCGCCGTCAGTGGCCGGCGCTGCAGGCAGCGCTCCGCTGGATCGACTACCGCGAGCCCCGTCAGCTGAGCAAGCTGAGTGTGGCCGAAACGCTCCCCAGCCCTGATGCCGAGGTCGATCTGACCCACCTGGAGGGCCTCCTGGGCCGCCGCGGCTGGCAGGTTCGCCGCCAGCCCGGTCGCCTCGCCGGTCGTCGTGGGGTGGCTGGCCGGGTGGGCCCCCTGCTCGTGCATGCGGGCATGGTGCTGCTGATGGTGGGGGCCAGCTGGGGTGCCCTCGGTGGCCAGCGCCTTGAGCAGTTCCTGGCGCCGGGCCACGATCTGGAGCTGATGGACAGCCGGGGCAATACTCGGCTCACCGTGGCCCTTGATCGCTTCGCCATTCAGCGGGATCCGGCCGGCCGCCCTGAACAGTTCACCTCCAATCTGCGCATCCTGCCGCCGGCTCCCGCCGATGGAACTCCGGCCCCTCCGCCCGAGCCGGCCCAGATCAGCGTGAACCATCCGCTTCGCACCCGTGGCATCACCCTCTATCAGGCCGACTGGGCCCTGGCGGCGATCGATCTGCAGCTCGGCCGCAGCCCCGTGCTGCAGCTGCCACTCCAGCCTTTCCCCCAGCTGGGCGAGCAGGTGTGGGGCCTGATCCTGCCCACCCGGCCCGATGGCAGCCAGCCCGTGCTACTGGCGCTCCGCAGCGAGGACGGACCCGTGGATGTCTACGGACCCGATGGCGGCTCCCTAGCCAGCCTGGTGCCGGGCGGCGAGGCGGTGGAGGTGCGCGGTATCCCGATTCGGGTGGCGGGGGTGCTGCCGGCCAGCGGCATCCTGCTCAAGCGGGACCCCGGCGTGCCCTTGGTGTACACGGGGTTTGCCGTGGCGCTGCTCGGTGGCGGACTCAGCCTGATCGCTACCCGGCAGATCTGGGCCGTGGCCGAACAGGGCCGGTTGCATGTCGGCGGTCTGTGCAACCGCAATCTCACGGCCTTTGCCGCTGAACTTCCCCTGCTGCTGAAGGATCTTCAGGGCCAGCGCGGCGGCGGTTCTGGCGGAGCGCTGGCTGCCGGGTCCCCAGCTCCAGCTTCAGCCTCAGACCAGCTCCCTCAGCAGGGCTGACGCACCCCATGGCTCACCCGCACCACGGTGTGCACATTGCCGCGCGGATTGAAATCGGCCACCAGCTCCATCCAGCTGGGGGCACTGGCCTCCACCAGGTCATCAAGGATGCGGTTGGCCACCTCCTCGTGGGAGATCGAACGGTCGCGGTAGCTGTTCACGTAGAGCTTGAGGGCCTTGAGTTCCAGCACCCTCGGGCCGGGTTGGTAGAGCAGCCGAAGCACCGCAAAGTCGGGATAGCCCGAGAAGGGGCAGGTGCAGGTGAATTCCGGCAATTCGATCGTCACCTCATAGGGCCGGTCCGGCCGCGGATTCTCGAAGCAGATCAACTGCGCCTCGGCGATCGCCCGCTCCCCGTAGCGGGGGGTGAGCGTTGCGGGGGCGTAAGCGCTGGCCATGGGGCATCGGGGTTGGAGTTTGACCGTACTGGGCCATGCCGGTAGCAACGGTAACGACGGCTCCCTGATCGCACCTTCCTAATGGGGTGGTCACAGGGCTCTGCCCGTCTGCGAAACTGGCGGACGGATTGCAGGCCGAACACCGCTCCACCTATGAAAAAAGTCGAAGCTATCATCCGGCCCTTCAAGCTCGAAGACGTCAAGATCGCTCTGGTCAACGCGGGCATCGTCGGCATGACGGTGAGCGAGGTGCGCGGATTCGGTCGCCAGAAGGGCCAGGTCGAGCGCTACCGCGGTTCCGAGTTCACTGTGGAGTTCCTGCAGAAGCTCAAACTGGAGATCGTCGTCGATGACGACCGGGTCGACACGGTGGTGAATGCCATCCAGGACGCGGCCCGCACCGGCGAGATCGGCGACGGCAAGATCTTCATCAGCACGATCGATTCCGTGCTCCGGATCCGCACCGGCGATCGCGACACCGCAGCCATCTGAGCCTTCAGGTCTCACCCGCTTCTGAGGAGAGTGCCCTACGGGTCGTGGTTGCGGACACCACGGCCTTGATGGTTTGAGGCCCCTGGAACCGATCCCCTGGCTGCGGACCTCCCCGCTCCACCAGCCAGAGCAGATATTCGTGGTTGCCGGCCGGACCCGTGATTGGCGATCCGATCAGGCCCGCCGCTTCCCAGTCCAGCTCTGCCGCTGCGCTGATCACCCCGGCGATGGCGTCGACATGGGCGCCCGGGTCGCGGACCACGCCGCCCTTGCCCACCCGGCCGGGTCCCACCTCGAACTGGGGTTTCACCAGCACGAGGGCCTCCGCCGGCCGCAGCAGCAGGCGGCGCAGAGCCGGCAGCACCCGCGCCAGCGAGATGAATGACACATCGGCCACGGCCAGATCGGGCCAGGCATCGTCGGGGCCGTAGAGCTCGGCAGCTTCAAGGTGGCGCAGGTTGGTGCGTTCCCGCAGCACCACCCGGGGATCCGTGCGCAGCGACCAGGCCGTCTGGCCGTAGCCCACATCGATGCCGTAGACCCGCGCTGCTCCGTGCTGCAGCAGGCAGTCGCTGAAGCCGCCAGTGGAGATGCCCCCATCCAGGCAGATGCGGCCTTCCACAGCGATCGGCAGGACCTCCAGGGCGGCCACCAGCTTCTCGCCTCCCCGGGAGACGAAGCGGGGGGGCCGCTCCACCGCCAGGGGCAGGGAGGCCGCCACGGCCACGCCGGGTTTGTCGAGCACAGTGGTGCCGCTCCGCACCCGCCCTGAGCGGATCAGCTGCTGCGCCTGCTGGCGGCTGGCGGCCAGACCCCGCTCCACCAGCTCAAGATCAAGCCGCTGCCGACCGGCCATGCCAGGGCATCAACACCTGATGTTATGGAACCACAAGGGAAACGGAACAAAAGCGGTGGGCGGGGGGTGATCCCTGCCAAAGCGCCAGAGGATGGCGCCCTGCCCTGCAAAGCCCCAGCCCCAGACCATGGCCCAGTCCGGTCTTACGCGTTCCACCCCCACCGCTCGAGCGGCCCGCGGCCAGGTGGTGACATTGCTGCGCCCCGGCAGTTTCGTGCTCCTCCACGACCATCCCGACGACCTGCCCCCCTTCCAGCTGATCCAGTGCCACGGCGGCCGCTGCTGGGTGCGCCAGCAGGCCTGGGGACGGGGGGTGCACTGGGAGGTGCCCCACCGCCGCCTCCTGCCCGCCGCCTGAGCCTCGCCATCAGATTTGTTGTGCCTGAAGAACGCAGGCTGGCCCGATAGGTTGGTGAGCTGATCGCCAGCCGCAATCGCCTTGATCGAGCGCTACACCCTGCCCGAGATGGGCCGCCTCTGGAGCGAAGAAGCCAAGTTCCAGAGCTGGCTCGAGGTGGAGATCGCCGCCACCGCCGCCAACGTGGAGCTGGGCCGGGTGCCCGCCGAGGCCCTGGCCACGATCCGTGAAAAGGCCCGCTTCGAGGTGGCGCGGATCCTGGAGATCGAGGCGGAGGTCCGCCACGACGTGATCGCCTTCCTCACCAATGTGAACGAGCACGTGGGCGATGCGGGGCGCTACATCCATGTGGGCATGACCAGCTCCGATGTGCTCGACACCGGCCTGGCCCTGCAGCTGAAGGCCTCGGTGGCCCTGCTGCGCACCGAACTGGATGCGCTGGCGGATGCCCTGCGGCAACTGGCCCGGGAGCACAAGGCCACGGTGATGATCGGCCGCTCCCACGCCATCCACGGCGAGCCGATCACCTTCGGCTTCAAGGTGGCCGGCTGGCTGGCCGAAACCGAACGCAACCGTGAGCGCCTGGAGCGCCTGGAGCGGGTGGTGGCCGTGGGTCAGATCAGCGGTGCCATGGGCACCTACGCCAACACCGACCCGCAGGTGGAAGCGATCACCTGCCGCCTGCTGGGCCTTCTTCCCGACACCGCCAGCACCCAGGTGATCGCCCGCGACCGCCACGCCGAATACGTGCAAACGCTGGCCCTGGTGGGCACCTCCCTGGAGCGCTTCTCCACCGAGATCCGCAATCTGCAGCGCACCGATGTGCTGGAGGTGGAGGAGAACTTCGCCAAGGGCCAGAAGGGCAGCTCGGCCATGCCCCACAAGCGCAATCCGATCCGCAGCGAGCGCATCTCTGGCCTGGCGCGCGTGCTGCGCAGCTACACCGTGGCGGCGCTGGAAAACTGTGCTCTCTGGCATGAGCGCGATATCAGCCACAGCTCGGTGGAGCGGATGATGCTGCCCGATTGCTCGGTGACCCTGCACTTCATGCTGCGGGAGATGAGTGAGGTGGTGAAGGGCCTGGGGGTGTACCCGGAGAATATGGCCCGCAACATGAATGTGTATGGCGGCGTGGTGTTCAGCCAGCGGGTGCTGCTGGCCCTGGTGGAGAGCGGCCTGGCCCGCGAGGACGCCTACCGGATCGTGCAGCGCCACGCCCACACCGCCTGGAACAGCGAAGGCGGCGATTTTCGCGCCAATCTCGAGGCCGACGCCGACGTGACGGCCCGCCTCAGCCCCGAGCAACTGGCCGACTGCTTCTCCACCGAGCTGCATCAGGCCAACCTGAAGGTGATCTGGGAGCGGCTGGGGATTTGATCTGGATCCATTGTGGGGAGTGCAATGGACATCGCCCCCACCCCTTCCTCCCGAGCAACGGTGATGACCACCTCGACCCCGGCCCCGTGGACCATCCCGCAACCGCTGCAGGGTGAGCTGGCACTCGGACCAGGGATCGATGCGGAGGCCCTGCGTAAGGGGCTTGAGGCGCTCGCGGACCGAAAGGACGTGCACGCTCTGGTGGTGTTCGGATCCAGGGCCTGCGCAGGCACCCGTCCCGATTCCGATCTCGATCTCCTCGTGATCGGCAGGGAGGCCAGGATCAATCCGGCAGATCAGATCCAACGCTGGCAGGAGCTTCGCAGCGCGTTGGGTGATGTGGGCGTGCCTGTGGATCTGCTTGCTTACGGCCAGGAGGAAGCAGGCTGGTTGAGCGGATCCCGCTGGCATGTGCTGGGCCGTGCGGCACGCAGTGGGAGGGTCCTTTATGTCGCCCAGTGAGGATGCCGCCCTGCTGCTGGTAACGGTGCGCCGGCACCTTCGCTCGCTGGCGATGACGACCGACCCTGCCTTCCCCCAGGAGGACTGGGGCTTCCTGGCCCAGCAGGCGCTGGAGAAGGTACTCAAAGCCAGCATCGTGCTGATGGACCAGGAACCACCCCTGACCCACGAACTGGCCTCGCTCGCCGCCCTGGCTGGAATCGAACTCACCCCGCTGCTGCTGGGGCTCCAGCCCTTTGCTGTGAAGGCCCGCTACAGCGCGGAAGACACGCCGCTGCCGGGGGATCGCATTCTTCTGCTCAGGGAAATCGAGGCGCTTAGCAACTCGCTGGAAGCAAGGCTGGCGCCCTGAAGTTGACCTGGACCCCGCGGGGGGATTCACCCTGTCCATGTACAGGTGAGCACCGTACGGTGTAGCAATCTTGACCTTCGTTGCGATGCCCCCGGTCGAGCCCATGATTCATGGTCCACTGATTTCCTGAATTCAAACGTCAATCTCTTGCTATCTTCGTGTGCCCGGTGTCAACTGCATAGGCGGGCGCTTTGCCTCAACAAACTGTTGCTACATTTGCTTGTCGCCCGGTAACACTGGGATCCGTCCGTCCAGTGACCTGCCATCAAGCATGAGGTCAGCTCCAGCTGAGTTCACGCGAATGACCAGCCATCGGGGTTGCGCAGGGTTGCCGCAGCGCCAACGTCATCGTTCTTTCTTCCGGCACTCGGACCCCGCACGGGGGCCGGCATCCTTAACGCAACGGACCGATTGGGTGCGCCGCGATTCGGAGCCCACACCGGCACCTGGCGCCAGTGCTAGCGGACGTTGGTGGGAAGCCGCTGTTGGCGGCGCAGGGCAGCCATCAGGTCGTCGAGCACGAGGGAGGCGCCGTAGCCGGAGAGGTGATCGCCATCGGAATAGAGCAGCCGACCATCGCGCAGGCGCGGGCAGCGGCCGGTGCCCGGCGGGCAGAGCGCATTGAGGGGGTCGTGGAGAACAACATGGGGGTGCCGGGCCACCAGGGGTTGGAGCTGTCGCTTCAGATAGGCGCTGAGGCGATCATGGTCGCGGCGATCGAGGCCAGTGCGGCATTCCTCGGGCGGCTGGGGGCGGAACCACTGGGGTTGGCAGAGCTCCATCGGCACGCCACCGCCGAACTCCGGCGTGGGCAGCAGCACCACGATCGGCGTGCCGGGGTTGGCGGCTGCGATCTCATCCACCCCTTTGATCCAGCGGCCCAGGGCCTCGCTGCGGCTGAGCGGCAGGTCGCTGAGCGGGTCGAAGTGGCTGGTGCGCCGCAGGGCGCTGTCGGGGAGGAAGCCAGGGTCGAAGTAGAGCGGCCAGCGCAGGGCCAGCACCAGGGTGTTGCGGTTGGCAGCGTCGCCGGCCAGGGAGGCCCGCAGCGAGTTCCAGCGCTGCTCCTCCACCAAGGCCAAGCTGACGGCCTCCTCCCGTGACATGCCCGTGGCGGGATTGGTGTAGTGAAGCGGCGGGTAGGGCATCCCCACGGTGGCGGCCTCGCCATAGCCGAGCCCGTGGCGGCGGCAGAGGTGATCAGCGGCACTCATGAACACGTGCGCATGGCTGTCGCCCGCGAACAGCAGCCGGCCTTGGCCCGGCCCGGAGCAGTCCGGCGCATCAGCGGCGGCGGGGGCTGAGGGGCCCGCCAGGGCGGCGTTGCGGTCACCTTGAAAGAGGAGGGCGCTGCCCTGGCGGGTGAGGCCTTGGAGCAGCCCCGCTCCCAGCGCCGCCAGCAGCAGGCCGGTGGCCACCACCTGCCACCGCTCCGGCCACCAGGGGGAACGTCGCAGCGGTTCCTCCACCCAGCGCCAGGAGATCAACGCCAGCGCCAGCATCAGCCCCACCAGCAGGGGGATCGTGGTGGCGCTCACGCCCACGGTCCAGCGGGCCAGGGTGAGCACGCTCCAGTGCCAGAGATAGAGGGAATAGGAGATCAGGCCGAGGAACACCAGCGGCGGGCTGCTGAGCAGGCCATGGGCGGCGGTGCCGGCTCGCACCGTGCCCAGCAGCAGGGCCGTGAGGGCCACGGCGGCCGCCACCGGCAGCATCCCGAAGGGCAGCGGCAGGGCGGTCACAGCGACCAGGGCCAGCAGGGCTGCTAGGGGCAGCGGCAGGTGGATCGGTGCGGCGATGCCGAGCCTGCCGCCAGGCATGGCCTCCGGCGGGGCGGGGGGGGCGCCCGGACCAAGGGCGGTGGGGTTGCGCAGGGACAGGCTGAGCCAGAGCAGGCAGCCCACCCCCAGCTCCCAGAACCTTCCGGGCAGCAGGAAGAAGGCCCCCGGCACATCCACCCGCAGCTGATGCACGAACACCCCGCAGGAGGCAACCACCAGCAGGATCAGCAACCAGAGCAAACGCCGGCTGCCATCGCGCCCCGTGCGGGCAAAGCCGCTGAACCACACCAGCAGCGGGAAGAGCAGATAGAACTGCTCCTCCACCCCCAGCGACCAGGTGTGGGTGAAGGGGTTGAGTTCGGCGGCGGGGCGGAAGTAATCCACCGCCAGCTTGTGGAGGATTAGATTCGAAACCCCGAACAGGGAGCGCCAACCCACCCCAAGCATCTGGCCCGGGTCCGGATTCACCAGGCACAGGGCCACCGCACTGATCAGCACGCAGACCAGCAGCGCCGGCAGCAGGCGCCGAATGCGGCGGCCATAGAAGGAGAGCATCAGATCGCCCAGGCCGCTGGCGGGCCGCTGGGCCAGGGAGCCGGTGATCACGAAGCCCGAGATCACGAAGAACACATCCACGCCCAGGTAGCCGCCGGGCAGCAGGCGGGGGCTCAGGTGGTGCAGGATCACCGCCAGCACCGCCACGGCCCTCAGGCCATCGATCTCCGGGCGATAGGAGGCCGGAGCATCCGCTCTGGGATTGCTCCGCGAGCGGCCGGTGGCGCTGGG
This sequence comes from Cyanobium sp., assembly GCA_014191755.1. GTDB lineage: Bacteria > Cyanobacteriota > Cyanobacteriia > PCC-6307 > Cyanobiaceae > Cyanobium. Next base: position 22,372 of record BJHE01000039.1, read on the forward strand.
GCCAACCCCTGGGCTCTGGCTCACGGCATCAGGTTGCGATCCGGGCCGGACCTTATCAGGGTTCTGAGGCTGGCAGGGCCCTGGCGCATTCAGACCTCAGGAGGCGTCGGCGCTGTCGCTGGCTCCCAACGGAGTCGGGGGACGCTCGGTGGCCGGATCCAGGGGCGCGGCGGCCAGCAGGTCTTCGATCTCGCAGACCGGGAAGCGGTTGATCGCCTTGAGGGCGCGGCGGGAATTGGTGCGCAGCTGCTCGCTGATCGCCTCGCAATAAGGGATCTGGGCCAGCAGGTCCACGGTGCGCCGCAGCACCCGCACCACATCGCCCTCATCGAGGGAGGTGGCGGCGATCACCTCGCCCCAGCTGGCCCCCTTGGCCCAGGCGTGCACCAGGCCGGTGAGTTCCGGCTCCCACCACACCGGCACCACCACCGAGCGGCTCTCCTGCTGGCGCAGCAGTTCGCGGCGCAGGCCGCGCAGATCATGGAGCGCCTCCTCCACGGCCGGCGGTGGCGGCCAGGCGCACCAGAGGTCGGGGCGGTTCACCTCGGTGGAGATCGCCTCGAGCACGGCCGCCAGTTCGGCTGGATCAAGCGCATCGAGGTGGCCGCTCATCAGCGCCAGACCCAGCCAGAGCTCGTTGTCGCCCCGCAGGGCGGCCACGGTGCGGCCCACCTCGGTGGGATCGAGGCCCGCTTCGCCATCGAGGCCGCCGAAGAAGCGCAGGATGTCGATCAGGGAGAGGAAGGTGTCCCAATGGCGGTTGGCGCGGAAGTGCAGCAGCCGCTGCCGCTCCTCCAGCTCGGCCGCCAGTTCCTCGGTGCGGCGGCGGTGCTTCTTGAGCTGCTTGCGGTCGCCCCAGCGGTGGGCGGGGTGCTGCTCGATCGCCAGCTCCAGCTCGCGCACCAGCAGGTCCTGGGCCTGCACCTCGCCGGCCAGGTCGTAGCGGGGGGTGTGCATGTCGTGGCGACGGGCCATCGAGGCCACCGCCAGGGCCAGGCCGCCGCTCTCCTGGTTGCCATGGCGCAGCTCGCCGCCATGGCGCAGCTCGGGCGGCTCCAGCTGGGACACCTGCAGGCAGCTGAGCTCGGCGTGGAGGCTCACCACCGCCGAGCAGGGCAGCAGGATCCAGACGTTCTCGTCGGTGAGGCAGAGCAGCAGGGGGAACTGACCTGAACCCTGCACCTTCTCCACCACCACCGCCGGGGTCACCCGGCCCCGCAGCTGGGGCGCTTTCACGCTCACCAGGGTGCCCTCGCTGGCGAACTGGAGCGCCAGGGTGAGCTCGTGGGCGAGGGTTTCCTCGGCCTGCTGCTGCAGGATCCGCAGCAGGCGCCGCTCCTCCCGCAGCCGGCCCCGGTCCTTCTCGTAGTCCTCGAAGTCGTCCCAGGGCACATCGCCGCCGCTGCTTTCCAGGGAGGCCAGTTGGGCGGAGAGTTCGGCGATGCGGTCTTCGTCGTCGGCCAGATCGAGGGTGGCCAGATAGCGGCCGAAGCTGCGCTCCACCAGCTCCTTCGCCTTGGCCAGGTCGTAGCGCTGCAGCAGGTTGAGCACCATGCCGTAGCTCGGGGTGAACTGGCTCACCAGCGGATCGGC
>BJHE01000040.1 GCA_014191755.1 Cyanobium sp.
TCAGGGCCGCCACCAGTGGATCGAGCCCCGCCACCAGGGTGTCCATCGGGATCGGCACACCAATCACGCCCGTGGAGCAGATCAGCACCTGCTCCGGCGCCAGCCCCAGCCGCTCGGCCAGTTCGGCGGTGGCCGTGAGGCTGTCGGCCAGGCCCCGCTCGCCGGTGCAGGCGTTGGCCTGGCCGGAATTGGTGAGCACCGCCTGGGTATGGCCGCCGCTGGCCTGAAGCCGTGCGGCGCAGAGATCCACGCAGGCAGCCCGCACCAGGGAGGTGGTGAAGCTGCCGGCGCAGACCGCGTCCTCCGGCGCCAGGAGCAAGGAGAGATCAGGGTTGCCGGAAGGCTTGAGCCCGGCCGTGATGCCGGCCGCCCGAAAGCCTTGGGGGGCGGTGACGCCGCCGCTGATCGGGGCCCAGGGGTCGCTCACGCTGTCAACAGGGTGCTGAGGCCATTGTCTGTCCTGAGGGTCCCGGCGCGGCGGGGTGGGCGTCCCCGTTCCAGCGCCTGAGACGCTACCCAGCCTGCCTTCGTCGGTTGCGCTGCCGGGGAAAGGCCGGGCGGGCAGGGTTACCCTCATCCTATCGCCTGCAAATGCGAATGATTTGCAGTTAGCGGCTGATGGATTGACAGCTGTAACGAAACCGGCACTAAAGGTAGGTTCGGTGCAGGCTCGGCTTCCCGAAATCCCGCGGGCTCCGGATCGCTTCAGGGGCAGGTGCAAGCACCTCGCTGACGGCCGGCAGCACTCATATGCGCGGGTCAACAACATGACGAATACACCAACACCACAGCAACAAGGTCATTCATGTCATGGGCTCAAGGATAGCGCGAATTGGCAGAAAACCCAGATGCCGCAATGGTTCTCTCTCGCTTGCTTGGCCTCAGCCCGCTTGGCTGCCGCGCCAGAGTAGGCAGTGGCCATGGCCAGAAGCGCTGGGTTTGAGGAAAGCCAACTGGGTGTAGTGTCCAATCAACCTTGAACGCGATATTGCATCTATCGCTGATCAGGGAAGGCCGCAACCCGTGATCTCCTCTCCCATGACCGCCACGAACACAACCAATGTCTATTCCGCCTATCTGGCTGCGCCGATCGGCAGCACCGGCACCGGGCTCGATCAGCTGATCGCCTGGGATGCACTCGACGGCGGCCTGGCCGGAGCCAATGAAGCCTCGGCCCTCGACGAGGGCATCCGCGCCGCCGACGGGCTCAACCAGCTTCTGATTCAAGGCTTGCAGGCCACTGGAAACCTCGCCAAGGAGGTGCTCAGCGTGGCCGACATCGTGGCCGTCAATGCCTGGGTGCGCAGCGACGCCACGCGCCTAGCCCGCTTCATCGAGCTCCACGGTGATGATGAAGGGGGCGTGGCCACCGGCTTTCACCAGATTCAAAATAACGGCGGCAATCGCCAGTTCGATGGCCGAGCCCTGATCGACACCGTTCAGGACGGCCTGTATCACTTCGCTTTTCCGCTCAGCGCCGACGGCACGCGCTTCACCAATGAGGACGGCGACAACAACGCCTTGCTCAGCGATGTGGCCCGCTGGCTGACCGCCCTCAAAACCGATCTGACCAGCACCAACACCGGCCTGGATCGCATCGTGGACACGATCGTGGCTGATCCGGGTCTGGCCGCCAACAACACCTGGCCCCAGATCAAGGGCGGCGCCCTGGCCGCTGACGGTCTCAACAACCTGATCGTGAGCGGCATCAACGCCCTCAACCAAGCCGGTGCGGCCGACGCGGACGCCACCCGCCTGAGCGAAGCGGAGGTGCTGTGGATCAATGGTTGGATCCGCAGCGATGCCGATCGATACGCAACGTTTGTCGATCTGCATGGCGATGACGAGAATGGCGTTGAGACCGGTTACCACCTGGTCCAGAATGATGGCGCCAACACCACCCTGTTTGCGCAGAATGCCATCAATACGATCTTTGATGGCATCTACCATATCGGCTTTGACATCACGGTTGATGGTCGTTTTGCCAATGAGGATGGCAATGCCAACGCCAGGGTTAGTGATGTTGCCGAATGGATCACCTATTACTACGGTGATCCTTCCACCACCGGCACCGGTTTTGATCGGCTCACCGATTGGATGCGCCTCGATCCCGGCCTCGCCAAATGGACGTCCGCCCTGGACATCAATGATGGCTTGGCTGCTGCCGACCGCTTACTGCACCTTTATGTGGATGCCATCGCTGCTACGGGGGTGAATAGCGATGGCTGGATCACCAAGAACGACCTGCGGTTGATCAATGGCTGGATTCGCGCCAACCGCTATGCCGAGTTTGTGGAGGATCATGGCGACGACGAGGGTGATGGCACCGAAACTGGCTTCCACAAAATTCAGAACGATGGTGGCAGCACCCAGTTTTTCGGTCGCAATCTGATCAACACCGTCGCTGACGGCATGTTCCATGTTGGTTTTGAGATTGAAGGCGAAGTCTTTGTCAACGAAGACGGAGATCGCAACCAGAGCCTCAGTGATCTGTCGTCTTGGGTGAACTACTTCCTCAACACCGCCCGCCTCACGGTTGGTACGGATGCTGGCGAAGTGCTGGTCGGCAATGACGACCGCGATCAACTGCTCGGTAACGGCGGTGAAGATCTGCTCCAGGCTGGAGCGGCGGCCGATCTGCTTGATGGTGGTTGGGGACGGGACACCCTGCAGGGCGGAGCGGGCAGTGATCTGCTGGAGGGCGGCTTTGATGAAGACCTGCTCGATGGTGGTGAGGATGGCGATCTTTATCTGGTCAGCGGTAGCATTCCTGTTGAGTATGACTGGCGGACGTATAGTTTTCAGGGCTATGACACCTATGCCGATTCAGGAACAACTGGTACGGACATCATCCTTGTGCAGGGCACTGGCCCCGTGGATGCAGGTCTCGACAGCTTTGGACCCGCCAACGGCATCGAGCAGATCGTCAACGCCAGCGACGATGGCAACGGCGGCACGGCTTTGGTGCGGTTGCTGGGCGGCTGGTGGAACAACCTGCTGGATTTTTCAGCTGTCAGCCTGATCGGCGGCAACTTCATCATTGATGCGGCCGATGGCAACGACACGGTCAAGGGGTCCGTGCTGGCGGACACGATCAGGGGCGGCCGCGGCGAGGATCTCCTGGATGGCGGCCAAGGCGACGACAGCTACTGGGTGAGCGGCGCCGGACCGGGCTGGGTATCGGGCGTGCCTTACACCTTTGAGGGCTACGACACCTACGCCGACAGCGGCAGCAGTGGCGTGGATCAAATCGTGGCCATCGGCGACGGTTCAGTCGACATCGGCTTCGCTGATGTCTCCGCGGCCAGCGGCATCGAGCAGATCGTCAACGCCACCAGCGATGGCAACAGCGGCACGGCCTTGGTGCGGCTGCTGGGTGCCTGGTGGCACAACACGCTGGATTTCTCGGGCGTCAGCCTGGTTGGCGGCAACTTCCTGATCGATGGGGAAGGCGGTAACGACACGATCACAGGCACCCTGCTGGACGACACGATCCGCGGTGGCGGCGGCGAGGATCTCCTGGATGGCGGCCAAGGCGGCGACAGCTACTGGGTGAGCGGCGCCGGACCGGGCTGGGTGTCGGGCGTGCCTTACACCTTTGAGGGCTACGACACCTACGCCGACAGCGGCAGCACTGGCCTGGATCAAATCGTGGCCATTGGCGACGGTTCAGTCGACATCGGCTTCGCTGATGTCTCCGCGGCCAGTGGCATTGAGCAGATTGTCAACGCCACCAGCGATGGCAACGGCGGCACGGCCTTGGTGCGGCTGCTGGGTGCCTGGTGGCACAACACGCTGGATTTCTCGGGCGTCAGCCTGGTTGGCGGCAACTTCCTGATCGATGGGGAAGGCGGTAACGACACGATCACAGGCACCCTGCTGGACGACACGATCCGCGGTGGCGGCGGCGAGGATCTCCTGGATGGCGGCCAAGGCGGCGACAGCTACTGGGTGAGCGGCGCCGGACCGGGCTGGGTGTCGGGCGTGCCTTACACCTTTGAGGGCTACGACACCTACGCCGACAGCGGCAGCACTGGCCTGGATCAAATCGTGGCCATTGGCGACGGTTCAGTCGACATCGGCTTCGCTGATGTCTCCGCGGCCAGCGGCATCGAGCAGATCGTCAACGCCACCAGCGATGGCAACGGCGGCACGGCCTTGGTGCGGCTGCTGGGTGCCTGGTGGCACAACCTGCTGGATTTCTCGGGCGTCAGCCTGATCGGCGGCAACTTCCTGATCGATGGAGAAGGCGGTAACGACACGATCAATGGCTCCCTGCTGGCGGACACGATTCGAGGTGGTGCCGGCGAAGATCTGCTGGATGGCGGCCAGGGCGGCGACAGCTACTGGGTGAGCGGCGCCGGGCCGGAGTGGGTGTCGGGCGTGCCTTACACCTTCGAGGGCTACGACACCTATGGCGACACCGGCAGCAGCGGCGTGGATCGGATTGTGGCCGTGGCTGCTGATGGGGTCTCCGCCGTCGACATCGGCCTGGCTGGGTTTGCCACAGGCAACGGCATTGAGCTCATCGATGCCACGGGCACCACTGGCGTGGTAAGGCTCCTGAATGATTGGCAGAACGGTAGCTTCGATTTCAGCGCCACCGAATTGCGCGGCAGCAACATCCGCATCGAGCTTGCCGGCGGCAACGACAGCTTCGTCGGCAGTGCCAGCAACGATCGGGTCTGGGGAGGCTATGGCAACGACAGCCTGCGCGGTGCAGCGGGTAACGACAGCCTCTATGGCGACGGTGGCGATGACGTTCTTGATGGAGGCCAGGGCAGCGATAGCTACTTCGTTACCGGCCTCGTCTCCGGCGGCTGGGAGTCCTTCGGCGGCTACGACCTTTACGGCGACTCCGGCAGCAGTGGCATCGATCAGATCGTGGCCATTGGCAATGATGATGTGGACATCGCCCTAGCGGACGGCAACTTCCTCAGCACCAACGGCATCGAGCGGCTGGTCAACCAAACCAGCAAAATCGTCAATGGCGTCCCCGTGGCTGGCCTGGTGCGGCTGCTTGGCAACTGGGCGGGCAACGTGCTCGATTTACGCAATGTGTCCACTGTGGGTGGCAATCTGCGCATTGAGGCGGGCAATGGCGACGACACGATCGATGGCAGTAGTAGTGCCGACGTGATCCAGGCCGGCCAAGGCAATGACGTGGTCAATGGCCGCGGCGGTTCCGACACCTATGTGGTGAGCGGCAACCAGGCCAGCAATTTCGAGGGCTTCGACAGCTATGCCGACTCCGGCACAGGGTTGGGCGAGATCGACACCATCCTCGTGATCTCCGCCACTGGCAGCGACGCCGTCGATATCGGCCTGCGAAGCTTTGCGGCTAGCAGCGGCATCGAGAGGATCGATGCCAGCGCCACCACGGGCCGGGTGCGGTTGTTCGGCGATGGCGCTGCCAACAGCTTGAACTTCAGCACCACCACAATCGTGGGCACCAATGTGGTGATTGATGCGGCTGACGGTAACGATTCCGTGGTCGGCAGCAGCGGCAACGACCGCATTCTCACCGGTGCTGGCAATGACACCTTCAACGGCGCCGCTGGATCCGACACCTACGAGGTGAGCGGCAGCCAGGCGAGCGGATTCGGTGGTTTCGATACCTACGCAGACGCCGGCACGGGATCCGGCGAGGTGGATCGCATCGTGGCCGCCGCGGGGACGGCCGCCGTTGATATTGGCCTCAGCGGCTTCTCCTCCACAAGTCGCATCGAGGTGATCGACGCCACAACCACCACCGGCACCGTGCGGCTGCTGGGTGATGGAAACGCCAACAACTTCAACTTCAGTGGTGTCAACCTGCAGGGCACCAATCTGCTGATCGACCTCGGCGGCGGCAACGACACGGTTGTCGGCAGCGCCGGCAACAATCGCATTCTCGGCGGCACCGGCACCGACAGCCTGAACGGCGGTGGCGGTTCCGACACCTACGAGGTGACTGGCACCCTGGCAAACAACTTCGGGGGCTACGACATTTATGCCGACAGCGGCAACGGGGCCGGCGAGGTGGATCGCATCGTCGCCGCCGCGGGCAGCGATGCTGTGGACATCGGCCTGACGGGCTTCTCCGCGACCGCCGGCATCGAAGTGATCGATGGCACGGCCACCACCGGCACGGTGCGCCTGGTGGGCAACAGCGCGGCCAACAACTTCAACTTCAGCGGCGTCAGCCTGGTGGGTACCAACCTTTCGATCGATCTTGGCGCTGGCAACGACACCTTCATCGGCAGCGCCGGCAGCGATCGGGTGCTGGCCGGCACCGGCACCGACAGTCTCAACGGGGCCGGTGGCGCCGACACGTATGTGGTGAGTGGCACCCTGGCGAGCAACTTCGGCGGCTACGACATCTACGCCGACAGCGGCAACGGCACCGGCGAGCTGGATCGCATCGTCGTCGCCGCGGGCAGCGATGCTGTGGACATCGGCCTGACGGGCTTCTCCGCGACCACCGGCATCGAAGTGATCGACGGCACGGCCACCACCGGAACGGTGCGCCTGCTGGGCAACAGCGCGGCCAACAACTTCAACTTCAGCACCACCACCATCAATGGCGCCAACGTGCTGATTGACGCGGCCGAAGGTAACGACACCGTGACCGGCAGCAACGGCAGCGACCGCATCCTCGGCGGCCTCGGCAACGACAGCCTCAACGGCGGCGGCGGCAACGACACCTTGCAGAGCGGCAGCGGCCTCGACACCCTCACCGGCGGCGGCGGCGCCGATCGCTTCAACTACACCACCCTCAGCGATGGGCTGATGGTGGTGGGCGCCACCTCGGTGCTGCAGTTCGAGCGCATCAGCGACTTCGTGATCGGCCAGGACCTGATCGACGTGGCCACTTCACCTCCTACCAACGGCTTCAAGACTCTCGGAGTCCAGTCGTCGCTCACCAGCGGTTCCCTCGCCACCCTGCTGAACAGCAGCAACTTCGTGGCCAACGGAGCCGCCACCTTCGGCTTCGGCAGCCGCACCTTCCTGGCGCTCAACAACGCGGATGCTGGTTTCTCCAGCGCCAGCGATGCCGTGTTGGAGATCACGGGTTTCACCTACGCCAGCGGCTTCAGCAGCCTCAGCCAGATCAGCTTCGTCTGAAGCGGATCAGCGCCAGCTTGCGGCCGGCGCGCCGGCACCAGCGCTTCGCCAGAATTCCCCCACCCTGGCCGCTGGTGCCGTGATCAACGGAGCCGCCCTCCCCACGGAGCCCGAATCCCAACCCCCCTCCCCCGAGGCCCCTGACCGGGGCCTGGATCCGGCGGATCGCAAGGCGATCCGCCTTTGCCATGACTTGGCGGGGCGACTGTTCCCTTGGGATCTCACCCGGTCGCTGGAGCTGGCCCTGCTCAAGACCTTTTGCGTGCCCTCCATCTCGCGGCTGTTGGCGGAGACCGGCGAATTCCTGCGGCGACCCCGCAAGCGCTACGACGACACCGGCTTGATGGTGGCGGAGCTGATGCGCCACGGCCCCGACAGCCCCATCGGAGAGGCGGTGATCAGCCGCCTCAATCGCATCCATGGCGGCTATCCGATCCGCCAAGAGGATTACCGCTACGTGCTGTCCACGTTTGTGTGCGAGCCGATCCGCTGGCTGGCGCGCTACGGCTGGCGGCCCCTCAGCGCCGAGGAGCAGGAGGCGGTGTTCCGCTTCTGGCGGCTGGTGGGCGAGCGCATGGGCATTCCGGCGATTCCACCGGATCTGCCGGCGATGCTGGCCTTCAACCAGGCCTTCGAAGCCCAGGTGTTCGCCCCGGCGGAGAGCAATCGTCAGGTGGCGGATGCCACGTTGGCGATGCTGCTGCGGGATTGGCCGGCGCCGCTGCGGCCGGCTCTGGGCCGGCTGCTGGCGGGCCTGCTGGCCCAGTCCGAGGCCGAATGCCTGGGTTGGAGCCGACCCGCATCGCCTCTGCAGGCTGCCTTGCTGGCGACCCTGCGCTGCCGTAGCCGCTTGGCTGGCCTGAGCCAGAGCCTGCGGCCCCCCCAACGCAGCCGCTTCTTTTCCGAACAGCCCAACCCCAGCTACGGCAAGCGGTTTCAGCTCCACCAGCTGGGACCGCCGGCCCGGCTGGCGCAGCTCAACAGCCCGCGCTGGCTGGGTCGCCAGCGGCGCATTGGCCTCACGGGAGGCATCGCCAGCGGCAAGAGCACGGTCGCCCGGCTGTTGGCCGAGCAGCGGCGACTGCCGATTCTCGATGCGGATGTCTATGCCCAGGAGGCGTTGGCGCCTGGCCGCCCCGCCACGCTGGCGGTGCTGGCCCGTTACGGGGAGCGGGTGCGGCAAGCCCCTGCCGCGGCGGCCGAAGGCGCCGTCAGCGTGGACCCTGCCGCAACGGGCATGCCAGTGGACGCTCCAGCGGACCGCATCGACCGGGCCGCCCTCGGCCGGATCGTGTTCGCCGACGCCCGCGAACGCCGCTGGCTGGAGGAGCTGGTGCATCCGCTGGTGCGGCAGCGCTTCTCGGCGGAACTGGAGCGGCTGGCGGCGGCGCCCACGGTGGTGCTGATGGTGCCGCTTCTCTTTGAGGCCGGGCTCGAATCCCTCTGCAGTGAGGTGTGGCTGGTGGACTGCGACGAGCACCAGCAGCTGGAGCGACTGATCGGGCGCGATCGACTCAGCGAGGCCGAGGCCCGGGCCCGCATCGTCTCCCAGTGGCCCCTGGCCCGCAAACGCCCGCTGGTGGAGCGGCGCATTGAGAACCGCGGCAATTCCGAGGCCCTAGGCGATGCGGTGCGAGCGGCTCTGCAGGGCCCGCCAGAAGCCAGAACCCACCCGCCCAGTGATCAGCGCCGATAAGCCATGACATCCACCGTTTCCCCGCTGACCCGCGGAGTGGGCGCAACCTCTGGCGGGCGACTGGGGCCGCGCCGCTCTAACCCCGCCCCCCCCGCTGCTCACAGCTCACCAGCCGCAACCGCCCCCCCGGCATCTGCTCGACCAGTCCCTGACGCCGCAGCCGCACCAGGGTGCGGGAGGCGGTTTCGCGGGCGAGGCCCGATAGGGCCGCCAGTTCCCGCTGGGGCAGGGGCGGGATCGGCGCCGTGGGTGGCGCTTCCGGCGCGGTACGGGTGGCCAGATCCTCCAGCACCTGCAGGAGCCGGGCCGCCGCACTCGATTCCCGCCGCACAAAGCGACGGTTGAGGTTCTGCAGCCGCCTGGCCTCAAGCCGGGCAAGGGCCAGGGCCAGACGGGGCTCCTGGTGGAGCAGGGCCTGGAAGGGAGCCGCCCGCAGCAGCACGAGCTCGCAGTCGGTCAGACAGATCACGTCGGCGCTGCGGGGAGCCCCCTGCAGGATGGCCATCTCACCGCAGAGATCGCCCGGCCCCAGGAGGGACAACACCACCTCCTGGCCCTCAACATCGATGCTCCGGACCTTGGCAATGCCCTGGCGGAACAGGAACATGCCCTGCCCATCATCCTGCTCGTGCAGCAGCGGCCGACCGGCCATGAAGCGCAAGACCCGATGCTGGTCGAGCAATTGACAGCGTTGCTCCTCCCTCAGATCGGCGAACAGGGCATAGCTGGCCAGATCGAGCATGAAGCCACCGCCGAATGGAGCAGGATCCGAAGCCATGACCCCAGCGTGATGCAGCGGCGCAGGACTGGTTGTGACCTTGATCACAGCCGAGAAACGGTCGATCGCCTCTAATCACAACAAGCTAATCACCCTGAGCAATCCCAGTCCATCTAGCCGGGTTCTTCCCGCGCTGTTTTCTCCTAGATCATTGGACCCTGGCTGCGTGCTGAACAGATGGCTCCCTCCGCCCGACGCGATGCGATCCCTCCCCAGCGCCTGGGCCGGCGGTTGTTAACCCTGGTGGTCTGCGGTCTCGCCGCCCCCGCCAGTGCCCAGGTGGTGGGCGGAGGCCTGAATACCCGGGTCAATGGCAGCGATGGAGGCAGCTGCCAGGCGGGCACCTGCCGGGTGGACGGGGGCATCGGCGCCGGCCCCAACGGCTTCTATCGCTTCCGCCAGTTCGACACCCGCCAGGGGGTGGACGGCGTGACCATCGACAACCGCGGCCGCACCAACGTGGTGGTGGGGGTGACCGCCCCCCAGGGAACTTTCCTCAACAAGCCCCTGGCCCTCAGCGAAGCGGCGAACCTCTTCTGGCTCTCCCCAGGGGGGATCTGGCTCGGCCGTGGCGCCAGCTTCTCTCCAGTGAACACCTTGCTGCTCAGCACGGCCACCAGCCTGAATCTGGGCCAGGGCAAGGGATTCGATGTACTTCGCACCACGGCTGAGCAAGCCGCTGGCCTGAACGGCGTTCCCGATCCCAGCCAGCCGGCCATCGTGTCAATGGGCACCCTGAACGACCTGGGGCTGGCCGCGCCGGGCCCGGTGGTGCTGGCCGGGGGCCGGCTCCAGGTGGACCGTTCCCTGTTGATTCAGGCGCCCCAATCCGCCCTGCAGGCGGTGGCGGGCGCAGGCAGTTCCCTCCAGGCCGGTGAGGAGGTGAGCCTCCAGGCCCAACGCCTCGATCTCAGCGACCTGCAGATCAGCACGGGCAGCCCGGGCCAGCGGGGCCTGGTGACCCTCCGCACCCTCACCCCCGCCGGTGAACGGGAAGGTGGAATCACGCTCACGAACAGCACCCTCCAGGGCTTCAACGTGCAGGCGATCGGCGGCTCGGTGGATCTCACCAACAGCGCGATCGAGGCCCCCAAGGGCCTGATCCGGTTGCAGAGCACCGCTCCCGAGGGAGGCATCCAGCTCAGCAACAGCCGCCTCGACCTGGAGGCGAACAGCCTGGCCGAGCTCAATGCCCCAGCGTTGAGAATCCTGGGTGGGGCGATCTACGCGATCACCCCCCTGATCCATCTGCAAGCCAGCGGTGATCTGAGCATCCGCAATGGCAGCCAGCTCAACGCCAGCCAGGATCTCAACGTCCTGCGTCAGGCCCTGGCCAGCCGGGGCGAGCCCCCCCTGGATCCGGCGGCCATCTCCCTGGTCTCGACCAGCGGCAACGTGGTTCTTGAAAGCGAGCGGGCCGTGCGGATCGCTCACAGCTCGCTCCACGCCGATGCGAGCGTCAACCTCTCCGGCAACATCGGCATCGTGGCGCGGGGCGCCGCTGAGGGAATCCAGATCGATGCCAGCACCCTCTCGGCCCGGGGCGGAGCCGGCTCGGGCGACATCCGGCTCAGCAGTGCCTCAGGGATCGGGATCCGGGCGAGCCAGCTGCTCACCGAAAGCGGCCGGGCACCAAGCTCCGACGGCATCACTCCTGACTGGGAGAACGTGTTCCCCTTCAGCGGCGGGGAGATCACGTTGCTGAACACCTCCACGACCAGGCCGATCAGCTTGGAGGGCAGTCGCCTGGAAGCGCTCACCCACGCCCGGGAGGGGGTGCTGATGCCCGGTTCCACCGTCCCGCTCGACGACATCTATGACATTGGAGACACGCTCAGCCTCACCTACGACAGCAGCGATCCGCTCAATCCGATCGGTGTGTTCCCCCAGGGACGCCTCGTGCTGGTGAGCGATGGCGGCATCCGGATCAGCAACGGATCGGAGTTCGACGCTGGTAGCCATCCTCCAGCTGCCCCGGCCAACCTTGAGGCCTTCGGGGGTCGAATCACCCTGCTCAACCGCTCAGCCAACTCCTCCCTGGAGGTGATGGATTCCACCCTGCTGAACCGCAGCGATTCGGGCGCCGCTTACAGGCTCAGCAATCCCTACGACGACTCCCAACCGCTGCTGGTGGGGCGGCCGGGGCAGCTGGACCTTTGGAGCGCCGGGGGCCTGGCGATCCGCGGAAGCCAGGTGGATGGCGGCCAGGACGGCACGGTCACGCTGGCCTCCCTCACGCCGGCAGACCTTCAGGGCAGCTCGCTGGTGCGAGGCGCTGGTGCGCCGCTGGAGGGCATCAACCCGCGCAGTGGCCAGGCGGCCCTGCTGAATCCACCGAGCACCGGGGGGCTGGATGGCCCGGTCAGTGGACAGGATCCGGTGCTGGGCCGGCTGATCGAGGAAAGCCGCACGGTGGGGGTGAAGGCCGCGGTCCAGGTGGTGATCACACCTGCCCCGGTGCCCACCGATCCTCCGGTGATCAAAATTCAACGGTTCAATCCCCTGGATCCCAAGCCACCTGCGCCTCCGATCATCAATCCCACGCCCCAAGAGCTGGAGACGGTCCTGGGCAACGAAGGGGTCGCTCCGATCGTGGCGATCCTCTCCCCTCCCCCCACTCTTTCCTCCTCCCTGACACCCCGCAAGCTTCCGCCTGACCCGCTGCCCAGCACCGCCACGAGCCCGGTGGCTCCCGCCAGCCCAATCGAGAACGGCAGCAACGCCGTGAGCCTCGTAGCTGCCTCCAGCCTGATCGAGAACGCCAGCAGCAAGGTCGATCTCCAGCCGAGCGGAAGCAGGGGGACGGCGCTGGCCAGCGTGGGCGGCACCAGCCGTCAGGCCAGCCTGGATGCGGCGACCGCCGCCCTGGGCTTCACCCAATCGGAGCAACGGGGCCAACGGACCACCCTGGAGGGCCTGGGGCTGGCTTCCGCTCCAGGTGCCGGCCAGATCCCCACCACGGCATGGCTGCAGGAGCAGATGCTGGCCATGGGCACGAGCCTGGAGCTCCGCCTGGGCAGGCCCTATCGCCCCGCCATCGTGCGGCTGAGCCTCACCCCCGGCAGCCGGGGAGACGGGACCCTCGACCTCCTGTATCTGCCCGCCCAGGGGGCCCTGCAGGGCTGGAGGCTGGACGTGCCCGAGGTCCGGCTGCGCAGCCTGATCGCCAGGCTGCAGGAGCAGCTCAGCCGCATGGAGCAACCGGACCTGGAGGCCCCCGGCACCGCCTCGGCCCAGCTCTCGCAACTGCTGCTGCAGCCCCTGCTGCCCGCGCTCCGCAAGGACGGCATCAATGCGCTGTTGCTAAGCGTGGACCGGGGCCTACAGGCGATCCCCTACGCCGCCCTGCCGGTGGCCCCCGGCGTGCTGCTGGGGGACGCCTACGCCCTCACGCTCACCCCGTCGTTGGGCCTCACCAACCTGGCCGCCACCGCCGGCATGCCGGTCCCGGGCCGCATGCTGCTCGGCGGCAGCAGCCGATTCTCCAACGGCTTGGCCGAGCTGCCCCTGGTGCGCCAGGAGCTCCAGACCCTGGCGGCGGAGAACAGCTCCGATCTCCTGCTCGACTCCGGCTTCAGTGAGCGCAGCCTGTTGCTCGCCGCCGGCAGCAACAACTACCGCCGCGTGCATCTGGCCACCCACGCCGAGTTCCGGGGGGGACGGCCAACCGTGGCGCGCCTCTACACGTCCTCTGGCGAGCTCAACCTCTCCGAGCTGGCCCGCAGCCTGCGGGAGGGCCCGAGCCGGGGCGGGCTAGATCTCCTGAGCCTGAGCGCCTGCCGCACCGCCCTGGGCGATGAGCAGAGCGAACTGGGCCTGGTGGGCCTGGCCCTCCGCACCGGCAGCCGCAGCGCCCTGGGCACCCTCTGGTTCGTGGACGACGCGGTGAGCGCCGCCTTCTTCGTGGAGTTCTACCGCCAACTGGGCCGGGGCCTGCCGAAGGACGAGGCCCTGAGGGTTACCCGGCTGGCCTTCCGCCAGGGAACCATCCGGCTGCAGGACGACCGGATCGTGGATGCCCAGGCCAAAACCCTGGTGGCCGGCCTCTCCCCTGGCGACCGGCTGCGCCTTGCCGAAGGTCTGAGCCATCCCTACTTCTGGGCTGGCATGACCCTTTCTGGCAGCCCCTGGTGAAGCCAGACCGGCGCCTTAGGGCAACCGATCACCCCCAACCTCTTGATTCATCCGGCTGATTCATTTCGCCCAATTCGAGATCCACCATGACCTCCTTCCCAACCTCCCGCTTCCTTCTTTCTAGCCTCACCCGCCGCCCTCACGGCGTAGTGATGGCCTGCGCCGGTGCGCTCACCTGCCTGCTGAGCACACCGGCGCAGGCGGTGGATCAATACTGCTCGATCAACAGGCCAGGCTTCTGCAAACTCAGCACTGCGGCAGGATTCAACCGCAGCAGCGATACCTATTTCTGGTCTCCGGTGCTTGCGCCAGGGGCAACCCCGATCGACCTAAAGAGTGCACAGTTTAACAATAAGGTTACCAAACTCACGCTCAGGGGCTCCAGTAATATGACCATCAATGCAAACGGAAACAGCAATCAAGCCGAGGTTCTGATCGGCAGCCTCGGCACCAATACTTTACAGGGAGGCAACAGTTCCGGCGTTGGCCCCGACACTTTTGTAGTCGGCAATCCACCCGCCGCCGTGAATTGCCAAACTTCCGGCATAAATTGCACAGTATCTGGCATCCAGGGCACCGAGAATGACAGAGTCATCCTGTCCACACTCAATACCAACATCATCTTTATCGATCGTTGCCTGCAGATGACTGCTCCCAATGCAAGCGGCCAGCCGGGCAGAGGCGGGGCAGCGATCGCGACCGCCACCAAGGCCAATCCGGCGGACGCCAACTTCGCACCGATCACCGACGCAACCGGGACCTGTCCCGTCGCCTCGCTCGGCATCTATGCCCTCCAGGCCACGGCCCTCCGCGATCGGGAGGCCCTGCTCACCCCCTGGGAGCGCTTGTGGTCAACCACAGCCCCTTGGAGCCAGGGGCTGCGCTGGCTGCAGCAGGCGATGGTCGCCCTGATCCAGGGACCCAACGCCAAGGCTGCCCAGCCTTCCATCACGCCCCAGAAGCACTATTCCCAGGGGCCCCTTCAGATTCCCACCTATAAAGGGGTGACTCGGGTGATTCAGAAGGACCCCAGAGGCAATTTTCTTCTCACTCGGGGAGAGCGTGGCAACACGATTGTGGTGAACGCCGGCAGCCTTAGGTTCAACAAGCAGATCCTGCAGCCCAGCCGCAGCAATGGCACGGTCTACAAGCAGATCGGCAGTGAACCGATCCCGTTGAACCGGGGCCTTGTCTTCGTCTACCACGAACCGATCGGCATTCTCGCCTCCTACCCCAATGACCGCTATCCTTACGGCTCCGAACGTAACCGCGGCAACGTGATTGCCCAACTTGTTCTCGGCGATGCCACTGCCCTGCCGGCCCGATCCATCGACTACGTGCTCCTGAAAAATTTCAACCAGTCCGAGGGAGACATCACGATCACTCCAACCACCACGGGCCGCCCCATCCATACCAACCCCTGAGTGCTGCCGCTCCTGCTCGCCCAGCTCATCGCGCCGCCGCTGCAACCGGGGCCCGTCCGATTGCCGGCCCCCAGCCAGCGGCAAGGCCTTCCTGAGGTTAGGCCCGGGGGATCGATCCCCCTTGGTCGACCCGGTGAGCTGATCGTGCCGGGGGAGGCCCCCCGCCCAACGCCGAACCAAAAGGAGGTGGCACCCGCGCAGCCTCCCGCCGGTCCGCCACTGCCCACCACACCAGGGCGATCCGGTCGCCCCAGCTCGGCCCCTGCCCCCGAATCTGCACCAGCCGCCAGGCTTTCCGGGCCGAAAAAGCCCGCCCTGCCGCAGGTCCAGGGCCTCACGCTCTACAACGCCGCCACCCTGCGCGCCATCTTGGCCCCCTGCGCGGACATCCAGGATCCAGCCGCCCGGCTTCAGGCCTGCGCCGCGGCCCTCAGCAGCCGGCTCTACGCCGATGGCTACACCAACACACGCGTCTACACGCGGCAGGACCCACCGGCCGGCCGGCTGGAGGTGGTGGAAGGCCGGATCGCGGAGGTGCGGGTGGAGGGTCCCGATGGGCGGTTGAACCGGCGCCTGCGGAACCTGCTGCTCCCCCTGCAGGGCACGGTGCTGCGCCTACCCGAGCTGGAGGCCCGGGTGGCCCGGCTGGAGCGCCTGAGCGGGGTAGCGGGAATCCAGGCCAGCCTGAACCGGCTCGGCAGTGACCCCACCAGGGCCGTGCTGGTGATCACGGTGGACTCCGGGCGGCGGACCCTTCAGGGCGACCTCTCCCTGCGCAACGACGGCAGCACAGGCAGCGGCCAGTTCCGGGGGCTGGCCACCCTGCTGCAAGGCGATCTGGTGCGCAGCGGCGATGCCCTGCTGCTCTATGGGGAGGTGAACAGCGACAGCCAGCCTGACCTGGGCTACAGCCTGGCCTCGATCAGCTACACCCTGCCCCTGGGGGACCGGCTCCAAATCAGCGGAGCCTTCGGCGCCAGCCGCCGCAACCTGATCGAATTCGACCGCCCCGACCCAGACCTCTCCTTCCGCCAGCTGCAGGTGCTGGGCCAGGCCGACTACAACCTCGGCGAAACCCTCAACAGCCGCTGGTTCGGCTTCGCAGGACTGAGCGTGAATCGCACCGACGGCTACCTCGGAGCCCGCGCCTTCCCCCTGCTGCTCGGAGCCGGGAGCGACGGCTGGCTGCGCACGGGCTTCCTGCGCTTCGGCCTGGCGGCCGAGGGACAAGGTGAACGGATCAGCTGGAGTGGCAGCGCCTACGGCCTTCAGGGTGTGGCGGGCCTGAGCACCGCCGAACAGCTGAAGATCCTTGGTTTCTACGGCATCGAACCCGGCAGGTCCAAGGCCCTGGGCCTGCAGCTCAGTGGCGTCTGGCGCCCGGCCCGGCGCTGGCAGCTCACCCTGCAGGCGGCAGCCCAACAGGCCTTGAACCCTCTCACGGGCGCGATGGGGATCAGCCTCGGCAGCGACAACGGCCTGCGGGGTCTGCCTGGCCAGGTGATCAGCGGCGACAGCGGCCTGCTCGGCGAAACCGAACTCAGCTGGAGCGCCTGGCAGCACGGACAGGCCGAAATTCAACTGGTGCCGTTTCTCGGGGCCGGCCGGGTCAGCACCAACCTCCAAGAGGGAACAATCTCCGGGGATATCGGGGCCGGGGGGGTGCTGGTGCGCTGGCTGCAGGGCCAGCACTGGCTGCTGGAACTGGGCTGGGTAAGTCAGTTCGGCGGCTCCACCGCCAACCTTCTCCAGGGTTGGCTGCTCAACAACGGCCTCTACAGCCGGATCAGCTACCGCTTTTAAGTGGCCGCCCTGAGCCCGCCACCGCAGCTGCCTTCGGAACTCCCTGCCCGGGCTGAGAGGAGGAGGTGGCCATGGCGACGGATCGCCAGCCACCTGGGATCCTATGCCGCCGCCGCTCTGGTGCTCCTGGTGCTGCAGAGCAGCCGGCTGATGCAGACCGCCAACCTGATTCTCTACGACCTCACCGTTCGTCTTCGCCCTGCGCCGAACGGGGCCGCCACCCCGGTGCGGCTGATCGCCATCGATGAACAGGATCTGCAGCAGCTTGGCTGGCCCCTCGACGATGCCCTGCTGATTCGGGCGATCCAGCGGCTGGATCAAGCCGGAGCCGCCGCGATCGGCCTCGACCTCTACCGGGACATCGGGGTGGGCGATGCCCACAGCGCCCTGAGGCAACTGAGCAGGAGCAACCCGCGGCTCGTCTCAGTGTTCAGCCATGTGGATGGGATCAGGGCGATCCGCGGCACCCCGGCCAGCCGCCAGGCCTACAACGATCTGGTGGTCGATCCCGACGACGTGGTGCGTCGGGATCTGCTGTTCGTTCGGGGCATGGGATCGGCAATGGTGCCGCTGCCGTTGCGGATGCTCGAGGTGGGCAACGCGGGCCGGCCCCTCCGGGAGGCCCTGCAGCGGGATCCTGCCTGGATCCAGCCACTGCAAGCGAACAGCGGCGGCTACCACGGCCTCGACCATGGCGGTGTGCAGCGGATGCTGGCCTTCCATCGCCTCGGCAGCTTCCCCAGCTGGTCGTTGCGGGAGCTGCTGGCGGGACAGGTTCCGGAGGCGAGCCTGCGGGGATCCTTGGTACTGATCGGCAGCGAGGCGCCGTCCCTGCGGGACGGCTTCCGGGTGCCCTTCGCGGGCTCCCACTCTGGCCGATCCCTTAGCCTTGCGGGGGTGGAACTCCATGCCCACCGCCTGGCGGCCCTGATCTCCCTCCAGGAGGGTCGGATCCTGGGCCTGAGGGCGGCGCCGCCCTGGTTGAACTCCGCTCTGCTGGTGTCGGCCGTGCTGGCGGGGGTGGCCCTGGGGGAAGGGATCGGGGCTCTGCGCCGCAGTCAGATCACCGTGTTGGCCGTGGCCATCGGCATGGTGGTGGCCACGGGATTGAGCCTGGCCAGCGGCTGGTGGTTTGACGCGGCCTCGCCGCTGGCGGCCCTGGCGGCCCTGGCGGCCGCGGCCTGGACCCGGCGGGCCCAGGAGCAGCAGCAGCAGCGCCAGGAATTGCAGGGTCTTCTCCAGCAGACCACCTCCACCTCGGTAGCTGGTGAGCTATGGCGGCAACGGGAACTGCTGCTCGAAGGCGGCCGTTTCCCCGGCCGCAGGCTCGAACTCACCGTGCTGTTCACCGACATCGAGCACTTCACCCAGGTGGCCGAACAACTCGATCCTGAAGCGCTGCTGGCCTGGCTGAACCGGGGCATGGCCGCCATGGTGGGTCCCGTGCAGGGGGAGGGAGGGCTGGTGAATAAGTTCACCGGCGACGGCCTGTTGGCGGTCTTCGGAGCTCCCCTCGACCGGGGCACCCAGCTGGAGGGCCTGGCGGCCGTGCAGGCCGCGGCAATGATCCGCCGGGCCCTGGCCAGCCTCAATGCCCAGCTCAGGGCGGAGGGACTCCCGGAGATGCGGGTTCGCATCGGAATACACACCGGCCCAGTGCTGGCGGGATCGGTGGGCACCCCGGAGCGCTGGGAGTTCAGCGTGGTGGGAGACACGGTGAACTGCGCGGCCCGCATCGAAGGTCTGCAGTGCAACGAGGGGCCATCGCCGGCCTGCCGGGTGCTGCTCTCGGGTACCACCCTCGCCCTGGTGAGGGAAACGATTCGGGGACCCTGGAAACTCTGGGGAACCCTGCCGCTGAGCGGCCGCTCCACGGCGGTGGAGGTGTGGGAGCTGCTGGAAAAGGAATCCGCTAGGGCACCTTGATGGACAGCGGAGCGAGCGGCTCGCAGCGGATGGAGAGCTGAGCCGGCAGCATTGTCGTGAGGTGTTCCAGGGCGAAAGCCCGCAGCAGGGGTGCCGCCTCCACCGAGGAACCACAACGCCGGGAGAGCTCCTGGAGCTGCAGACGCACCAGCTGGTCGGCCTCCTGGTCGGCCTTCAGCGCACTGCGGGGCAGCAGCCAGGAGCGGGCGGGAGGCGCCCCGATCGGATCCTGAGCCGACGTGCAGACCGGAGAGCTCTCCCAGAGCATTTCCACGGCAACAGGAGGGATGCTGATCAGGCGGATGCCAGCCGATTCGGCCGGCAGAGTCCAGACCCCGAGGGAACCGATCCGCACCTGCAGGGGAGCGGGGCGTGGGGCAGAACCCTCAAGCACGGCGATCCTGCGCAGCTCACCAGGGGCGAAGCGATCGGAGATCGGCACCAGATGGACCAGCCGTCGGGCCTGGCAGGCATCGCGGCTGCCGCCTCCCTCCCGGTTGGCGGGCATGGAGCGTGTGCTGTCGGCGGCGATGGCGGGCTCCGTAAAGGCGGAGACCGTGATGGCTAGGGGGGCCAGGGCCAGCAGGGGTGCCAAGGGCAAAAAAGTGCCCGGAATCAGCACCTGACCCCAGCGCTTCCATCCCGACCGTGCCTGGAACCGGCAGGTCGGTGGGGATGACACCTGGCACGAGGGGTGCTGGGCCATGGCCTTATGGCTGAATTGAGAATCCCAAGATCAGCTTGCTCAAAGGGAAGCCCCTGAACTGTGATCCAAATCACAATCTGACCAAAATGGTCCTGGCTGTCCTGGCGGGCTTCCCAACCCTCGCGCCCCAGTCGTTCGCCCTGCCGCACGCGGAGCCCAGCCTTCCGACGCCCACAGGCACGCCACAGGTTGTCGGCATCACTGCACCGGGATCTCCATGGGCCGGGAGATCCAGCGGCAGGGCCTGGAAGCGGAGATGATCGGAGCGAAACGGCTTGACCATGCCGACAGGCACCAGCGCTGAACCCGGGCCCGATCTCGACACCAATCCGGTGCTGATCCTGGGTGGCGGCCTGATCGGCCTGGCCCTCGCCCATGAACTGGTCCGCCAGGGCCGGGCGGCCACCGTGCTCAGCCGGCGGCGCAGCGAAGCGGCGGGCTTCGTGGCCGCGGGCATGCTGGCCCCCCATGCCGAGGGCCTAAACGGCCGCCTGCTCGAACTGGGACAGCGCAGCCTGGAGCGGATCCCCGCCTGGGTGGCGCGGATCGAAGCCGACAGCGGCCTGGCCTGCGGCCTGCGGATCTGCGGGATTGTGGTGCCCTTCGCCAGCGCCGCCGAACGGGATGCCTACCCCACCGCGGCCCAGGGCGAGCGGCTGGATCGCTCCGGCCTGGAGCGGGAGATCACCGGGATCGGCCCGACCTGGCGGGCGGGCCTGCTGTTCCCCCAGGACGGACAAATCGACAACCGCCGCCGTCTGATGCGAGCCCTGGAGCGGGCCTGCGTGCATCAGGGTGTGCGGTTCGAGGAGGGCTGCGAGGTGCTGGGGCTGGTCACGGAACCACAAAGGCAGCAAACGTGTGAAGCGCCTGGCGAGCAGCTGGCGGCGGTGCGCCTGCGGCGGGCCGACGGCCAGGAGCTCACCCTCCCCTGCCGCGAGGCGGTGCTCTGCGGCGGCGCCTGGAGCTCCCAGCTGCTGCCTGGGCTTCCGGTGTTTCCAGTGAAGGGGCAAATGCTCTCGCTGCAGGGACCGATCGGAGCCCTCAGCCGGGTGGTGTTCGGCCCCGGCACCTATCTGGTGCCCCGCGAGGACGGACTGCTGGTGGTGGGGGCCACGAACGAACCGGAAGCGGGTTTCGGTGAGGGCCTCACCCCGGCGGGCCAGCGCCAGCTCCAAGCGGGCATCGATGCCCTACTGCCCACCGCCACGGGCTGGCCGCCAATGGAGCGCTGGTGGGGCTTCCGCCCCTGCACGCCGGATCAGGCACCGCTCCTGGGGAAAGGCCCGATCGGGGGACTGTGGCTAGCCACCGGCCACCACCGCAACGGTGTGCTGCTGGCGGCGATCAGCGCCGAGCTGGTGGCGGGCGCGATCCTTGGCCAGCAAAGCAACAATGGGCTGCTGGAGGCCTTCCACTGGAGCCGGTTCGCCTGAGCTCCATGGATCAGCACTGTCACCACTTGCCCGTCGCGAGCCGTTGATCCCCACGACAGGCGCTGAACCTCAGCCCTTCAGCTTGGTATTCAGGATCTGGTTGGCGAGCTTGGGATCGGCCTTGCCGCCGGTCTTCTTCATCAGCTGCCCCACAAAGAAGCCCTGCAGCTTGGTCTTGCCGCCCCGGAAGGCCTCCACCTCCTCGGGGTGGGCCGCCAGCAGCTCCTCCACGATCGCCGTGATCGCCGCCGGATCGCTGATTATCCCGAGGCCCCGGGCCTCCACGATCGCCTTGGCGGAGCCGCCCTGCTGCAGCAGTTCCGGCAGGATCTCCTTGGCGATCTTGCCGCTGATCGCGCCGGCCTCGATCAGGCCCACCATCTCGGCCAGCTGCTCCGGCCGCAGGGGCAGGGTGGTGTAAGAGAGACGCTCGGCATTCACATGGGCGGCGATGTCGCCGGTGATCCAGTTGGCCACCGCCTTCGCATCGACACCGGCGGCCACGGCGGCCTCGAAGTATTCCGCCATCGGCCGCTCATCGGTGAGCACGCGGGCGTCGTAGATCGAAAGACCCAGCTGGTCGGCATAGCGGTGGCGCTTGGCGGCGGGCAGCTCCGGCAACTCAGCGAGCCAGGTCTGGCGCTGCTCGGCGCTCACCTCGATCGGGCCGAGATCCGGATCGGGGAAATAGCGGTAATCGCTGGCGCCCTCCTTACTGCGCATACTCTTGGTGAGCTGCTTGCTCTCGTCCCAGAGGCGGGTTTCCTGCAGCACCGGCTCACCGGCCTCATAGGCCTTGATCTGGCG
The DNA here is from genome assembly GCA_014191755.1 of Cyanobium sp. Classification (GTDB taxonomy): domain Bacteria; phylum Cyanobacteriota; class Cyanobacteriia; order PCC-6307; family Cyanobiaceae; genus Cyanobium. The sequence continues at coordinate 21,818 of BJHE01000040.1, forward strand.
CTGGATTTCATACTCACAGGCCCGCTGAATCGCAGAGAAGGAATTCATGTTCTTGATCTCCACCTTTGTGCCAAAGGGTGCATCCGGCCCCCGCCGCACGGAGATGTTCACATCGCAGCGCAGCGAACCTTCCTGCATGTTGCCGTCGCTCACCCCCAGGTAGCGCATGATGCGCCGAATCTCCGAGGCATACTCCGCCGCCTCACGGCCGGTGCGCAGATCCGGCTTGCTCACGATCTCGGCCAGGGCCACGCCAGCGCGGTTGTAATCCACCAGCGAATGGGTGGAGCCGGCCAGGCGATCACTGCCGGCATGCACCAGCTTGCCGGCATCCTCCTCCATATGAAGCCGCTCGATGCCGATGGTTTTGAGATAGGTTTCCTTGCCCTTTTCGGCCACCTCAACTTCGATCCAGCCCGCTTCGGCAATGGGTTCGTCGTATTGGGAAATCTGATAGTTTTTGGGGAGATCGGGATAAAAATATTGCTTGCGATCGAATTTGCTATGCGCGGCGATTTTGAGATTCAAAGCCAGCGCCGCCTTGACGGCGAATTCGAGCACCTTTGCATTGAGCACCGGCAACGTGCCAGGCAGGCCGAACACCACGGGATCCACATGGGTGTTGGGGTCATCGCCGAAAGTGGTGGAGGCAGCGGTGAAGATCTTGCTGTCGGTGCCGAGCTGTACGTGGGTCTCCAGTCCGATCACGGCCTCCCAGGCCGCCTGATCGTCCGTGGCGGCGGGAGCTGCGGAGGCGGTGGCGGCCAGTGACATCGGGATCGCGCGGATTTAAGGCTGGAGCCAATCCTATGGAACACTCCCAGCCGGCCGGCCCCGATGACCGGCCCTCACCACCAAGGACGCAGCAGGCATAGGCGCGTCGGTGAACTGGCGGGGGCCAGCTCCTAGCCCCTTCAGCGAAGACCGAGCAGGCCATAGACCTCAACCGGATCGGGAAGGCCCTTGAGCTGATGGAAGCCGAGGGGCACCACCTCTAGGCGGTCCGGCAGGAGCTCCAGAAGGGCTCGGCTGATCAGGATCGACGTGTCCGGGAACTGGCGGGTGAGGCGCTCCAGCCGGCTGGCCAGGATCACGCTCACATCGTGGCGCGCCACGGCATCACCACCGAGCCGGAAGCTGCGGCCTTTAGCCAGCAGCACCTGGATCCGGCCGGGCTTCTTGGTGCGAGGCGCCAGCAAGCAGTTTCACCACCCCGCGGCCGCCGTGAGCAGAGGGGGCACGGAGCAATCAGCCCTCGGTGCGCCACACCTGATCGGCCGGGGTCCAGTCACTCAGCTCGGCGGGGGTAAACCAGAGGCCGATCTCAAATTCAGCGGTTTCCGGGGCATCGGAGCCGTGAATCACATTGCGGCCGATATTGATGGCCAGATCACCACGGATCGTGCCGGGCTCGGCCTCGAGAGGCTTGGTGGCGCCGATCAGCTTGCGGGCGCTGGCGATCACGCCGTCGCCCTCCCACACCATCGCCACCACGGGACCGCTGGTGATGAAGTCCACCAGGCCAGCGAAGAAGGGACGCTCGCGATGGACGCCGTAGTGGCTCTCGGCCAGCTCGCGGCTGGGGGTGAGCTGCTTCAGGCCCACCAGCTTGAAGCCCTTGCGCTCGAAGCGGCCGAGGATCTCCCCCACCAGCCCCCGCTGCACCCCGTCGGGCTTGATGGCGATAAAGGAGCGTTCGGCGGCCATGCTGCTGAAAACAAAGGGAAGGTTGCCATGCTCGGGGGCGGCCCGGCCCTTTGGCAAGCAAGGAGCGAAGAGCAGCCTCAGGGCTCGCATGGCCCTAAGAGTTTGCGGAAAAACCGCCTGAGAAGGCGCGTTTTCCCCTCTTGAGAGCTGATCGCGCTCCGTCCGGGCTTGTTGCCAGGGTTTCAGCGGCTTGGAACGCCCGATTTCAGCCGTTTTTCCTGTCGGGGCTTCCTGGAGCGCTGTCCTCTGGCCACACCTCTGGGCAACC
>BJHE01000041.1 GCA_014191755.1 Cyanobium sp.
CGGTTCGTCGCGGCGGTAGCGGGTGAGGGAGGGATTGATCGTGTCGAGGATGCTCATGCCGGGGGGCTGGGGTGGGGAGCGGTGGGCTGCGGGATCGCAGGCTCCGCCTGGATCAAAGGTGGTGCTGAGCCAGACTGGGTTGCCGCTCGGGTTGTCGGTCCTGGCGTCGATCGGGAGAACCGCAGGCCCGGGTGCGGGTTGGTCGCAGGCAGGGTTCGCTTGCTGGCGGAGGCGCCGATGAGGGCTTGCCGCCGCTGGAGCGGGCTGGCGTGGCTGGGTTTGGCTTCGTTGGATTTGAATCGGTGGATTTGGATCGACCGAGCCTGATCCCATCATGGGCGGATCAACCAATCTACCTTCCAGCCGTCTGGAGCCATGCCAAACCTCGCCCTCAAGCTCCGGCAGATCGCTCTGTTGTGGTTCCTGGCCCTCGGACTGAGCGCTGCCCTGGTGGGCGCCGGGCGCCGTTGGCCCGATTCGCTCACTCCGGCCGCTGGCCCCATCTGGACGCTGCTGTTGCTCCCCCCCCTCGCCATGGCTCTGTGGCTGCTGGGGCGTTGGACCCTGCCGGCTCCCGGCCAGGAGGGACAATCGGAGGCAATTCCCCACGAGCAGCACTGATGACGGCGACGCCCCAGGCCAATCCCGACGGCCCCAGCGCCACCCCCCGGGCCCGCAGGGTGGTGTTGGCCTATTCCGGCGGCGTCGACACCAGTGTCTGCATCCCCTATCTCAAGCGGGAATGGGGCGTGGAGGAGGTGATCACCTTCGCCGCCGATCTCGGTCAGGGCGATGAGCTCGAGCCGATTCGCCGCAAGGCCCTCGACAGCGGCGCCAGCCAGTCGATCGTGGGCGACCTGATTGAACCCTTCATCACCGAGTTCGCCTTCCCCGCCATCCGCGCCAATGCCCTCTACGAGGGTCGCTATCCGCTGTCCACCGCCCTGGCCCGCCCTCTGATCGCCCGCAGGCTGGTGGAGGTGGCCCGGGAGGTGGGTGCCGATGCGGTGGCCCATGGCTGCACCGGCAAGGGCAACGACCAGGTGCGCTTCGATGTGGCCATCGGTGCCCTGGCGCCCGAACTCAAGGTGCTGGCCCCGGCCCGGGAGTGGGGGATGAGCCGCGAGCAAACGATCGCCTACGGCGAGCGCTGCGGTATTCCGGCGCCCGTGAGTAAGAAGTCGCCCTATTCGATCGATCTCAACCTGCTGGGCCGCAGCATCGAGGCCGGTGTTCTCGAGGATCCCAACGTGGAGCCGCCTGAGGAGGTCTACGCGATGACCGTCTCGGTGGACGCCGCTCCTGCGGAGCCCCAGGTCGTGGAGATTCAGTTCGAAGCCGGCAATCCCGTGGCGATCGATGGCCAGCGGCTGGATCCGGTGAGCCTGGTGCGGCGGGCCAATGAGCTGGCCGGCCGCCATGGTTTCGGCCGGCTCGACATGATCGAGAACCGGGTGGTGGGCATCAAGAGCCGCGAGATCTACGAGACCCCGGGGCTGCTGCTGCTGATCCGGGCCCACCAGGAGCTCGAATCCCTCACCCTGGCCGCCGACGTGCAGCGCTACAAGCGGCAGATCGAAGCCAGCTGGGCGGATCTGGTGTACCAGGGCCTCTGGTTCGGGCCTCTCAAGCAGGCCCTCGATGCCTTTATTGATCGCACCCAAGCCACGGTGAACGGCAGCGTGCGCATCAAGCTCTACAAGGGCAATGCCACGGTGGTGGGCCGCAGCAGCAGCACCGACAGCCTCTACGTGGACGCCATGGCGACCTACGGCAGCGACGACCGTTTCGACCACCGGGCCGCCGAGGGCTTCATCTATGTGTGGGGTTTGCCGACCCGGCTCTGGTCGGCTCGGCATCGCTGAGGCTGCCGCTGCGATCACCGGCTTCCGCGCGCTGCTTCAGGGCGGCGCGGATTGCTGGGGGCAGCAGGCCCAGGGGACGCAGGGGCAGCGGCTCGTTCTCGGCCCCCGGGGCGATCGCCAGCAGACGTTTTCGCAGGGCCTGGTTCTCCCCTTCGAGGCTGTATTGCTGATCCAGGAGCTGCTGCAGCCGACCCAGGAATTTGCGCTCGAAGATGGTGGGCAGTTCCTGGAGCATCTCCTGCAGGGCCGCCACCTCCTCTTCAAGATCCGCCAACTCCCGTTCAAGCCGGCGGGTGGCGGAGGAAAGGGGTGGTTCGGTGCTCGTCGCCGAGGCGGCCGTGCCGGTGACCGCGACGGGACGCTGGGGATGGCCACCGCTATCGCCACCGCCACCGTCACCGCTTGCTGCCACGGGTTCGCTCTCTTCGAGGAGTGCCAGATGCAGGGGCCGTCCCAGAGACTGCGGTGGCGGCGGAGGGATTCGGAGCGGTTGGCCCGTGGCAGCTTTTGTGCCGCGGTTGCTTGGGTTCATCGTCACTGGATACACCTCGGCAACGCTTGGCAACGCCGTCGGCCATGTTGGGGGGGGTCTTTGGGCGCGTTGACCTTTTGAAGTAAAAAAGCCGCTGATCTGATGCAGAACATCGGATCAGCGGCTGATTGGGGGTGGTTTTGTAGGCGTTTTGTGGCTTCGGTGCTGCTCCCCGTTGTCTTGGTGGGGGCCTACTCAGCGGCGCTAAGGGCTGGTTCCGTGGGGGCGCTTACGGTTTCGCTGCTGCCGGTCGGCAGGGAGCGGGGAGCCGGCATCGGCCCATCCTGCTTCACGGTGAGATAGCGGATCACATCCTCGGAGAGGCGCATCGCCCGCTCCAGAGGCGCCACCTGCTGGCCATCGCCATTGTGGTTGAGCTGCACGTAGATCCCCTCGCGGTGCTTGGCGATCGTGTAGGCCAGGCGCCGCTTGCCTCGCATTTGATTGTCGAGCACCTCGCCGCCGGCTTCAATCACCAGATCCCGGTATTTGGTGATATGGCTTTCCACCTCTTCTTCCGGAATGTCCGGACGAAGGATGTACATCGTTTCGTAATAGGGCTGCGTCATGGTCGCCTGAAAGAGGAAGTCGCCAGGGGTGGCCTGGTGGAACCGCAGGGGCTGCCGGGCGTTGTGCCCGCCAGCGACGGACTTCACAACCTATCGCAGCGTCACCCCCCAACCACTGCTGGCCAGGCATGGGGCCGGGCCCGAGGCCGGCCTGCTCAGAACAGCTGCATCCGCACCGCCTCCGACACCGTGGGGATCTCAGCCTCCTTGCCCCGCAGGTTCTGGATCACCGCGAACAGCACCACCAGCAGGGCCCCCAGGAACACGGTGTTCTGCAGGGTGTGCACCAGGAAGCTGCCCCCCAGAGGCCCCAGCAGGATGTTGAAGGCCAGGCTGAGCAGCACCAGCACGATGTCGATCAAGATCGCCTGGAGCACGTTGAAGCGAATCCAATAGGGCACCTGAGGGTTGCGCACCACCGCCAGGAAGAGCACCAGGAAAAGCACCAGGCCGCCGAAGGGGATGTTCTGCTGCAGCTGCATCACGGGCAGGGCCGGAATGGCGAGCCAGCGCAGCCAGGGCAGCGGTCCGAAGAGGGCCTGGCCGAAGGGGATGGCGTCACTCCAGGGGAGGAGGTAGGCGAGGGCCCCCAGGAGTCGTTGCCAGAGGGGGGGATCCTGCATGGGCAGCGTGGCTGATCGGCAGCGTGGTTTGCTCTCCAAGCTAGGAGGCCTGTAGACACTCCAGTGCGGCCTGGCGCATTGCGTCTACAGGCACGCTGTCGCGACCGCTCCAGAGGCGTAGGGCGGCCGCCCCCTGCTGCACCAGCATCTCCAGCCCATCCCAGGTGCGGCAGCCTCGCTCCGCCGCGCCCTGCAGCAGGGTCGTGGGCCGTGGCGTGTAGATCAGGTCGTACACGCCACTCCCTGGCCGCAGCCGATCCAGGGCCGCGGCGGCGAGCGGCGATCGGTTCGCTGCCATGGGATCCCTGGTGGAGGCCATGCCCACCGGGGTGCAGTTCACCACCAGGTCGGCCTTGGCCAGGGCCTGCAACAGCCGCTCGTCGTTCGCCGTGGTCCAGGCGAGGGGCTCCAGGGCAGGGAGCCAGTCCCGGCAGCCCGCCTGCAGGGCTGCCAGGGCGTTGGCGTTGCGGCCCGCCACGGCGATCGAGCTGAAGCCCAGCTGCTCCAGGCCGGCCAGCACGGCTAGGGCGCTGCCACCACAGCCCAGTACCACCGCTCGCTGTCCAGGCGCTCGCTGTCCAGGCGCCCGCTGTTCTGGCCGGTTGCCCTCGCGCAGGGGAGCCAGAAAGCCCTCTACATCGGTGTTGGTGCCCAGCCAGCCGCCCCCGGGCCGCCGCACCAGGGTGTTCACCGCCCCCAGCCGCTGCGCCAGCGGACTCAGCTCGGCTGCAAGGGCGGCGACGGCCTGCTTGTGGGGGATGGTCACGTTGAGGCCGCGGCAGTCCAGTGCCTCCAGGGCTGCCACCACGGTGGCCAGATCGGCGGCTGCCACCGGCAGGGCGAGATACACCCAATCGAGTCCCAGGGCCGCCAGGGCTGCGTTGTGCATCGCGGGCGAGAGCGAGTGGCGCACCGGATCCCCCAGCACCCCCACCAGGGCGGTGGAGCCGCCGGGCTCCGCTCTGCCGGTGGCTGCAGTGGCGACGGTTGGCTGCGGGTCGGCAGGCATGGCGGCTCAGGCGGGGTGGGAGGAGGGATCGGCTGGCGATCGGGCGTGAACGGCAACAGGGCGTGAACGGCAGCGAAGGTTCGGGATCGGCAGCGAAGGGTCGGGGATCGGAGCCGGCGGGAGTTGCTCGAACCCTGTTCAGTCCGGGTTCGGACCCGGCTCAGCCCTTGAAACCGTAGGTGGCCACTGGTTTTGTGGCTCTTGCCGGGTGGCCTGCGGTTCGGGAACCACGCCTCGCCGCAGGGGAGGGGCCCTGCTGAAGATGCTCTCAGTCCGCATTTCATCCACTCCAGGAGGTGGGAATCCATGGGAAAGGTCGTCGGTATTGACCTCGGCACCACGAACAGCTGCGTCGCCGTGATGGAGGGCGGCAAGCCCACGGTGATCGCCAACGCCGAAGGGTTCCGCACGACCCCCTCGGTGGTGGCCTACACCAAGAACCAAGACAAGCTGGTGGGGCAGATCGCCAAGCGCCAGGCGGTCATGAACCCCGAAAATACCTTTTATTCGGTGAAGCGCTTCATCGGCCGCCGCGTCGATGAGGTCAACGAAGAGTCGAAGGAGGTGAGCTACACGGTGGAGAAGGCCGGTGCCAATGTGAAAATCAAGTCACCGGTGCTCAACAAGCAGTTCGCTCCCGAGGAGATCTCGGCTGAGGTGCTGCGCAAGTTGGCCGAAGATGCCGGCAAGTACCTCGGTGAAACCGTCACCCAGGCGGTGATCACCGTGCCCGCCTACTTCAACGACTCCCAGCGCCAGGCCACCAAGGATGCCGGCAAGATCGCCGGCCTTGAGGTGCTGCGCATCATCAACGAGCCCACCGCCGCGGCCCTTGCCTACGGCCTCGACCGCAAGAGCAACGAGCGCATCCTGGTCTTCGACCTCGGCGGCGGTACCTTCGACGTGTCGGTGCTGGAGGTGGGCGATGGCGTGTTTGAGGTGCTCTCCACCTCTGGTGATACCCACCTCGGCGGCGACGACTTCGACAAGGTGATCGTGGATTACCTCGCCGATAGCTTCAAGTCCAATGAGGGCATCGATCTCCGCCAGGACAAGCAGGCCCTGCAACGCCTCACCGAGGCCGCTGAGAAGGCCAAGATCGAGCTGTCCAGCGCCACCCAGAGCGAGATCAACCTGCCGTTCATTACGGCCACGCCCGAGGGCCCCAAGCACCTCGACCTCACCCTCACCCGCGCCAAGTTTGAGGAGCTGGCTTCCAAGCTGATCGACCGCTGCCGCGTGCCGGTGGAGCAGGCCCTCAAGGACGCCAAGCTCTCCACCAGCGAGCTCGACGAGATCGTGATGGTGGGCGGTTCCACCCGCATCCCGGCGGTGCTGGAGTTGGTTAAGCGTGTCACCGGCAAGGACCCCAACCAAACGGTGAACCCCGATGAGGTGGTGGCCGTGGGCGCCGCCATCCAAGGCGGTGTGCTGGCCGGTGAGGTGAAGGACATCCTGCTGCTGGATGTCACTCCGCTTTCGCTCGGCGTGGAGACCCTCGGCGGTGTGATGACCAAGATGATCACCCGCAACACCACGATCCCCACCAAGAAAACGGAGACCTACTCCACCGCGGTGGATGGTCAGACCAACGTGGAGATCCACGTGTTGCAGGGTGAGCGCGAGATGGCGGGCGACAACAAGTCGCTGGGCACCTTCCGCCTCGATGGCATTCCCCCTTCGCCCCGCGGCGTGCCCCAGATCGAAGTCACCTTCGACATCGACGCCAACGGCATCCTCAGCGTGACCGCCAAGGACAAGGGCAGCGGCAAGGAGCAGAGCATCTCGATCACCGGTGCCTCCACCCTCTCTGACAACGAGGTGGACAAGATGGTGAAGGATGCCGAGGCCAACGCCGCGGTCGACAAGGAGAAGCGCGAGAAGATCGACCTGAAGAACCAGGCTGAAACCCTGATCTATCAGGCCGAGAAGCAGCTCGGCGAGCTCGGCGACAAAGTGGCGGCCGACGACAAGGCCAAGGTGGAAGGCTTCACCGCCGACCTCAAGGCTGCCGTCGAGAAGGACGACACCGCTGCGATCAAGGCCACCCTGGAACAACTCCAGCAGGCCCTCTATGCCGCCGGTGCCTCGGTGTACCAGCAGGCCGGTGCAGATGCTGCTCCTGCAGGCACCTCCGGCGGAAACGGCAATGGCGCTTCCGCCTCCGGCAGCTCCGCCGATGATGTGATCGACGCCGAATTCACCGAGAGCAAGTGAGCCGGCCAGGGGCCTGATCCGATCAGGTGCTTGTCAGCCTATGGCTGCCTCCAGCTCCCCGTAAGGGGGGCTTTTTTTCATGCCTGTCCCTATTCTGTATACAGATGATCCTGCCACCACTTATGATCTGATCTTTGTTGACGGCCTGCACACATTTGAGCAAACTTATCGCGATGTCCTGCATGCACTGCGCCACAGTCATCCCGGCACAGTGATCGCCATTGACGACACGATCCCCTGCGATGTTTTATCTGCCAGCCGCAGTCTTGGTGACTGCGTCGGGATGCGTTTCTCGCTCACCGGAGTAGCTGACAGCAGTTGGCATGGTGATACCTATAGGGTAATTCCTCTCTTGACAGCGTTCAACAACGATCTGCGCCTGATCACGCTGATCGATGCCGGCAACCCTTGGACCCTGATTCGGCCCTCGTTGGCCCAACGCCCCGGGGCCGTCCGTGATCAAGAGCGTTTGCCGGCCCCCTCGATCCACCGCAGCGCCCAGTCCGCGCTGGCCGGGGCCAGCAGCACGCCATTGCGGTAGTGGCCGCTCAGCAGCAGCAGCCCCGGCGCCACCTGCTCCAGGAGCGGAGCGGGTTGCCCTTGGGGCCGGCAGCGCAGCCCCTGCCAGCGACCCCGTTCGTGGGCAGCCTCCAGCCAGGGCGGTGCAGCACCGCCGAGCTCCCGCAGGGTCTCCAGCCGTGCTGGATCTGCCCTCAGGCCCGGTTCCAGCGTGGCTCCGAGCCAGAAGCGCCGGCCTCCTGGCAGGTCGGGCCGGGGAACCAGGTTGACTCCGCCATGCACCACGGCCCCGGGCCAGTTCCAAAGGGTCTCCGGAGGGGTGGGCCGGGGGGCGTCGTTGGGTGCCCGTTCGAGTTCCAATGCCTGTCCCAGCACCGGCTCCATCGGCTCCAGCACATCCAGGGGTTCCAGAAGCGCCCCGGAGGCGACCCCCGCACACACCAGCACCCACTCAGCTTCCGCTACGCCCCCTGGCTCGAGGCGCACCTGCCAGCCGCCTCCGCGAGGTTCCAGCGCCACCGCCCGACCGGACTGGTGGCAAAGCCCGGCCTCGATGCCATCGCTCAGGAGGGCGTGCAGGGTGAGGCCGGGATCCAATTGCCCGTCGGATTCTGAGAACAGGCCGCCCACGGCGGCGGGCCCTGCCGGGCTGAGTTCCGCCAGTTTGTCCTGGCTCCAGAGCTGGAGGCCCATCCCCTGCCGCATCGGGTCGGTCACCAGCGCCTGCTGCCGTTCCAGCTCCGCTGGGTCGCTGGCCAGCAGCAGCAGTCCGGGTCTCCAGGGGATCGGGTGGGCGCGCCCTTCCAGAATCTGGCGCCACTGCTCCCACAGGTCGAGGCTCTGCTGGCGCAACCGCCAGGCCCGACCCCGGCTGCGATGAAAGACCCGGGCCATCAGCACCCCCAGGGCCGCCTGGCTGCCGTTCAAGTTGGCGCCGCTGCCAGATCCGGATCCATGTTCTGATCCACCGCCAGGGTCCACGATCAGCACCCGGTGGCCATGGCTCTGGAGCCACCACGCAGCGGCCACACCAACCAGTCCGGCCCCCACAACAATCACGGTGGAGGGCCTGAAGGGGTCGGTGCGTCTGGTTTGGGTCTGCTCAGACTCTGGTCCTGGCCTGGGGGGCAGGTCAGTCACGGCGAAGGGAGCACCCCTTGACTCAGACCTGGTTCAGGGCCACCTTCACCTCCTGGGGCAGGATTTGGGCATAGAGACCGAACCCACTGGCCACCTTGATGTAGGCCTTGCGCAGGGCGTCGCCGTCCTGGAGGCGGGCGGCTTCATCGAGATCGGCCAGGGAGGCCTTGAGCTCCTTGGCCCGTTGGGTGGCTTCGGCCCGCTCGGAGGGGAGCAGCAGTTTGTTGATGTAGAGCATCTCGCGGCTCACCTCCTGCATCGGGCCGTGGATCAGGTTGCGGGCGAACACCCAGTTGCGGGTGTTCACGAGCTCGGCCAAGTCGGGCAGTCGGTCGCGGGCCGCGAGGAAGCCCTCGGCCTGACGGGTGATGGCGCTGATCGCTTCGGGGGAGAGGGTGGTCGGCGCGCTTGCCCGGCTGCCGCTGCAGGCCGCCACGGAAACGCTCAGCACCACGGCCAGGAGTAGGGCCGCCAGGCGGCGCAGGAGGCCCGGGCCCTCCAGGGCGGTTGCGGGGGCCGGGGCGACCGGACTGGCGGGGCGGAGCATGGAATGGATCGGCACAATGCCGCGACTGTACCGAGGCTGGCCCTGGTGGAGAACGGCGCTTAGCCGGTTGCAACAGCACCCTGCAACAGCACCCTGCCGCAGCCTCCGGCCCTCACCCCAGGGATGGGCGCGGACGGGCCGACGGGCCATTCGAAGCTGGCCGGATGGTGACAATGGGCGTAGTTGGACCTGGCCATGGGCTCCCCTTCGGCGATCCTGCAACTGATCTGCCCCGACCGCCCCGGGCTGGTGAGTGAGCTCTCCGGCTGGGTGGCGGCGAATGGTGGCAACATCCGCCATGCCGATCACCACACCGATGCCGGGGCGGGCCTGTTCCTCAGCCGGATCGAGTGGGGTCTGGAAGGATTCGGCCTGCCCAGGGCGGCGATCCGGGCCGCCACGGCGTCCCTGGCGGCCCGGATCGGCGGCGAAGGCCAGCTGCACTTCTCCGATGACCTCCCCAAGGTGGCCATCTTCGTGAGCCGGCAGGATCATTGCCTGGTGGATCTTCTCTGGCGCACCCGCTCCGGTGAACTGCCGATGGTGGTGGCGCTGGTGGTGAGCAACCATCCCGACCTGGCCGGTGTGGCGGCTGGCTTCGCCATTCCCTTCGTGCACCTACCAATGAGCGCTGCCCACCGCGCCGAGGCGGAGGAGGCCCAGCTGGCGCTGCTGGCGGAGAACGGCATTGAACTGGTGATCCTGGCCAAATACATGCAGGTGCTCAGTGCCGGCTTTCTGGAGCGCTTCCCCGCCGTGATCAATATCCACCATTCCTTCCTCCCCGCCTTCCAGGGCGCCCAGCCCTATCACCGGGCCTGGGAGCGGGGGGTGAAGCTGATCGGCGCCACGGCCCATTTCGTCACCGAGGAACTCGATGGCGGGCCGATCATCGAGCAGGCCACCATGGCCGTGAGCCATCGCGATGAGGTGGAGGATCTGATCCGCCTCGGCCGCGACACCGAGCGCCTGGCCCTGGCCCGGGCCGTGCGCCTGGTCCTGCGCCGCCAGGTGATGGTCTACCGGGGCCGGACGGCGGTGTTTGCCTGAAGGGTTTCGCCGGAGCATGGCTGCGGGGGGGCCTTCGGCCGGCGGGAACCTCTGGTGCGATCGTGAAGGATGGCTGGTTTCGCCTCCTTGAGCGCCTTTCTGCAAGTCCTTGATCGTCGGCTGCTGGCCCAGAGGCCGGCCGCAGCGGCCCCCCTGGGCTGGCGCTGTTTCCAGATCGGTGTGTTCCTCTTGGCGGCGAGTGCCTTTTTCGGTGGGCTGTTCCTGTTTGTGGCCCTGATCCTCGGCAGCCGGGGCCGTCGCCCGATCCTGGCCGCCACGACGAACCGCATGCTGCTGCTGATAGCGGCCCTGATGGCGCTGGGCTGCTTCGGCGCCTACAGCGGCTGGCTGTCCTGGGTGGGCCTGGGCAACTGGCTGCCGTTCTTCTGGGCCTTCTGGGGCTTCCAGCCCTACCTCGCCACCGCCGCGGCCCGCCGCCGGGTGGCCTTGGCGCTGGTGGCGGCCACCGTGCCGGTGATCCTCACGGGCCTGGGCCAGCTCTGGTGGGGCTGGCACGGACCCTTCCAGGCCTTAGGAGGTTTGGTGATCTGGCATATCAAGGCCGGTGGCAACCCTCCTGGACGGTTGGCAGGCCTGTTCGACTACGCCAACATCGCCGGCTCCTGGCTGGCCTTGGCCTGGCCCCTGCTGCTGGCGGCCCTGCTGCAGCCCCGTCTCGATCCCCGTCGCCGCGCCGTGGTGCTCCTGCTGACCGTGGGGCTGGTGACCGCCATGTTCCTCACCGATTCGCGCAATGGCTGGGGGGCCCTGCTGCTGGCCGTTCCCCTGGTGGCCGGACCACTCAGCTGGGGCTGGCTGCTGCCCCTGTTGCTCCTGGCCGTGGCGGTGATCGCCGCTGCCAGTCTGGTGGGGGTGCCGGAGCTCCTCCAGGCTCCGGCCCGTGTTGTGGTGCCGGAAGCGATCTGGGGCCGGCTCAGCGACCTTCATTTCGCCGGCCAACGCCCCCAGGAGATCACCCGGCTGGCCCAGTGGCATGTCGCCCTCGGCCTGATCGCCGAACGCCCATGGCTGGGCTGGGGTGCCGCGGCCTTCAGCCTGATCTACCCCCTGCGCACCGGCCACTGGCATGGCCATCCCCACAACCTGCCGATTGATCTGGCCCTGAGCCATGGTCTGCCCGCGGCGCTCCTGCTGGTGGGCTTTGTCCTGGGGCTGCTGCTGCGGGCATTCGGGCCCGCTCTGCTGCGTGGCGGTGTGTTCGATCGGGGCTGGTGGACCGCCGTGCTGGTGCTGGTGGCGCTCCATGCCACCGATATGCCCTTCTATGACAGCCGCATCAATGTGGCGGGCTGGGTGTTGCTGGCGGGGCTGCCGGCCATGGTGCGGCCCGAGCCGCAGCGGGCTTTGCCTGTGGCGAGCCCGGCCCCCGTCTGAGGGTTGCGCCAGGGGCACGGCCAGTACCGCTGCGCTCTGTCGCGGGTCTGCGTCAGCCTTCCTCCGGTGCGGCACTAGGAGGCTCGCTGATGCCATCGCCGATGCCCTCGCCGCTGGATTCACCGATCGGAGCCGCCAGGCCGGCGCCGTTGCGGTGTCGCCACAGGGTTGCGCTGTTCAGCGGTCCCTTCAGGTGCTGCCAGGGGAGCACCGTGTGCTCCTCCCAGCGTCCATGCACCACCCCATCCCAGGCGGGTGGTGGCGGCAGGCCGGGCGGTGCCGCGGCGATGGCCTCGGCCTCACCGGATTGAACCGCGCGATAGGCCTTCTTCCAGCCTCCGAGGCTGGTGTGCGCTCCCCGGGCAGCGGCGATCACCGGAGCGAGCCGCCGGTCGCTGCGGGAGAGGAGGGCCTGGATCACGCTCCAGCCATAGCTTTCCGGCCGGAGCTCGATGCCCCTGGGTTTGAGGCGCTTCGCTAGCAGTTTGAGCCGTTGCTCAGCTTCCGGCCGCACTCCGTCCCACTGGAAGGGCGTGTGGGCCTTGGGCACGAAGGTGCTCACCCCCAGAGAAAGCCGCAGGCCCGGGGTGGCCTTCTTCAGGTCCAGCAGCAGGGAGGCGGTGGCTTCGATGTCGGCCTCCTCCTCGCTCGGAAGACCGGCCATCCCATAGAGCTTCAAGCCGCTGAGCCCCCCTTCGCGGGCGTAGCGGGCCGCGGCGAAGATCTCCTCGGTGGCGAGCTTCTTGTTCACCACCTCCCGCATCCGCTCGCTGCCGCTCTCGAACGCGATCGTGAGCGATTTGCTGCCGCGCTTGGCCAGGATCCGCCCCAGCTGGGGCGTCACGGTGGCGGCCCGCACCGAACTCACGCTCAGCCGCACGCTCTCGAAGCGATCGCCATCGAGCCAGGTCAACAGATCGGCGAATTGCGGGTGCTGGGTCACCGAGGCGCCAAGCAGGCCGAGCCGCTGGGTGGCGGCCAGCCCCACCTCCACCGCTGGGATCAGGCCGTCCTCCAGGGAGGGGGTGCGGAAGGGGAGGGTGAGGTAACTGGCCAGGCAGAAGCGGCACAGCTCCGGGCAGCTGCGCACCACCTCCACCATGTGGATCGAGGGCCAGGCGGCCTCCGGGGTGATCACCGTGGAGTGGCTGAGGGTGTTGCCGCGCCAGGTCTGCTTGCTGATCTGATCGGGGATGCCGGCCTCGGTCGGTTCGATGGCCAGCAACATTCCATCGCTGCTGTAGCGGGGTGCGAAGAGGGACGGCACATACACCCCCTCCACCCGGGCCAGGCTGCGGAGCCGCTCGGCCCGGGGCTGACCCCGGCAGGCCTGCAAGGCGTCCACAAAGGCTGGCAACAACTGTTCTCCATCCCCCAGCAGCACGGCGTCGAGGAAGGGTGCCAGGGGCTCGGGATTGGCCGTGAGCACCGGCCCACCGCCGAACACGATCGGGTCGTGATCACCCCGCTGGTGGCTCCAGATCGGGATGCGCTCATCCTCCAGGAGATCGAGGAGCACCGGACCATCCAGCTCCCAGCTCAGGGAGAGCCCGAACAGTTCGGCCCCTCCCCCACGGTGCCGGTGCGGGGGATCCCCCCGGTCGGTGAAGAGCCGCCGCACATCCACATCGGCGCGGCGGGCCAGGGTGGCCCACACCACCTGATATCCCAGGCTGGTGATGCCCACCCCGTAGGTGCTCGGGAAGGCCAGCACCACCCGCAGGGCGTCCGCCGTGGGCCTGGCGGGCTCAAACAGCAGGGTTTCCTGGTTCAGGGATGGACGGCTGGAGCATCCAGCGTGTCACCGCGACCGCGCCTGGCGCCAGAGCCAAGCCAAAAAAAAGCCCGGAGTTCGTGACAACCCCGGGCTGGTGGCATGGTTGGCGCTGGTGGGCTGGATGGATCAGGGTTGTGGCCCTGGCCCAAACCCGGACTCACTTGGTGAGCAGGGCGCTCAGGGGGCCGATCAAGCCGGTGAGGGCGGAGCCGGCGTTAGCAGGGGTGGGCGTGGCGCCCTTGGCAAAGGTGCTGAGCACCAGGTTGGCGGCGGTGTTGATCAGGGGCCACTTGTCACCGGCGATCGGCCTGATCACGGGCGAGGCGGTGTTCCAGAGGGCCTGGAAGCCGCCCATGGCAGCAATGGCCGAAGCCATATTGCCGGCCTTGACCTCTCCCTCAGTCTTGTTGAGGAGATCGAGCACAGGGGTCACGGCCTGCCCGAGGGCCGCCTGGCCGGTGGCGGTGGCGGCGGTTTTGGCGGCCTCGCCGGTGGTGGCGGCGGCATCCTTAGCCGCCTGGCCGACCTGGTCACCCGCCTGGCGGGCGGCTTCCTGGGTGCCGGAGCAGCCGGTGAGGGCCAGGGCGGCCAAGGCGGCAGCAGCGATCGTGGAGCGACGAATGGCGCTGATCGGGCGCATGGAAAAGCAAGCGGCGTTCGCCTTCCTTTTAGAGGGGCTGGGCCGTTCTTCCAGCTTTGTGGGCATATCGTTACAACTGCTACAACCACCTGACCACCTCAGCTCCTGCCGTGGGCAGGGCGTGTGATCACAAAAAAGGGAGCGTTACCGCTCCCTAGGGCCTGTCCCGAGTCGATCGGATGGCCTGCGGTGAAAGTGGTCCGACCGATCAGGGTCGGAGCCAGGGTTCAGCCGAGCAGGGCTTTGAGGGGTTTGATCAGGCCGGTGAGGGCGGTGAGGGCATTGTCCTTGGTGGGAGCGGTCTCGCCACCGAAGGTCTTGGTCAGCAGGTTCACGCCTTTGTCGATCAGGCCGTAGTTGTCACCGGCGGCCAGCTTCACCACAGGGGCGGCGGTATCCCAGAGGCCCTTGAATTTGGAGATGGCGTTAGTGGCGGCCGGGATGTTGTCGGCCTCCACCTCTTTCTCGGTGGCCTTCAGCACGTTCAGCACGGGGGTGAGAACGTTCTTGAGCTGTTCGTTGCCGGTCACATCAGCGGCGCTCTTGGCCACCTGCACCACCGTGCGGGCGGCACTCTTGGCGTCGCTGGAGACGACGCCGCTGCAGGCGGCAAGGTTGATGGTCAGCATGAGGGCCAGACCCACCACCACCAGGCGGCGCAGGGGGGCCAGCATGGTGCGCAGGGTTGTCATCCAGGAGGCAGTCATCGGAGAGGGTCCGTTACGAGGGACTAATGGACCGTAGGCGGAGAACGGCTGAACGTCAGCAATCCTTTCCGCACTTATCCGCACTTACCTGCAAGGCTTCTCAATTCTGATCAGATCCTGACGACCATCACACCTCCGCCAGCACCTTGGCCTCATCTTCGCTGCTCACCACCCGGCCCTGATCCTCGAAGCCGCTGATCTGATCGAAGTTGAGGTAGCGGTAGAGCTGATCGGCGAGGGGATCGATCTTGGCGGCCGCGATCGCCAGGTACTCCTCCTTGCTGGGAATGCGGCCCAGCTGGGCGCAGACCGCCGCCAGTTCGGCGCTGCCCAGGTACACCTGGGCGCCATTGCCGAGGCGGTTGTTGAAGTTGCGGGTGCTGGTGGAGAACACGGTGGTGTTGTCCTCCACCCGCGCCTGGTTGCCCATGCAGAGCGAGCAGCCCGGCATCTCCATGCGGGAGCCGGCCGCCTCGAAGGTGGCGTAGTAGCCCTCCTCCTTCAGCTTTTCCTCATCCATGCGGGTGGGCGGGCAGACCCAGAGTTGGGCTTGGTTGGCACCCTGGCCCTCCAGCACCTTGGCCGCGGCACGGTAGTGGCCGATGTTGGTCATGCAGGAACCGATGAACACCTCATCGACTGGTTTGCCAGCCTCTTCGCTGAGCAGCTTCACGTTGTCGGGGTCGTTGGGGCAGGCCAGGATTGGCTCATTCAGTTCATCGAGGTTGATCTCGATCACGGCGGCGTATTCGGCGTCGGCGTCGGCCTCCAGCAGCACTGGGTTCGCCAACCAGGCCTCCATCGCCTTGATGCGGCGGGCCAGGGTGCGGGGATCCTGGTAGCCGCGGGCGATCATGTTCTTCATCAATGCCACGTTGCTGCGCAGGTATTCACTCACCGTTTCCACCGAGAGCTTGATCGTGCTGCCGGCGCAGGAGCGCTCTGCCGTGGCGTCGGTGAGCTCGAACGCCTGCTCCAGCTTGAGATCGGGCAATCCTTCGATCTCCATGATCCGGCCGGAGAAGATGTTCTTCTTGCCAGCCTTCTCCACCGTGAGCAGGCCCTGCTGGATCGCCACATAGGGGATGGCATTCACCACATCGCGCAGGGTCACGCCCGGTTGCAGCTTCCCTGTGAACTTCACCAGCACCGATTCGGGCATGTCGAGTGGCATGGCGCCGATCGCGGCAGCGAAGGCCACCAGGCCGGAGCCGGCGGGGAAGGAGATGCCCAGGGGGAAGCGGGTGTGGCTGTCGCCGCCGGTGCCCACGGTGTCGGGAAGGAGCAGGCGGTTGAGCCAGCTGTGGATGATGCCGTCGCCGGGGCGCAGGGCGACGCCACCGCGGGAGCTGATGAAATCGGGGAGCTCGGCGTGGGTCTTGAGGTCCACCGGTTTGGGGTAGGCGGCGGTATGGCAGAAGCTCTGCATCACCAGATCGGCGGAAAATCCCAGGCAGGCCAGCTCCTTCATCTCATCGCGGGTCATCGGCCCGGTGGTGTCCTGGGAGCCCACGGTGGTCATCAGCGGCTCACAGCTGGTGCCGGGACGCACCCCTGGCAGGCCGCAGGCCTTGCCCACCATCTTCTGGGCCAGGGTGAAGCCCTTGCCGGTGTCGGCCGGAGTGGCCGGACGGATGAACAGCTCCGAGGCGCTCAGGCCCAGCTGGGCGCGCACCTTGTCGGTGAGCGAGCGGCCGATCAGCAGGGGGATGCGGCCGCCGGCGCGCACCTCATCGGTGATCGTGCTGGGCTTGAGCTCGAAGCGGGCCACGATTTCACCGGCGCCCGGCTCCCCGGCGGCCCGCTCAATCGTGCCGGCGTAGGGCCGGATCGTGATCACATCGCCGGAGTTCAGCGCGGTCACGTCGCATTCGATCGGCAGGGCGCCGGAATCCTCGGCGGTGTTGAAGAAGATCGGCGCGATCTTGCCGCCCAGGATCACGCCGCCGCTGCGCTTGTTGGGCACATGGGGAATGTCGGTGCCGGTGTGCCACAGCACCGAGTTGATGGCGGATTTGCGCGAGCTGCCGGTGCCCACCACATCGCCCACATAGGCCACCGGATAGCCCTTGCCCTTGAGCTCGCCGATTAGACCCAAACCCCCCGGCATGCGGGTTTCCAGCATCGCGTTGGCGTGCAGGGGGATGTCGGGCCGGGTGGTGGCGTGGGTGGCCGGCGATAGGTCGTCGGTGTTGGTTTCGCCCTCCACCTTGAACACGGTGACGGTGATCGCTTCGGGCAGTTCCGGCCGGCTGGTGAACCATTCGGCGGCGGCCCAGCTCTCCACCACCTGCTGGGCCAGGGGGTTGCTGACCGCCAGCTCGATCACGTCGTGGAAGGCGTCGTAGACAAGCACCGTGCGACTGAGGCCCTCGGCGGCGGCGGCGGCCACCACGGCATCGGGGCTGGCCAGCAGCTCGATCAGGGCGCCCACGTTGTAGCCGCCGATCATGGTGGCCAGCAGGCGGGTGGCCTCCAGGGGGCACACCAGGGGGCTGCTGGCCTCACCGCGGGCGACGGCCGTGAGCCAGCTGGCCTTCAAATAGGCGGCCTCATCCACCCCCGGCGGGATGCGTTCGCTGAGCAGATGCAGCAGGAAGCCACCTTCCTCGGCAGGCGGCTGCTCCAGCAGGGCGGTGAGGGCGGAGGCCTGGGCGGCGTTGAGCGGCAGGGCCGGCACCCCGAGCTCCTCCCGTTCCAGGGCGGCCTGGCGGTAGCTGGGCAGCAGGTGGGAGGGGAGGATGGCGGCGGCGGAGGCGTCAGGCATGGGGGCTAAGCGCGCGGATCCGGCCGCTGCGGGGTCATCCCTTCCATTTTTGTCCCCGACAGGCCTGTTCTTGGTGGCGAGCGCTGCCAAACGGGGGGCTGGTTGCCGCCGTGGCTTTCATGGCTCCTGATCGCGCAGCTCCCGCAGCAGCTCCACGGCGGACCCCGCCGGCCCGCTGGTGAGCGTGGAAGCGACGCAGGCGGGCGACCCAATCGCCGGATTCCGCCTCGCCGTCGGTTTCTCGGATCACTCGCGCCACGCTTAGGCCGCAATGGGCAGGAGGGCAAGGGCACCCAGAAGAGGAACGGACCCTGCCAGCGCTGCAGCTGATTTGTAGGTGACCACGCCATTGCTGCAGTTATCAAAACCTTCGAAGTTGGTTCCAGCTCATGCGACTAGGAAGCGAACTTATTGTTGTTACTGCTCGAATCTTAAGAGCCGCGGAAACAGAGAGAAAAGGATCAGAGATGCGAATTCACTAAGCATGAGAAAAGCCGCAACTGCCGGGCTAATCACCAGCCAGCGGTGGCTTAGAGCCGCCCGCTGGCTGGTGATCCAAGAACCCAACTGGCCAAGGTCAATCAGTCCCTGGCATTCGCGAAAGGTGCCAGGTATCGGATCAGAGGCTGTAGGCGCCGGAACCGGTCTTGGTGCTGCCTTTGATGCGCTTTCTCAGCTTGCGGCTGAAGCCGAAGGCAGCGGCGGCGCCAAGGGCAGGAAGGGGGCCAGGGACAGCCGCTGACGATGCTGGGGCGACTTGGGCCCAAACGGTGTTGTCAAAGGTGCGTTGACCACTGGAGCCTACAAAATTAAAATTCCCATTCCACCACCACCCAGGCAAAGCGTGTCCATGTTGGGTATCGTCATATCCGTAGGCAAAATCTGGACCATTATCAGGGTAGTCGTTGGGATGCCAGTATCCCAACGATGATCCTACTGCTAAAGCGAAATCATACGCCAAAGAAGAGTTACCCCACCAAGGCATGACTCCCCCATTGGCCGCAGTTGCGAATTTGCTGGGGTTGTCGTTGTAAGTCCCGGTAAATGTGGTCACGTTGTAATCTAGGCCATTCACATTCACAATAATGGCCTGAGCCTGGCCGGCAGTAAGTGCCCCCACCGCCATGGCCGTAAGAAGGGCTGACTTTATTAGCGATGAGCAGCGGGTGTTGGCCACCAGGGGGTGGATCTCTGCCGCTCTCACGGCTTCTGGTTGTGCAGCTCCCGCAGCAGTTCCACGGCGGACCCCGCCTCGCCGTCGCTTTCCCGGATCAGCCGCGCCACCGATCACCCCCTCCGGGTGATCTCCACCACCACCTCCCCGGCTTCTACCGCATCGAGCAGGCCAGAGAGCCCCGCCTTGGCCTACGCCAGATTGACGCGGCGCATGACCAGATGACTATCTGAGTCAATGGTTATCGCTTGGCGCCAGGGTTAGACGGGTATGGGCAGGAGGTCCTTGCCGCGGCCTTGCACGGCCCGGTTGCTGAGGCTTTAGCGGCCAGCGCGGCGCAGCTCAGCCATGAAGCTGCCGGCATCCGGCCCTTGATGCATCGGTTGGGCGTTGGTGAACTGGAAAAGCTCCTGCAGCTCGAATCCGTCGCCAAGGCGAGCTGGTTCGGCCACGATCCTGGCGATGGCGATCCCTCGCCGTGTGATGACCACCTCTTCGCCGGCCTCAACCTGGGCCAGCACGGCAGAAAACCTGGACTTTGCGGCAGCCACGCTGATTCGTTGTATCAGGGGGGCCTGAAGAGTTGGTCAGATGACCAGGATAAGCACCGCCCGGCCTTGCTGATTCCCCGAAGGCGTGCAGAGCAACGCCCGCTGCTGCCTGCTGGAACTGATCCGCACAATTCCGCCATGCAGCACTACCCCGGCATCAGTAGGCCTTGCCTGGTGCCCTACCCTCGCCACCAGAATCCTGCCGCACCGGAACGGCGCCCGCCTGGCGGCATGCGATGACCCCACCCCCCGAACGCGATCAGCTGTTCATCAGCTACAGCCACGTCGATCGGGAGTGGGTGGTGCGGCTGCAGACGATGATTCGGCCGCTGGTGCGCAGCCATGGCCTGCGTCTGTGGGACGACTCCCAGATTCCACCAGGGGCTAAGTGGAGGCAAGAGATCGAAATGGCGCTGGCTGCGGCGAAGGTGGCGCTGCTGCTGGTGAGCTCGGATTTCCTGGCCTCCGAGTTTGTGACCAACTCGGAATTGCCGCAGCTGCTGGCGGCGGCCGAGGAGGAAGGACTGCGCATCCTCTGGGTGCCCGTGCGGCCCAGCCTTGTCAGGCGCACGCCGATTTCTGCGTATCAGGCTCTGGGGGATCCGGGCCGGCCTCTGGCGCGCATGGACCCTGTGGAACAGGAGGAGGCGCTGGTGGAGATCGCCCTGGCGATCGAGATGGCGCTCGAACTCCGCCAGGATTCGCCACCTGCAGCAGCGAAAACACGGGGCGACAGTGCCGGAAGACCTCGGCAGGCTGCTGCCCCCAGGAGCGGGTCGTCGGTTCTTCCAGGCGCTGATCGGCAGGCCGTTGCAACGGTCCGCTCAGGAGCGGTCCAGCCCGAGGCAGCCCAGGCCGAGGCGGCCGAGCCATCTGCCCCGACCGTTCCCCTGCAGCGCTTCGTCACCAGCACCTGCCTGTTGCGCCAGGAAGGCGGCCGCTGGAGCATGGAGCGCCGGCCGCTGCAGGTGGAGGGCTACCGGGAGGATCTGGGCGAGGGGGTGGCCCTCAACATGGTGACGATCCCAGCCGGCAGCTTTCTGATGGGCTCTCCGATGGACGAATCGGAGCGTGTGGAGCATGAAGGGCCCCAGCACGAAGTGACCCTGGGCTCTTTCTTCATGGCCCAGACACCGATCACCCAGTCCCAGTGGCGGGCGGTGGCGGGTTGGCAGAAGCTGGAGCGCGATCTGAAGCCCGATCCCTCGAAGTTCAAG
This sequence comes from Cyanobium sp., assembly GCA_014191755.1. GTDB lineage: Bacteria > Cyanobacteriota > Cyanobacteriia > PCC-6307 > Cyanobiaceae > Cyanobium. The sequence continues at coordinate 20,300 of BJHE01000041.1, forward strand.
GGAGCTAACCGTCCGGTGGAGCAGGTGAGCTGGTTGGATGCGCTGGAGTTCTGCCGCCGCCTGAACCAGCGCACGGGCCAGCGTTACGGCTTGCCGAGCGAGGCCCAGTGGGAATACGCCTGCCGCGCCGGCAGCACCACACCGTTCCATTTCGGGGCCACGCTGACGCCGGAGCTGGCCAACTACGACGGCAATCACGTTTATGGAAACGGCCCCAAGGGCACGTATCGAAAGCAGACCAGCGACGTGGCCAGCTTCCCGGCCAATGGCTGGGGCCTGCATGACCTTCACGGCAATGTGTGGGAGTGGTGCGAAGACCACTGGCATGACAGGTACAACTTCGCCCCTGGCGATGATCAACCCTGGTTGATTCCTGCTGCCGCTGATGATGAGCTAAGGCTGCTTCGCGGCGGCTCTTGGTACGACTACCCCAGGTACTGCCGCTCGGCCTTCCGCAACCACTACCGCCCCGGCGTTGCCGTCGGCAACGTCGGTTTCCGTGTGGTCTGCCTCCCCCAGGGCCCTTCCCTAAACCCTTAATCCCTTAATCCCTCAACACTCGGCTGTTTTTTAACCCTGGCCGTTGGCTGTTGCGAGTGGCGCCGTAGGCGCCGACAATTTCTACATCTCTCCCCGAGACTCCACCAGCAAGATCTCAGCCAAACGTTCCTGCTGCGAAGCCTGACTGGATCTGATCCGCCGGCAGGGGCCCATCTCCCCCAAACCCTCTAGCCTAAAATCACTCGTTCCGCAGGGCTCCCATGCTCACCCTGCCTCGCTCGCTCAGCCTCACCCCAGATCAGTTCGCGCAGGTGTGTGCCGCTAATCCGGAGGCGGTGTTGGAACTTGATGCCGATGGCACCCTGATCGAGATGACCCCAACCGGCGGTAACACCAGTGCACGCAACTCGGCATTGGTATTCCAGCTGCAGTCCTGGGCCCGAACTGTCGACGGCTGGATCGTGTTCGAGAGTTCCGGTGGCTTTCGGCTTGCGGATGGTTCCGTGCGTAGCCCAGACGCCAGCTTGGTGCGGCTGGATCGTTGGCGCGCCCTGAGCGAGGCTGAACGGGAAGGCTTTCCGCCCCTCTGCCCGGATCTGGTGGTGGAGCTGGCCAGCCCGTCGGATCAGCTGGAGCCATTGCGGCAAAAGATGGCGTCGTACATCAGCAATGGAGCGCGGCTGGGCTGGTTACTGCTGCCGCGGCGGCGAACCGTGGAGGTATGGAGTTCGGACCCAGCCACCCAGGCGGCCCCGTTCAGCGCCCTGAGTGATGCCTCCCGGCTTGAGGCGACTGCGGATTTTCCCGGCTTGGTGATCGAGCTCGAGCAGATCTGGGCTGACTAAGCCATCACCACACCATTGTCAACTCGATTCCAGTGCCATGGTGGAGGGATGGCCCGATCAGCTGAATCCACCACCGAGGCGAATGCCAGTGTTACTGGCACTGGCATTACAGCTGCCAGTTCCACCGTCGCGGCGGCAGGCAATCCGGATTCTGTTGGAGAGGGCTCAGCCGTGCCGGCGGTGGAAACCAGACTGATCCAGCAGGTGGAGCAGTTTCTGCGTGAGTCGGGCAATACCGAACCGTTTGATGCCGCCGCCTGGGTGGAGCGCTGGTTGCGCCGCCCTAACCATGCCCTCGGCGGTGCCGCCCCCGAGCGCTACCTGCACACCCCACAAGGCGAGGCCTTGCTTTCCAACTTGATCGGCGCAATGGCGGCGGGCTCGTCCATGTGATGCGGCGCCGGCGATTGGGAGCAAGCTCTCACACTTGGATCAGCTCCACCGCCAGCTCCACGTCTTAGCCGGTGGCACCCGAAGTGTCGCTGCGGCGGGCCCCGAGCTCCCGCGCCGTGCCGAGGATGTGGCCGGCGAAGATGTCGCGGTTCACCTTCAGATTGGGCAGCTGGAAATAGGAGCCGTGGGCACAGCCGATCTCATAGCCCCCCCAGAGCTGGCGGGCACAGGTGGTGGGATCGAGCTCGAG
>BJHE01000042.1 GCA_014191755.1 Cyanobium sp.
CGCGAACTCCCCGATCCAGGAGATGAGCAGCACCACCAACCTCAGCTCCGGCCAGGTGCCGCTCACGCCCCGCCAGCAACTCCTGCTGGATGCCCTGCGCGATGCGGGCGCCGAACTGAGCAGCCAGGATCTCCATCACCGGCTGAGTCAGTGCCACCAAAGCATCGGACTGGCCACGATCTACCGCCAGATGCGCTGGCTGCAACAGCGGGGCCTGGTGCGCAGTCGCCTGCTGCCCACTGGTGAGACCCTCTACGCGCCGGTCGATCACGACGCCCACCACCTCACCTGTGTGCTCTGTGGGAGCAGCGTCACCCTGCCGGTGTGCCCCATGCACGATCAGCCGCTGCCGGCTGAGCTGCGCGCAGGTTTCCTGCCCCTGTTCCACACACTGGAGTACTACGGGCACTGCGCCACCTGCCGCTCGGCGGCGGCCGAATCCGAAGCATCCCCCGGGCCGCCCCGCCATCGCCAGGCGGCGCCGCCGAGCCGCCGAGGCGCTCACCATGCCGACCAAGCGGCGGACGGGGAACCGCCATCCAACCCCAGCCACCCAGCTCATACTCATTCCGACTTCGCTTAAGATCCCACCAGGACGCATCCCCCTACCCATGAACCTCTCCAATCCCGCCACCCAGGCCAACCTCGAAGCCGCCTTCGGCGGCGAGAGCATGGCCAACCGCAAATACCTCTTCTTCGCCGATGTGGCCAAGCAACTCGGCAATGCCGAATTGGCGCGCCTGTTCCGCGACACCGCCAACCAGGAAACCGAGCACGCCTTCGCCCACTTCCGTCTGCTCCACCCCGAACTCGTGGTGAGCGACCCCGAGCGCCTCGATGAGGCCGGCAAGCAGGCGATCCTCAGCCGCTGCCTAGAGCTGGCGATCGAGGGCGAAACCTACGAGTACACCACCATGTACCCGGAATTCGCCGCCCAGGCCCGCGCCGACAGCGACGGCGCCGCCACGGCCGAATTCGAGGAGCAGATCGCCGAATCCAAGGACCATGCCGGCATCTTCCGCACAGCCGCCCGCAACTTCGGCCTGCTGACGCCGATCGAGCATCACCACGCCGAGCGCTATGGCGTGGCCCTCCAGGCCCTGAAGGGTCAGGGCCTGGCAGGCGAGGCCCCCGAACCGGTGGCCGGCAAGTGGATCTGCAAGGTGTGCTCGATGATCTACGACCCAGCGATTGGCGACCTGGATTCCGGTATCGCCGCCGGTACCCCCTTCGAAGCGATTCCCGAAGACTGGACCTGCCCGATCTGCGGCACCCGCAAGGCCAACTTCATCCCCTACCGCGAACCGGAGCTGCAGGCGGACTGAGCCCCCGGCCACCGGACCGCCCTCGCCCTCGGAACGGCGGCGATCCGGGTTGGCCCGCCTGCCACGGGCGGTCGGCCAAGACGTGCTCAGGCCGCCTGGGGAGGGGTGGGACCGCCGCCACCGCCGCCATGTAGGGGTAGCACCAGGGTGGCCCAGTGATCAGGACGCTCGGGGCGGGCCCGCCGGGCCCGGAGCACACCGAAGGCAACACGCACCACATTGGTGCCTTCCACCCGCCTCACGCCCCCCCTGGGGGCCGAGGGTTGGTCGCCGTTGCCGTTGCCGTTGCCGTTCATGGTCCCCTGTAATGAATGGCTGCAGTTCCGGTTCTCCGGCCACCAGGACCGGAAAATAGGAAATCAAGGCCAATATGAGCCATAAGGGGCTCCCAGCGTAGCTTGCTGAACCCTCAGGCAGCCAGTTCGGTGATTGCCACCTCTTCAACGGAGGGGCAGGTGCAGACCAGATTCCGATCGCCGTAGGCGTTGTCGATGCGGGCCACGGCCGGCCAGATCTTGTTGGAGCGCTGCTGGTCTCCGGCTGGGAAGGCCGCCTCGCTGCGGCTGTAGGCACGATCCCAGAGATCGGCGGTCACGGCGGCCAGGGTGTGAGGAGCGCGCTTGAGCGGGTTGTCGAGCGGATCGGCAACGCCCGATTCCAGGGCGGCCGCCTCGCCGCGGATCGCCACCATCGCCGCGCAGAAGCGATCCAGCTCGGCCAAGGATTCGCTCTCGGTGGGTTCTACCATCACCGTGCCGGCCACAGGCCAGCTCACGGTAGGGGCGTGGAAGCCGTAATCCATCAGCCGCTTGGCCAAGTCGTCCACCTCCAAACCGCAGCTGCGCTTGAGCGGCCGCAGATCGAGGATGCATTCGTGCGCCACCCGCCCGCCGGCGCCGCGGTACAACACCGGGAAGTGGGGATCGAGGCGCTCGGCGATCAGGTTCGCGGCCAGCAGAGCCACCTGGCTGGCGGTGCGCAGGCCGGCGCCGCCCATCATGCGGATATACATCCAGCTGATCGGCAGGATGCCGGCGCTGCCCCAGGGGGCCGCCGAGATCGGCCCGATCGGCTGACCGCCGCCCGCCAGACCGGCGGCCGCGCCACCCACCGGCGCCAGGGGATGACCGGGGAGAAAGGGCACCAGGTGGGCCGCAACCCCGATCGGTCCCACCCCCGGGCCGCCACCGCCGTGGGGAATGCAGAAGGTCTTGTGCAGGTTGAGATGGCATACGTCGGCGCCGTACAGGCCCGGCTTGCAGAGCCCGACCTGGGCATTGAGGTTGGCGCCATCGAGATACACCTGGCCGCCGTGGTCGTGCACCAGCTGGCAGATGCGACGGATGCCGGTTTCGAACACCCCGTGGGTGGAGGGATAGGTGACCATCAGGGCCGCCAGGTCGGCGGCGTGGGCGATGGTCTTGGCCTCCAGGTCCGCCAGGTCGATGTTGCCGGCCTCGTCGCAGGCCACAGCCACCACCTGCATGCCGGCCATCACGGCGCTGGCGGGGTTGGTGCCATGGGCGCTGGTGGGGATCAGGCACACCCGCCGGTGGCCCTCGCCGCGGCTGCGGTGCCAGGCGCGAATCACCATCAGGCCGGCGTATTCGCCCTGGGAGCCGGCATTGGGCTGGAGGGAAACCCCCGCAAAGCCGGTGATCGCCCCTAGCCAGGCCTCCAGGTCCGCCACCAGCCGGGCATAGCCCCGCGTCTGATCGGCTGGGGCGAAGGGATGGAGCTGGGCGAAGGCGGGCCAGCTCACCGGCACCAGCTCAGCGGCGGCATTGAGCTTCATGGTGCAGCTGCCCAGAGGGATCATGCCGTGCACCAGGGAGAGATCCTTCGACACCAGCTGCTGGATGTAGCGCAGCAGCTCGGTTTCGCTGCGGTAGCGGTGGAACACCTCCTGACGCAGCCAGGGATCGCGGCGCAGGGGCAGGCCGGCGAGGGCCCAGGGCGAGGCCTCCGGGGCCGCCGCCAGCCGGGCATGCAGCACCCCGACCGCCTGGGAGGCCTGGGCCGCATCGGCGGCGAGAGCCTCCAGCAGCCGCTGAAGTTCCTCTGGGTTACTGAGCTCATCGAGGCTGAACGCCAGGCACTCATCGGAGCCGGCCTGTTGGCCATCGCTGCCCTGGCGCAGGTTGAAGCCGGCCGCTACCGCCCGCTGCCGCAGGGAGGCCGCCGCGGGGGTGCGCACCACGAGGGTGTCGAAGCCGGGGCCGGGGTCGGGGGGCAGCCCCAGGGCCGCGAGCGCCGCGGCCAGAGCTTCCCGCAGCGAGAGGATGCGGCGAGCGATGGCCGCCAGCCCGTCGGGGCCATGGTGCACGGCATAGAAACTCGCCATCACCGCCAGCAGCACCTGGGCGGTGCAGATGTTGCTGGTGGCCTTGTCACGGCGGATATGCTGCTCGCGGGTCTGCAGGGCCAGGCGCAGGGCGGGATTGCCCTCGGCATCTCGGGACTGGCCCACCAGACGACCGGGGATCTGGCGCTTGTAGGCCTCGCTGGTGGCGAAGAAGGCGGCATGGGGCCCGCCGAAGCCCATCGGCACGCCGTAGCGCTGCAGGCTGCCCACAGCGATGTCGGCGCCGAGGTGACCCACCGGCGCCAGCAACACCTGGGCGAGGGGATCTACGGCGGCGGTGCTGATCAGGCCCTCAGCGCGGGCTGCGGCGAGCAGGGGAGCCGGATCCCACAGCTGCCCCTCCACGCCGGGCAGCTGCAGCAGCAGCCCGAAGGCATCCTCAGGGAATGTCGCCCCGTCGCCGCCATCGCCGAGGGGCCCGGAGGCAGCCAGGGAGGCAGCCAGCCCCTGGGCATCGATCGTGTCGACCGTGATCCCCAGCGGTTCGGCCCGGGTGGCAAGCACCGCCAAGGTCTGGGGCAGCACGGCCTGGTCGACCAGGTAGCTGCGGGCGCCGGAGCGGCGGCTCACCGCCAGGGAGAGGGCCATCGCTTCGGCGGCGGCGGTGCCCTCATCGAGCAGGGATGCGTTGGCGATCGGCAGACCGGTGAGTTCGCTCACCAGGGTCTGGAAATTGAGCAGGGCCTCGAGGCGCCCCTGGGCGATCTCGGCCTGATAGGGGGTGTAGGCGGTGTACCAACACGGGTTCTCCAGCACATGGCGCTGGATCAGGGCCGGTGTGGCGGTGCCGTGGTATCCGAGGCCGATCAGGCTACGGGCCGGTGTGTTGAGAGCTGCGATGGTGGCCAGCTCAGCCAGGGCCTCCGCCTCGCAGCAGGCCTCGGGTAAGCCCTCGGCAGCGGCGGCCGGAGGTAAAAGGATGTCGGCGGGCACCACGGAGGCGGCCAGATCCTCCAGGGAATCGAGCTGCAGCTCAGCGAGCATCCGCTGTTGTTCTTCGGGTCCGGGTCCGAGGTGGCGAATCAGGAAGGGTGCTGCCACGGATCAGGACTAAGACTTCATTGATCCTAAGAAACGTGAACGAGCTGCTGCATCAGAGCGTGGCGGCGCCGGATCCGGCACCGAGTGAAATCGGGGGCGTCTTTGTGGCGACACGTGGCGACTCGGCGGCGGCTCAGCGGCTACGGCAACCGGAAAATGAACAGGGAGAGGCTCAAGGCCCCGGCCGGTGCGCACCCCCTGCCCTGGCCCGAACTCAATGACCCTCCACCGCCGAGCCGTAGGCGACCGCATCCATCAGCCCCTCGAGCTGGGCCGGATCGGCGGGCTTCACCAGCAGCAGCCAGCCCTCGCCGTAGGGATCGTTCTGCAGCTCCTCCGGGCTGGCCAGCACCGCCTCATTGCGGGCCTCCACCACGCCGCTAATCGGAGCCAGCAGATCCTCCACGGCCTTCACCGATTCCACCGAACCGAAGCTGGCGCCCTGGCTGAGGGTGGCGCCCACCTCCGGCAGTTCCACGAACACGATGTCGCCGAGCTGATCCACGGCGAAGGCCGTGATGCCCACCCTCACGGCCTGGCCTTCGGGTCGGGCGTACTCGTGGCTGTCGGCGTAGCGGCAGTCCTCGGGGATGGGCAGGGCCATGGATGGAGCGGGGCGCTGATGTAGCTCCAGTCTGTAGGACGCCGCGCCCCGGCGCCCCCAGCCGCAGAGCCCGGCCGTCGTTTCAGATCGCCACCAGCCCCGCCTCGGCCAGATCAACCAGGGCCCGCTCCAGGGCGATCACCTGGTGGCTGTGGTGGGTGCCGCCCTGGGCGTAGAGCACGAAGGGCTCCCGCAGCGGCGCATCGGCGGAGAACTCGCTGGTGCTGCCATCGATGAAGCTGCCGCCCGCCATCACCAGCTCACTGGCGTAACCCGGCATCGGCGCCGGCACCGGATCGAGGTAGGAGCCCACCGGCGAGGCGGCCTGAAAGGCGCGGCACACCAGCTTGAGGGCCTCGGGGTTGCCGAGCCGCACAGCCTGGATGCCATCGCTGCGCTCGGCCCCGGGCAGGGGATTCACGGCATAGCCGAGGTCGGCGAACACCCGCGCCACCAGCTCAGCGCCGATCAGGGCCTCGGCCACCATCTGGGGCGCCAGAAACAGACCCTGGAACAGCAGTCGATGCAGGTCGAAGCCGCTGCCCCCCTCGCTGCCGATGCCGGGAGCGGTAAGCCGGCAGCAGGCCCGCTCCACCAGCTCGGCGTCGCCGGCCACATAGCCACCACCGGGGGCGAGGGTGCCGCCCAAATTCTTGATCAGCGAACCGGCCATCAGGTCGGCCCCCACAGCGGTGGGTTCGAGCTCCTGCACCAGCTCGCCATAGCAGTTGTCGACAAACACCAGGCAACCGGGCTGCAGCGCCTTCACCCGCTCACAGAGCCGTCCGATCGTGGCCACCGGCAGGGAGGGACGCCAGCTGTAGCCGCAGCTGCGCTGGATCAGCACCATTCTGGTGGGCGCCGCCAGGGCCTCCGCCAGCCGCTCTTCATCCACCAGGCCCTCGGCCGTGAGCGGCAGTTCGTCGTAGGTGATGCCGAACTCAGCCAGGGAGCCGGAGCCGCTGCCCCGCAGGCCGATCACTTCTTCCAAAGTGTCGTAGGGGCGGCCGGTGAGCGAGAGCAGCCGATCGCCCGGCCGCAGCACCCCGAAGAGCGCTGCGGCGATGGCATGGGTGCCGCTCACGAACTGCACCCGCACGGCGGCGGCCTCGGCCTGCAGCACCCTGGCGAACACCCGATCCAAGGTCTCGCGGCCCTGGTCGCCGTGGCCGTAGCCGCTCACCGAGGCGAAGTGCTGCACTCCCAGGCGCTCGGCCGCGAAGGCCGCCAGCACCCGCTCCAGCCGGGGCCGCACGGCAGCGGTGTGGGCGGCGGCCAGCGGCGCGATTGCCGCCAGGGCGGCCGCCACCCGCTCCCGGGCCCAGGTGGGGCAATCGCCCGCGCCAGCTCCCAACCCAGCCGCTTCCGCCCTGCCCATCACCCTCATCGCCGCGAGGTCCCAATCTGAATCGCCCCGGTCGGCATCTGCGATGGCTGATCCATGGCAGATACGCCATTCATGCCAGATACAACGATGACAGAGTTCTTCTCGTCGTCGGCTGCTTCTGCGGCGGCGCCTGATCGCCACCCCTGATCGCCACCGCCTGAACGCCACCTCCTAAACGCCACCATCGACCCGGCGGCTTCCTGCGCCTCACTGGGCTGGTCGGAAGCATCCAGCCAGCCCTTTTATCGCCTGGCGCCGCAGCTCCGCCGCATAGAGTTCCATCTCCGGGTGGTTGCTCACATCATTTCGCCCTTTCCGCACCGCATGCCCCTTTCCGTCGCCGCGGGATCTCCCCCTCCGGCTGGCTCCAGCGCCGACAACAGCCGCTTGCCAGGCGATGGCGATCGCTCCGGACCCTCCCCCCGTGATCTGAGGCTGCGGGCGGGGCTGGTGGCCGAGCGCCCCGCCTTACCTCCCCGGCAGCGGAAGCTCAAGGGCGGCACCACCGGCTTCATGTTCGTGCTGCATGTGGGCGCGGTGGCCGCCCTGCTGCCCCGCTTCTGGAGCTGGCAGGGTGTGGTGGCCCTGGCGGTTCTGTACTGGACCACGGTTCTGGGGGTGACCCTAGGCCTGCACCGGCTCCTGGCCCACCGCAGCTTCGAGGCGCCCCGCTGGCTGGAGCGCACCCTTGCCTTCATGGGCACCCTGGCCTGCCAGAGCGGTCCGATCGAATGGGTGGGCTTGCACCGCCACCACCACCTCTTTTCCGACCAACCCAACGACCACCACGACGCTGCCCGCGGCCTGTGGTGGGCCCACAGCGAATGGATGCTGCATGACATCCCGGCCATGCGGGAGATCCATCGCTTTACCGGCGATCTCCGCCAGGACCCCTTCTACCGCTGGCTCGACCGCTGGTTCCTGCTGCCGCAGCTGCCCCTCGGCCTGGCCCTCTGGTTCTATGGCGAACACGCCGGAGTCCATGGCGGCGGCCTTGGCCTGGTGCTCTGGGCCATCCCGTTGCGCCTGGTGCTCGTCTATCACGTGACCTGGCTGGTGAACTCCGCCACCCATGCCTTCGGCTATCGCAATTTCGATTCTCCCGATCTCTCCCGCAACTGCTGGTGGGTGGCACTGCTGAGCTTCGGCGAGGGTTGGCACAACAACCACCACGCCTTCCCCCATTCCGCCCGCCACGGCCTGCGCTGGTTTGAATTCGACATCACCTGGCAGCACATCCGCCTGCTGCGAAGCCTTGGCTGGGCACAGCGAATCCGCACCGCTTCAGCCCCTGCCAGAAGGTTCTGAGGCTTCCTATAATCGGTTGGACAAATCAAACGACAGTCACCTTGGCACGCAAACAGGTTCATCTGTTGATGCCTGAAGACCTGCATGAATTGGTACGTGCCCGGGCTGATGAAGCTGGTGTGAGCCTCACCGCCTATGTGCTCTCGGTTCTGGAAACCGATCTCAATGCCGATCTGAAGGGCCGCACCACACTCTCGAGTCTGGCCTTGCGAGTGAGGGCGATCGAGATGCACCTCGGCTTGGATTCCCGTCAACCGGGCTTCCTGCGGGCCCAAGCCGCCGCCGCCGGTCCGATCGTGCTCGACCCTACCGAGCTCCAAACGGATCGCCGCCGGGCCTCCGACCGGCCCGCCAACACCGAAGCGCCGGCCTAGGCGGCTAGGGCGATCCCATCCAGCTCAGGCGGCTCCATCCAGTTCTCGGCGGATGGCACTGGCCAGGTCCACCGGAACCGGACCCTCCCACGGGAGCTGCTGGCGAGCCCTCCGGCGCAGCAGCTCCAGGAATCGGTCGGCCCCCAGGTCCTCCTCGCCAGCCGCTCCGAGCACCGCCAGGGTGCGACGCAGGTCGAGCAATTCCGCCTCCAGTTCCGCCGCGCTGTAATCCCCCTGGCCGGCCATCACGGCCGCGAAGCGCTCACGGCGCTGGCGTTTCTCCACCGGATAGGCGGCCAGCAGCTGCTCGCGGCAGAGCCGCCAGGGCCGACCGGCCGTGAACAGCAGAGCGAGGGCGGCACTGAGATCGGCCGCCTCGGCGGCGTCGACGCGCAGATCGAAGGCGGAAGGGGCCTGCCGCAGACCCACGAACACCTCCAGCAGCTCCCCCGGCCCGAGCACCTCGTTGCCATCGCCCCGCACCGGCAGGGCGGAAGCCTGCAGGGCTTCGTAGAGCTCGGGATGGTGGCCATCCAGCAGCGCTTCGGCGCGGCCGGGCTCCAGCCGGCCCTCTGGAGCCTCCACCGCCAGCCAACGATTGATCCGCCCCAGGGCGAGGAACACCTCCGGCCCTGGGGAGGCCAGCTTGCCGTTGCGCAGCATCGAGAGCTGGGAGTTGTGCACCCGACCCACATCAAGGGCCTCCGCCAGCCCCGGCAGCACCCGGTGGGACCAGCCATTGCAGCCGTGCCAGTGGCGGATCAGATGAGCGAAGGCCACCCGCCCCGATGCGATGTCATCTCGATAACCCAAGTGATCTGGATCCGTATTGCTACCATTCTATCGATCCACCCGGAACCGGTCCTTCATGGCCGCCACACCCCTTCCCAGCCCCGCCGCTCTCCACACCCGGGCGGCCGCCACCATCAGCGGCGGCGCCAGCGCCCATCGCCGCGCCAGCGCCCTGCACCAGCCCCGCCGCGGTGAGCCCATCCCGGTGGCACCGCCCGGGGCCCGCTGGGGCACGATCGGCTTCATGGTGGTGATCCACCTCCTGGCCTTGGCGGCCCTGCTGCCCCGCTTCTGGAGCCTGCCGGCCGTGGCCAGCCTGCTGGTGCTCTACTGGGTCACCGCCTGCCTGGGCGTGACGATCGGCTACCACCGCCTGCTCAGCCACCGGGCCTTCAAGGTGCCCACCTGGCTGGAGCGCTTCTTCGCCACCTGCGGCGCCCTCAGCTGCCAGCACGGTCCGATCGACTGGGTGGGGCTGCACCGCCACCACCACAAGTTCTCCGATACGGATGCGGATCACCATGACAGCAACAAGGGCTTCTGGTGGTCGCACATGGGCTGGATGTTCGAGGAAATCCCCGCCATGGCAGCGGTGCCCCGCCTCACCGGCGACCTGGGCCGCGATCCCTATTACCGCTGGCTGAACACCTGGTTTCTGAGCCTGCAGCTGGTGCTCGGCCTGCTCCTCTTCTGGATCGGCACCGCCACCGGCGCCGGCGGCTGGGCCCTGGTGCTCTGGGGCATCCCTCTGCGCCTGGTGCTCGTGTACCACTGCACCTGGCTGGTGAACTCCGCCACCCACTGCTGGGGTGAGGCACGCCATGACAGCGGCGACAACTCGATGAACAACCCCTGGGTGGCAGCCCTCACCTTCGGCGAGGGCTGGCACAACAACCACCACGCCTTCCCCCATTCGGCACGCCACGGCTTCGGCCCCGGCCAGATCGACCTCACCTGGCAGCACATTCGCCTGCTGCAGGGCATCGGCCTGGCCACCCAGGTGCGGCTGCCCCGGGCGGCTGATCCGGGCACCGCGGAGGGGTGATCAGGCCCTGGCATGCATTCCCAAGCCGGCCCGGCTGGTCCCCGGGTTCAAGGGCCTTCTTCAGCGAACAGCGAAGAAGGCCCTTCTCTGTCGTAAGGTTCCAAATCGGTTTTCTGTCGGTTTCAAGGGTTCGTAGCCATGGCCAAGCGTGTTCAGGTGGTGCTCAGCGAAGACGTGCTGAGCCTCGGCAAGGATGGGGATCTTGTGGAAGTGGCCCCGGGCTACGCCCGTAACTTCCTGGTTCCCCTCGGCAAGGCCGTTCCCGTGACCGCCGCCGTGCTGCGCCAGGTGGAGCACCGCCGGGCCAAAGACGCCGAGCGCCAGGCCGCCCTGAAAGCCGAGGCCGTCGCCTTCCGCACAGCCCTCGACACCATCGGCCGCTTCACCGTGAAGAAGCAGACCGGCGGCGACGACGTGCTCTTCGGCACCGTGACCAATGGCGATGTGGCCGAGGCCATTGAGGCCGCCACCAAGAAGGAACTCGACCGGCGCGACATCATCGTTCCCGAGATCCACCGCACCGGCTCCTACAAGGTGCAGGTCAAGCTCCATCCCGAGGTCACCGCCGAAGTGAACCTTGAGGTGGTGAGCCACTGAGGCTGGACACCCCCCAGATCTGGAGGGGCCCAGGCCCGAGCCGGGATCAAGCCACCAGATCTGGTGACCTGCTTACTGGTCAAAACCGGATGGCAGGGCCAGAATGAATTCCTCCCCCACGCCGCCGGAACCCCAGGGGTTCGGCGGCGTTGTTGTCTGCCGGTTCCCGGCACCCCCCAGCGCCCGTGCGGCGCCTTCCCCCCCGAGATCCCATGGTGAGCGTGCCCCTGGCCGGTCCGACCTCGCCGGCCGATGACTCCGGCGTCTCCCCCGGAAGACGCTCCCGGGCCGGTGCCAACGGCAACGCCAGCTTCGAAGCCCTGCCCGATTCCGTGCCCCCCCAGAACCTGGAGGCCGAGGAGGCGGTGCTGGGCGGCATCCTGCTCGATCCCGACGCCATCGGTCGGGTGGCCGAGGTGCTGCACCCGGAGGCCTTCTACCTGGGAGCCCACCGCGAGATCTACCGCACCGCCCTGATGCTGCACAGCCAGGGCAAGCCCACCGACCTCACCGCCATGGCCGCCTGGCTGGCCGACATGGGCCACCTGGAGAAAGTGGGCGGCAGCAGCCGTCTGGTGGAACTGGTGGAGCGCACCCTCTCCACCGCCTCGATCGACCAGGTGGCCCGCCTGGTGATGGACAAGTATCTGCGCCGCCAGCTGATCCGCTCCGGCAATGAGGTGATCGGCCTCGGCTTCGACCAGAGCAAGCCGATGGATCAGGTGCTCGATGAGGCCGAGCAGAAGATCTTCGCGATCAGCCAGGAAAAACCCAGCGTGGGGCTCACCGCCACCGCCGAGATCCTCACCCGCACCTTCGAAGAGATCGAAACCCGCTCCCTCGGCACCGCCGTGGCGGGTATCCCGGTCAACTTCTACGACCTCGACGCCTTGACCCAGGGGCTGCAGCGCAGCGACCTGATCATCGTGGCGGGCCGGCCGGCGATGGGCAAAACCTCGATCGTGCTCAACATCGCCAAGAACGTGGCCCAGCTCCACAACCTGCCGGTGGCGGTGTTCAGCCTGGAGATGAGCAAGGAGCAGCTCACCTACCGCCTGCTCTCGATGGAGGTGGGCATCGAGAGCGGCCGACTGCGCACCGGCCGGCTGCAACAGGAGGAGTGGCCGCTGCTGGGCAAGGGCATCAGCAGCCTGGGCGCCCTGCCCCTCTACATCGACGACAAGCCCAACGCCGGCGTGCTGGAGATGCGTTCCCTCTGCCGCCGCCTGATGGCCCAGCAGGGCAAGGAGCTCGGGCTGATCGTGATCGACTACCTGCAGCTGATGGAGGGCTCCGGCTCCGACAACCGGGTGCAGGAACTCTCCCGCATCACCCGCGCTCTCAAGGGCATGGCCCGCGAGCTCAACGTGCCCGTGATCGCCCTCTCCCAGCTCAGCCGCGGCGTGGAGGCCCGCACCAACAAGCGGCCGATGCTTAGCGACCTGCGGGAATCGGGATCGATCGAGCAGGACGCCGACCTGGTGCTGATGATCTACCGCGACGAGTACTACAACCCCGAAACCCCCGACCGCGGCATCACCGAAGTGATCGTGACCAAGCACCGCAACGGCCCGGTGGGCACCTGCAAGCTCCTGTTCGAGCCCCAGTTCACCCGCTTCCGCAATCTGGCGGTGTAACCCTGGCATCGCGCAGGGAGCGCGCCCGCCAGGCCGGTGCCAGCCGATGCTCGCTAGGGCTCTGGCCAACGATCTGGAGGGCTCTGAACCGTTGCCTCGTTGTCAGGGACGCTTCAGCGGGAGGTTCACCGAGCGCTCTCCAGACCAAGACACAACAGTTCGACCATCGCGATAGTGGCGGGGCGTGGTCATGAGGCGATGCCAGGCCTCAGCGCCAGAAAGCGATTGATAGGATTCAGGATAACTCTCCAGAAGAATCAGGCGCAGCGCAGGGTAGAAATTAGTATTCATGCCGGGAAAGACATGATGCTCGACATGATGGGAAAAATTGAGATGCAAAAGATCAAGCCAAGCTGGCAACTGCAGCGAAACTGAATTTGCCAGGGGATCGTTTTCTTCAGCTAGGGGGCAGAGCATGTGATTGGTGTAGATGTAAGCTATCGCCACCGCATAGCCCAGGCCAAGTGGCAGCCCGTAGCCCAGCAGCAACGGCAGCGGCCGTAGCCCGATCAACGCGATCACGCCAGCATGAATCGCGATGATCAGCAGCAGTTCCAGCACGATCGCCTGCCGCTCTCGCCGGCTGACCCCGAAGGGCGCAGGCACGATCGTTGCTGCTGCCCGGATCCGGGAGCCGAGCAACACCGAAAGCACGGTGCGCAGGTTGTGCACCCACCAGGCTGCGCCCATCCCGAGAGCCAGCCCCAAGGGCTTGACCTCATCGGATGGCACGAAGGCGTGCTGAATCCGCTTGCCCCAGGTGGCCGGCTGGGATTCCAGATAACTGCGGTCGGGATCGGTGAGGGAATTGGTGTGGCCGTGATGCTGGCGGTTGTGCACCGCGTGCCAGAGGGTGGGAGGCATCCACAAAACGGCGAGGCCCATGAAACCCACCCAGCGCCGTGGTCCCTGACCGCGGATGGCACTGCCATGCAGCAGATCGTGGGTGGCGAACAGCAACACCACCACCGCATTGGCCATCACCAGCGTGAAGGGCAGGAAGATCGGCAGGGCCAGCGTGGGCCACTGCTCCAACCGGGAAGCCATCGACCAACCGAGGGCGAGGATCGCCAGGTTGATCAGCACCAGGATGAGCCGGGAAGGATCGGCGCGGAAGGCCTCAGGAGGCAAGAGGGGGCGGAGCTCCCGGGCGTAGCCGGCGACGGTGGTGGGGCCAGCGGCCGGGGGATCCTCAGGAGAGGACGGTACAGCGCGTGTGATCGAGCAGCGGCAATGAACACCCACTGCAGCACGACGGGGGCCAGGCCTGCCGCTGGCCGCGATCGCCGCGGGGCCTCCCTCAAGCCTGGGCGCGGGAATGCGGGGCGATCACGGCGCCATGGCGCTCCACCACGGTGCCGATCAGCAGCAGCAGCCGTTGCTGCAGGTCGAGGGCTGCGGCCTGGTCGGCGGTGGCGGCATGGCACACCAGCCTCAGCAGAGGCCCGCTGGTGCCGAAACCCACCAGATGGACCCGTGCCGGCAGCCCTGGATCCACCGCCGGCTCCGCCTCCAGGAGCCCCTGCAGCTCGGCCACGATGGCCGGCACGGCGTCCCGGTCCCGGGGCCGCAGGCTCACCTCCAGTTCCAGGCGACGGCGGTCGATTTGGGCCAGGTTCTGGACCGCCTGACTGATGAAGGTGCCATTGGGGATGTACACCGTTTGCCGCTCCGGATCCCGCAGGCGCGTGTGGAACCAGCCGATCGCCTCCACCTCCCCCTGCAGCTGCTGGGCGGGCAGGCGGATCACATCGCCCACCACGAAGGGGCGGCTGAGGTAGAGCCCCACGCCGCTGAGGCCGTTCTCCACGATCGTGCGGGCCCCAAACGCCAACGCTGCGGCGCCGAAACCGCCCGCGGTGAGCAGCACCCCCGCCGACACCCCGAGCAGCCGGAGCACCTGCCAGCCCAGCAGCACGGCCACCAGAAGCCCGATCAGCTTGTCGAGCAGATCGAGCAGGGCCAGGCGCTCCCGGCCCTCCAGAGCCGCCACAGCCGCCGTGCTCTCCACCCAAACGAGCAGGGTCCCCCGGCAACGGACCAGGCTCCAGGCCAGGGCCACCACCACCAGAAGCTGGCGCAACTCCTGGGCGCTGGGCAAGGGAAGATCGGTGGGCGGCAGCAGCCTCAGCAGCCAGAGCAGCTCGCCTCCCAGCAGCAGGGGAATGGCCAGGCTCAGCCGCACCCGCAGCAGCAGGGCACGCAGCAGGGAAGTGCGGCCCAGTCGGCGGGCCAGCAGGCTGCACAACAGCCAGGTGATCGCCGCCAGCACCAGGGAGATGAGCGGCAGGTGCAGGGCCAGGGGCAGCTGCCACCCCTGGGGGAGCAGGGAATCCAACGAAGCCCACACCGGAAGGATGAAAAGCATGGTCGCCCACCAGCGGTGGGCTGCCAGGGGCCGGAGCAGCCCGCCATCCGCATCGCCGCCTAATTTGAAGCGATGGATTCCTGCATCTCCACGGGCGAGCAGCCCACCGAATCCTTCGAGCTGATCGTGGTGGGCGGCGGCCACGCCGGCTGTGAGGCAGCCCTCACGGCAGCGCGGCTGGGCATCCGCACCGCGCTCTTTTCGCTGAATCTCGATCGCATCGCCTGGCAGCCCTGCAATCCGGCCGTGGGGGGCCCGGCCAAGAGCCAGTTGGTGCACGAGGTGGATGCCTTGGGCGGCGTGATCGGCCGCCTCGCCGACGCCACCGCCCTGCAGAAGCGCATCCTCAATGCCAGCCGTGGCCCAGCCGTGTGGGCCCTTCGGGCCCAGACCGACAAGCGCCAGTACGCCCGCCAAATGCTGCAGCTGCTGCAGCACACCCCCAACCTGCACCTGCGCGAGGCGATGGTGACAGGCCTGGTGGTGGAGGGAGACTTCGCCTCCGGCGGCGCCGATCCGGCCCAAAGCCCCCTAGGCCGGGTGCTGGGAGTGCGCACCTACTTCGGCAGCGTCTACGCCGCAGGCACCGTGATCCTCACCACCGGCACCTTCCTGGGCGGCCGCATCTGGGTGGGCGATCGCTCGATGGCCGCCGGCCGGGCCGGCGAGCAGGCCGCCGAGGGGCTCACCGAGGCCCTCGCGGCCCTCGGTTTCAGCACCGGCCGCCTCAAGACCGGCACGCCGGCCCGGGTGGACCGCCGCAGCGTGGATCTCGACCGGCTCGAAGAACAACCCAGCGATGCCCACGATCGCTTCTTCTCCTTCGATCCGGCCGCCTGGGTGAGCGGCGAGCCGATGAGCTGCCACCTCACCCGCACCACCGCCGCCACCCACCAACTGATCCAGGCCAACCTCCACCTCACGCCGATCTATGGCGGCTTCGTGGACAGCAAGGGCCCCCGCTACTGCCCCTCGATCGAAGACAAGATCGTGCGCTTCGCCGACAAGGAAAGCCACCAGATCTTCCTGGAACCCGAGGGCCGCGACACCCCCGAGCTCTACGTGCAGGGCTTCTCCACCGGCCTGCCGGAGCGGCTGCAGCTGGAGTTGCTGCGCACCCTGCCGGGTCTGGAGCGCTGCGTGATGCTGCGGCCCGCCTATTCGGTGGACTACGACTACCTGCCCGCCACCCAGCTCAAGGCCAGCCTGGAAACCAAGCGGGTGGCGGGGCTGTTCAGCGCCGGCCAGCTCAACGGAACCACCGGCTACGAGGAGGCGGCCGCCCAGGGCCTGGTGGCGGGGCTCAACGCCGCCCGGCTGCTTCGGAGCCAGGAGCCCATCCACTTGCCGCGGGAAGGCAGCTATATCGGCACCCTCATCGATGACCTGATCACCAAGGACCTTCGCGAGCCCTACCGGGTGCTCACCAGCCGCAGCGAGTACCGCCTGCTGCTGCGGGGCGACAACGCCGATCGGCGCCTCACCCCACTAGGCCGGGAGCTGGGGCTGATCGATAGGCGCCGCTGGCAGCTCTTCGAGGCCAAGCAGGCGGCGATCAGCGCTGAAGCCCGCCGGCTCGACAGCGTGCGGCTCAAGGCCAGCGACCCGGTGGCGGCGGCGGTGGAGGCGGAAACCGGCGCGGCGATCAAGGGCTCGATCACCCTGGCCGACCTGCTGCGACGGTCCGGTTTCCACAGCAGCGATCTGGTGCGCCACGGCCTGGCTCCGGCCGATCTGCCCGTGGCCGTTCGGGAGGGGGCCGAAATCGACATCAAGTACAGCGGCTACCTGGCCCGCCAACAGCAGCAGATCGAGCAGGTGCGGCGCTCCCAGGGGCGCCCCCTCCCCCCTGATCTCGACTACGGCGGCATCGCCACCCTCTCCGCCGAGGCCCGCGAGAAACTCAATGTTGTGCGGCCCACCACCCTCGGCCAGGCCTCACGGGTGCCGGGGGTGAGTCCGGCCGATGTGACCGCCCTGCTGCTCTGGCTTGAACTAGATCAACGCCGAGCGAATGCCGCTACATTGACCCATCGAATCGGCTGAGGGCAGGTGGACACACCGCGGGGAATCCCAACGTCCCGGGCCTATTGGGACCTGCAGGCCGAGAAGCTGATGAACCGGATCTTCGATCCGGTCGACACCATCGACCTTCCCACCGACGCCGATCGGAGCGCCCTCGACGCCCTGGCGCTTCCGGCATTGGAGGAGGTAGCCAACCCCGGCGCCGCTGCGGCTCCGGCCTCCAGGGCACCCCGCTGGCAGCGGGCCCGACGGCCCCAGGCAAGCGCCCAGATCGATCCGTTCAGGTCAACCGCGGTCAGCAGCCCGGCCCCCTTGGATCCAGCGGTATCCGCCCCGGTTCCACAACGGGGCCTTCAGGCAACCCTGGCGACGCTCACGGCCCACCAGCAGCCGCTGATGCTGATCGGAGCCTTTGCCGCCGCCGGCCTGGTGAGCGCGAGCAGCGGCGTGCTGGCCCTGAGCCAGTGGAACCGTTTCCAGGACTCCCTTCGGCAGGAACGCAGCCTGCTGCTGGTGGAGCGGCTGCGCAATTTCGGACCCGCCACCCAGGCACCCGCCACCCCACCAGCCCCCGCCCTGGCCCCGCCGACCGGCCTGACCGCCCAGGCCGGCGCCCCTCAAACCGCCATGCAGGCCCAGGCCTACAGCCAGGGAGCCAGGCCAACTGATAACGACCTGCCGCCGCCGCCGCCTCAGGAAGCCTGGATCGAACAGTTGGGCGAATTGCCTCAGCGGAGCGCACCGATCCTGCGGGTGCCCGTGAGCCCGAAGCTGGCCGCCGCCGCGGCCGCACCGGTCCGCCGCAGCCCACCACCCGGCCCCCTGCCCCTACTCGTGGGGGTGGTGGGTGCCCCGGGCAAGGTGGGCTCCGCCATCTTCCAGATGGGGGGCAGCACCAGCACGGTGTCGGTGGGTGAAACGATCGGCAACAGCGGCTGGCGGCTGCGCTCCACCGATGGCGACAGCGTGCAGATCGAGCACGACGGCGATCTGCGTCGCATCGCGATCGGCAGCGGTGGCTGATTCCGCTGGGCCAACCCTCAACCCCGACTCCGCCCCCCCTGGCCGCCTCCTTGCCTCACCCGCTTCCCTTTGGCAGGCCCCCATGGCCGATGTGTTGGCGGCCCGGGCAGGACAGCAGCTCAGCGGGGCCTGGAAACTGATGCTGCTGGGTGATGGCAGCCCCACCCGCCACCTGCAACTGCTCACCGGCCAGCCCCTAGAGGTGGACCTGATCGCCATGGCCCCGGAACCGGAGCACGACCAGCAGGTGCCACCGGAAGTGGCGGAACTGGAGAAGCCCCTGATGCGGCGGCAGGTGTGGCTCTCCTGCGGCGACCTCACCCTGGGCTGGGCCGAAAGCTGGTGGAACCGCAGCGCGGCGGAATCCCATCTGCGGGATCGCCGCCAGCCGATCTGGCGCAGCCTCACGGAGGGCCGCACCGAGCTGTTCCGAGAGGTGGACGGCCTGGGCCAGGTGCAGGCCCCCTGGCTGGAACACCGCTTCGGGTGCCCCGGGCCCTTCTGGAGCCGCCACTACCGCTTCTTCCGCCAGGGCCGCGAGCTCACCGTGATCCGGGAGGTGTTCTCCCCCGCCCTGGAACGATGGCTGGGGCCTGCGACAGCCTCGATTCTCAACAATTCATCAACCTGTTAACGGTGCGTTGGCGTTTCCACTTGACGGATTGACGACCTACACGGTGTGGCCACCATTCATTTACCCATCCGTCAAGCCATGGCCACACCGCGCCGCGCCCCCTCCACCCCCGTTCGGGCCCCGAACGGCCGCTCTCCGGCAACTCCCATCAGCAGCAGCCGCACCCACCGGGCCGCCGCAGCAGCCAACTCCCCTCTCTCTGCCGAGTGGCTGAGCCTCACGGACCTCGGCCGGGTCTACGGAATCTCCGCCGTGCACACCGGCAAACTGCTGGTGGCCGCCGGCCTTCGCCTGGCGGATGGCGATCCCAGCCCCGCCGCCCTGGAGAGCGGCCTGGCCCAGCGCCAACATTCCGGCCAGCACCGCCAGGCCCTGTGGCACCGGCAGGGATGCGCCCCCCATCTCGAAGGCCAGGGCGTGATCCCGCAGAAGGAACGCACCCTGGTGAGCCTCTGGGCCGACCTACTGGCCGCCCTGCAGCAGGGAGCGCCCGACATCGCCACCTCAGCGGAGGAGATGGCCGACGAGATCCCAGGCGATCTGGTGCAACCGGTGAACAGGGAGCTGCGGGAACGGGGCTGCAGCTTCCAGGTGCGGCCGGCCCTCAGGCCGTCTGGCTTGCCTCTGCCTGCCCGCTCACACTCTCCAGCAGAAGGCGCAGACGATCCTCATCCACATGGCTGAGGTTGGTGCGCAGCAGGCGCGCCTGAGGAGCGTGGGCCCGCAGTCGCTCGACCACCCGATCGGGCGCCGATTCCCGCAGCAGCACGCAGAGGGCCGCACCGCCGCTGGGCAGGGTGCCGCCAATCTCCCGCAGGAAGCCGTCGTTGAGGCCGAGGTCACTCAGGGCTCCTGAGGCCGCCCCGACCCCGGCCCCTACGGCCGCCCCCAGCAACGGGTTGAGAAAGAGCAAACCCACCAGGGAGCCCCAAAAGCCACCCCCCACCGCACCGGCGGTGGTGAGGTTGAGAGCTTGGCGCAGATGCACCCGGCCATTGGCGTCATGCTCCACCACCACCGCATCCTCCAAGGCAACCAGGGCCTCCTTCTGGAGTTCCACCAGTTCGCGCCGCACCTGTTCGGCCTCGGCCACCGTGGGAAAACCCACCACCACGAGGGTGCTGATGCCGCGCTGCGTCGGTTGGCTGGAGGATTGGGTGGTCATCGTGGCCGATTGTTGAAACATGAATTTTAGGGAGATCGGATCGGCTCGTTGGCCCCGGCGCTCGGGCGGGATAGGACCCTCGCCGGCTGCAGGAATGGGAAGGGGGGATGGAGTGTGCTGGCGTTCCCGCTCCGTTGCGGCAGCCTCCTAGCGGCGCCGGCTGGAACGGGGCAGCGGCCGGCCCGGGGCAGCGGCCCGCGCCGCCGGAGGATCCGCCGCCAGCGGTGCGGGCCCCGGGGAGGGGGGCGTGCGTTGCCAGCGCTGCAGGGTGAAGGTGGCGTCGTCGGGCCAGGCCTCCGACCCGTCGGGGGCGGCACCAGCGCCGCCCGAGGTATTAGCCGCAGGGTCGCCAATGGCAGCAGAGCCCTGGGCTGTGGGCGCCGAAAGAGTGCCCGGATCGGTTCTGAGGTTGGCGCGCCCGAGGGAAGGCGGCGGCGCGGAGCCGGGCGGGGCGGTCCGGGATGGACGGCGGGAGACCGCCTCCAGGCTTCGGCGCTCCGAGGCCACGGAGGCCTCCCAAGGGCGCGGCTGGGGGTCGCTCCGGCGAGGGGAGGGGGATCCCGAAGGGGGAGCGGCCCAGGAATCGCTCGGGCGCTCCGGCCGACGGGCCTCAGGAGCGCCGGTCGGCCGGCGGCCGCTGCCGCGGGCGGGCTCCTGCCAGGGCTCCCGCCAGTCGTCGTCGGCGTCGTCCTCGAGCAGCCAGTCGAACCGCTCCTCCACCCAGCGGCCCAGCCGGGCGGGATTGAGACCACCCGCCCCCAGGCCCCGATGGCCCAGCCCGGCAGCCTCGGGGCCGGGCGTACGTGAACCGGGCCTGGCGCCGGCCACGCCGTCCACCAACTCCCGGCCCCGGCTCACCCAGCGGTCGAGGCGTTGATCTAGCGGTTCAGGGCCATCGCGCCCGGGACGACGGCCATCCCGGGGGGCCGCTGCGGCGCGATTCCGGGAGGAAGCGATACCTGGCGGCTCCCGGAACGATCCGGAGCGGCGGTTCAGCCGCAGGGCGCCATCATCGGACGCTTGCTCGGGACGGCCATCCGGCACCCCATCCCAACGATTCCAGGCCTCATCCATAGGGCCAGGTTACCGGCGGCGGCCCGCCAGCCAGCGCTCCCGGCCCAGCCCCACCAGGGCAATCGTGAACCCTCCCCACTCCAGGGTCCAGAGAAAGGTGGCCATGGCCGGCATGCAGTGGGCCGACCTTAAAGGGCCTGCGTTCGCCACGGCGCCGGGGTCGCAAGCGGTTGCCGCTCAGGCCACCCCCGACTCGAACACCAGCAGGCAACTGGCATCCCAGCGGCCGTCATGGAAGCGCTCGCAGCAGGTCCGGCAGGCCAGACCGCTCCGGCGGCGGCGGTAGGCACAAGTGTGACCGCAGCGCGGGCAGCGGGCAATCCAGCGGGCGGCCTCCACCGGCACGGGATAGGTGTGGCGCACGCTCACCGCGAACTCCGCCTGAGCGGCGTTGATCGCTGCCATCCGGCTGCGGAAGTGGGGGCCGTGCACCTCACGCACCCCCAGCACCCGGTCGATCCAGGCATGGATCATCTCGTGGCAGAGGGTGCTGAGGGTGGCCTGGCGCGGCAGGGGCTCCAGCAGCGGCCGGGAGAGCACGATCTCGCAGAGGTCGGAACCATCGGCGCGGCAGCCGCTGCGATAAAGGCCGGCGGTGCGGGTGAGGCGGCCGTCGCTCCAGCGCAGGTCCACCAAGGGCCTGCCCTCACGGAGCAGGGCACCCTCGAAATGCTCGCGGTTCAGCCGGTGGAACAGGGGCGGCAGAGGTTCCAGGGGCACGGCGGGGGCACCGACGGGACGGAAGCGGCCAGCAAGTGCGGCCGAGGTGGGCCCCACGGGCAGCGGGGGCCCGGGCAGTATCGCCACTGCCGGGCGGGGTCGTCGGTCAGACTCAGCTCCTTGCAACCCTTGAGACACCCCATGGACTGGGATCTGGCCCGCGGCATCGGCAGCAAGGCCCTGTTTGCCGGCGCCGGCGCGCTTCTCCTCTACTGGACGATCTCGGCGGTGAAGCTGGTGCTCAGCGCCCGCGGCATCAACCCGCTGATCAAGCAGTTCTTCACCCAGGTGGCCTCCGGCCAGGTGGATGGCGCCTACCTGCTCACCACCAAGAACTACCGCTCCCATGTCAGCCGCCAACAGTTCATCCGCTTCCTGGCGGGTCTGCAGCTCAACAAGTTCCGCAACCTCAAATCCGGCCGCCCCCGCCTCCAAGACGACCAGGTGATGCTCACGGTGAAACTCAAATCCGACGGCAAGGAGGAGCTGCCGCTCGACTTCACCTTCGTGAAGGTGGATGAGGCCTGGCGGGTGGACCGGAT
>BJHE01000043.1 GCA_014191755.1 Cyanobium sp.
TCGACCCGCCTGGCCAGGCCGTGCCCGCTGCGGACTGGGCGGACCGGGGAGGACGGGGCTGGAGGCCGTTGGTGCTCTCGGTACGCTGGAGCCATGGCGGCCGCGATTCTCGACGTTGAACACCTCACCGTGTGCCGCGATGGCGCCACGGTGGTGGAGGACGTGAGCTTTTCGCTGCCGCCGGAATCCGACACCGCTCTGGTGGGCCCGAACGGCGCCGGCAAGAGCAGCCTGGTGCAGGCCCTGCTCGGGATCCTGCCCCGCCGCTCTGGCACGATCCGTCTGCTCGGGCATGGCCTCGGCCCCCGTGGCCAGCTGCCGGTCGCCGTGCGCGACCGCATCGCCTACCTGCCCCAGACCCTCAGCCTGCGGGGCCGCATCCCCCTCACGGTGGCTGAATTCGTGGGCCTCGGCTTCGATCGTCCCGGCCTGGCGCTGCCCTGGCGTGCCGGCGCCGGCCGGGCGGCAGCGGTGCGCCGCGCCCTCGGCCGCACCGACAGCTCCGACCTGGCCGACCGACTGATCAGCGAGCTCTCCACCGGTCAGCTCAAACGGGTGTTGCTGGCCTTCTGCGTGGTGCGTCCCCGCAGCCTGCTGCTGCTCGATGAGGCCCAGGCCGGCCTCGACAGCCAGGCCACCGACCAGTTCCACACCCTGCTCTATGGCCTGCGCCGCAGCGAGGGCTGGACGATCCTGCAGGTCTCCCATGATCTGGAGATGGTGCGGCGCACCTGTGATGCGGTGCTCTGCCTCAACCGCAGCCTGCGCTGCTCCGGTTCCCCCGACCACGCCCTCAGCCCCCTCCAGCTGGAGCGCCTCTACGGCCCGGGCTACGTGCCCTACCACCATCACCACCAAGGCCGCGGTCCCTCGCTGCCATGAGCACTCCGCAGGTCCTGGGGGAACTGCTGCAGCTTCCCTTTCTGCAGCGGGCCCTGCTGGCCGGGCTACTCACCGGTGCCCTGGGTGGGGTGCTCGGCAGTTTCGCGGTGCTGCGCCAGCTCTCCTTCTTCAGCGACGCCCTCGGCCATTCCGCCCTGCTGGGCATCACCGCCGGCATCCTGCTGGGTCTCAATCCCACCGTGGTGCTGGTGCCCTTTGCGGTGCTCTTCGCCCTTGGTGTCGACCGGCTGGCCAGCCGCAGCCGCCTCCCTGCCGATGCGCTGCTGAACATCGTGTATTCCTCTTCCCTTGCCCTGGCGGTGCTGGTGCTGAGCCGGGTGCGCAGCTACCGAGGCGGGATCGAAAACCTGTTGTTCGGCGACATCCTGGGCGTGTCGTGGCTCGACCTCAGCCTGATCCTGCTGCTGCTCATCGGCGCCTGCGCCTATCTGTTCCTCACTCGGCGCAGCCAGATTCTGCTCACCCTCGATGAACCTCTCGCCATCTCTCGCGGGGTGGCCGCCGGCCGCCACCGGCTCCTGTTCATCGTGCTGCTGGCGGTGGTGGTGGCCATCTCGATCAAGGCGGTGGGGGTGCTGCTGATCAGCGCCTTCGTGGTGATCCCTGCCTGTGCCTCCCGGCTGGTGAGCCGCCGCTTTCCCCACTACGTGCTCCTGGCCTCGGGCCTGGGGGCCGGCTGCGCGGTGGTGGGTCTGCTGCTCTCGGCCCTGCTCGATCTCCCCTCCGGCCCCGCTGTGGTGGTGGTGCAACTAGCCGGCTTCCTGGCGGCCCTGGCATCGGCACCCCGCGGCCAGGGCATTGGCGCCTGAGCGATCGGCCCCTTGTGACCCGATCAGGGATCGGCTGGCTGTGCCGAAGCCTGTGGGGGAACGAAGCGGCCGCCGAAGGCTGTGGGCTGGGCGTATAGCCAGCGCAGGGTGCTCCGGTCCCGTTCCGAGGGCATTAGCACGGGCACCGGGCCGGGGGCCGGGGCCATCACGTCGCCCGGGGCATCACTGTGGCCCCAGATTCCGAAGGCATGGCCCAATTCGTGCAGGGCCGTGGCCTGTAGCGCCTCGGCCCGTTGCCCCGGACCGATGAGCACCTCCACCGCCGGTTCCAGCCGCCACTGGCCGGCATGCCGCTCCACCGCCACCAACCGCAACAGGGCACGTCCATGGCTCGCCCTGGGCCGTCCCGTTCCGTCCCGGGCCAGGGGGGGCAGCCGTCGCCAGATCCGCACCTGGGCCGCCTCGGGATCGGCCACCACGGCTACCGGCACCAGGGCTTTCCAGCTCTGCAGGGCCGAGATCACCGCCAGTTGCCAGCGACGCTGCACCGCATCGGCTGCAGCTGGCCCGGATCTGGTGGCGGGCAGGGTCGGCTCGATCCACACGCACCAATGCTGGAGCCGCGGCCAGCCGAGGGGGGTGGTGGCCAGCCGGTCGGCGTAGCCAGGAGCTCCCGGTTGCGGGGAAGCCTGCACCAGGCTGGTGGATTCGAGAACCCTGGTCGCCAGGGCATGGGGGCAGCTGGTGCCGGATTGCTGGTGAAGGGCGGGTTGGTGCTGGAGAGCTGCGGCCGCGGATCCCTGAAGCACACCACCGAGGGGTAGGAGGCAGGCTGCCAGGGTGCCCGGCTTCACGCCGCCGGCAGCCCCACGCCCCGGGCCATCAAGGTGGCCATCAGGGGAATCACAGCAAACCCTGCCAGCTCCACCGTGAGCACCAGGCGCAGGCGCCCAGCGAGGGACTCGCTCACCTTGGGAAGCTCCCCCTTGCGCAGCGGGATCGCCCAGAGGATGTAGGTGATCGTGGGGTACAGGGAGAGGGCACCCACCGCTAAGTAGGTGCCCACCTTCCACCAGAAGAGGGGATTGGCGGTGTAGAAATCTGTTCCCTGGCCGAAGTGCAGCACCCGAGCGATGCCGCTCAACAGCAGGGTGAGGGCGGCGATGCCATACACCACATCCACCACCACCATCGTGATCGCGGTGCGGCGGTCGGGATCGGCCCGGATCATGAAGCGCTCCAGCAACAGGGCGCCGAAGCACAGCATGAAGCTGAGGTAGTGGCCGTAGGCCACAGCCGCGCTGGTGAGCACCGGTGTGGGGATCGCGGCGAAGGCAACCATGCGCGGTTCTGCGGGGGTCTGGGGCCGCCAGACGGTAGCGGGTCAAGGTAGAGGGCCGCTGCTGGGCTGAAGGGCGGCGGGGAAAAGCGGAGGAACTGAGAAGCAAAAACGATGGCAACCTGAAGATTTTGTTCCCTTCGTCACACCGCCAGATTTGCTTCATGAATGCGAAGCAAAATGGAAGGAAACCAAAACTGTTTCCAAACTTGGAAGCCTTTCTGCTGGTTGATTAAATCTGGCTAAAAAAGCCTAGCTTCTGTGAAGTGTTTAAAGGCCCATGGCGAGTTCTCTGAGTGCCTTTCTCGGTGAGATCGGTCGCCACCAGCTCCTCACCCCTGAGCAGGAGCTCACCCTGGGGCGAAAGGTGCAGGCGATGGTGACCCTGCAGGAACGTTGCAGCGTCGCCGGCGGCAGTGGACCGGCCTGCGAGTACGACGATCTCGAGCGGCGCACCCTGCGCACCGGCGAGCGGGCCAAGCAGCAGATGATCACGGCCAACCTGCGCCTGGTGGTGAATCTGGCCAAGCGCTACCAGGGCAAGGGGCTGGACCTGCTCGATCTGATTCAGGAGGGCACGATCGGCCTCACCCGCGCCGTGGAGAAGTACGACCCCACCCGCGGCCATCGCTTCAGCACCTACGCCTACTGGTGGATTCGCCAGGGCCTCAACCGGGCCCTCTCCACCCAGAGCCGCACGATCCGGATTCCCGTGAACGTGAATGAGAAGCTCACCCGCCTGCGGGCCGCCAAGGCGCGCCATCTTCAGGCCAACGGCATCGCTCCGAGCTCCTCCGAGCTGGCTCGCGCCCTGGAGGTGCCCGTGCAGGAGGTGGAGGAACTGCTGGCCTGCGAGCTGCGCAGTGTGACCGTGAGCCTCCAGGGCGCGGTGCGCTCCAAGGCCGATCCCTCCGAACTGGTGGATGTGCTGGCCAGCGAGGAGATGCCGCCGATGGAGCGGGCCGAACTGGCCGAACGCAGTGCCTCGGTGTGGATGCTGCTGGAGCGGGCCAACCTCACCCCCAAGGAGCGCTCGGTGGTGATGCTGCGCTTCGGGCTCGATGGCACCAATGAATGGCGCACCCTCGCCGAGGTGGCCCGCCAGCTCTCCTGCAGCCGTGAATACTGCCGCCAGGTGGTGCAGCGGGCCCTGCGCAAGCTCCGCCGGGCGGGTGTGGAAAGCGGAATGGTGGACGAGTAGGGCGAAGGCCAACACCCTGAAGGGGCAGAGAAC
The DNA here is from genome assembly GCA_014191755.1 of Cyanobium sp. Taxonomy (GTDB): domain Bacteria; phylum Cyanobacteriota; class Cyanobacteriia; order PCC-6307; family Cyanobiaceae; genus Cyanobium. Next base: position 4,247 of record BJHE01000043.1, read on the forward strand.
CGACCCGGGCCGTGGGGACAACCCTTCTGTACTGCTTGGGCCCTCGCCCCGAGACTGACTCCGTTGTCGCCCATGTGGCGCGCCCCCAGAGGAGATCACCATGTCCGCCGCTTCTTCGGCCGCGGGCCCGAACGGCCAAACCACCCTGCAGGCTGAGGTGCTCGAAAGCACCGTGGTGGATGAGGCCCTGCTGGTCCGGCTGTTGCGCCGGGCCGGGCGCACCCTGGCCCGTCCGGCACTCGAATGTTTCGAGATCCTGATCGATGGAGCCACCCCCCACCAGGCCCGGATCACGGTGCTGGCGGCACTCACCTATCTGGTGCTCCCCTTCGACCTGATCCCGGATTTCATTCCGGTGGCGGGTTTTGGCGATGACATGGTGGCGCTCACGGCCCTGCTCGGGTTGTGCGCCCGGCACCTCACGCCCGAGATCAAGCTGCGGGCGCAGCGCAGACTGGATGGCTGGTTCCCACCCACCCGCTAGCGCCGCCCCGCCGCGATGCCCTCCCCCAGCCTCCCCCTGAGCACCGATCAGCTCGATGACCTCCAAGCCTTCCTCAAGGACTGGTTGCGCCATACGGGACGGACTCAGGCGGACTTGAGGCGGGCCCTGCGAACCTCCTCGATCCGCATGCCGGTGCTGATCGAGGAGCTGCAGCGCATTCACAACGAGCAGGGCCTCACGGCCCTGGCCCAGCGGCTGTGCGGCATCGAGGACCTATGGCACAACGAGGATTCCGGCAGCGTTGAGTGCAGTGGGGGCTCCGAGCTCCTGGATGAATCGCTTGGCCAGCTGGATCTGCTGCTGGAGCAGATCCGTCTGGAAACCGGCTCCGATGCCTGACTCCTGCGCCACCTAGGGATCGCGATATGTTGCGCCACGGGTGTTCCTGCCAGCCCCCACGATCCGCCCTGAACCCCCTCTGATGCGTTTCCCCATGGCTTCCGTTCACCGGATCTCCTTCCCTGCCCTGCCGCGGCGCAAGCGTCCGGCCCGAGCAACCGGAACCCTGCTCCTGGCCCTCGCCATGGCCGGGGTCGCCTTGGTGGCTCAGCCCGGCCTGGCCCAGTCGGAGAGCTTCCTGCTCAAACCCGGCAGCAAGGTGGGGCCAGCTTCGAAGGTGAAGGCCACCAATTGCGTTACCAACCCCAAGGACGGCAGCATCACCTGCGACACCAAGATCGAGAATCCTCCCGGCGACACCCAGGCCAAGCCCCAGTACAGCCCCTTCAAGAACTGAAACCGGGCGTCAGGGGGCGGCTTCCCACCAGAACAGGGCCAGCCAGATCGTTCCGCTGCCGCCATCGGTGTTCTCGATCCGGTGGCGGCGGTGGGGCGCGATGTAGAGGTGGCCGCCTCGTTTTAAGGAGCGTTGCGCTTCTTCGTCCTCGAAGCTGAGGCGGGCCTGGCCCTGCAGCAGGCATACCCATTCATGCTCCCTCTGGTCGTACCAGAAGCCCTCCGGGCTGCAGGCGCCGCAGGAGTGGATCCGTTCCAGCCGCCAGAGCGGCCCCTGCCACAGCACCGAAACACTCTCGTGGCCGGCGGCGGGGGCGGGACCGGCGAGCAGGCTGCTCTCTCCGCTCTGGCTGGCGCCCAGCTCGCCCCAGCGTCGGCCGATCTCGAAGCCCTGGGCGGCAGCCAGATCCACCACCTCCTGGTGGTTGCTGCAGTCGCGAAGCCGTTGCCGCAGGGCCGGATCGGTCTCGCTGGCTGCCACGAAGGCCTGCAGATCCCGCACCTTCTTGAGGAATCGCTGCAGGTCCGCTTCGGCCATGGGGTGTCCGCCCGGCGCCGGCGGGATCAGGTCAGCTCCTTGATCATCCGCCAGCGTTGGAAGGCCACCCCGGCGTAGAAGGTGGTTTCCTCGGCCTCCACCTGCCAGCCCTTTCGCTCCAGCAGGGGCCGCGACAACTGGCTCGCTTCGGTGCGCATCCGGCGGTGCCCCTGGCTCTGGGCGTGGGCCTCGAGGGCCCCAAGCAGGGCCGTGGCCCTGCCTTGCCGTGCCGAGCGGCCCCGGCAGTAGAGCAGGGCCAGGCGATCGAGGGGATCCAGCAAACCGAAGGCCTCCACCTCCCCGCCCCCGGCACCGCCGCAGCTCACCAGGCCGAAGCCCCGAAGCAGCGGCTCCCGGAAGGGGTCGTGGTCGGCCACGCCATGGGCGGCCCAAGCCCTCACCTGCTCAGGGCTGTAGAGGGACCCGGCCTGGCTGAGCACGGCATCGCGGTAGACCTCCGCTACCTGGGCAAGGTCGTTGGGACGCAGCGGCCGCGGATCCGGATTTGGAGCGGCTGTCGCCGCCAGCGAAGCCTGGGGCATGGAGAAGACGGCGCAGCTGGGAACATCCTGGAGACAGGCAGGAACATCCTCGGGGCAGGTTGGAGCCTGTGTGAATAGTGTTGAAGATGGGTGCATCCTCTTTTGTCGAGCTTTCCATGGAGTCCTCCGCGCTGCCATCCCCCCCCGGCCTGAAGGGGCCGGCGCCGGAGCGGCAGCCAGCCGTCGCAGCAGGCAGGGCCCGCAGCGGCCTGCTGCACTCCCTGTTGGTGGGCGCCCTGCTGCTGGCCCTGTCGTTGCTGCTCCTGTTCTGGGGCCTTCCCGCCTGGGGCGCCAACGATCCGGTAGTGCTGCAGCGTGGCGGAAAGCTGTTCGCCAACCACTGTGCCGGCTGTCACGTGAACGGCGGCAATGTGATTCGGCGCAACAAGACGCTCCGTCTTCAGGATTTGCTGCGGGAGGGGGTGAAGGGGCCCGCCGAGGTGGCCCGGATCGCCGCCCAGGGCAAGGGACAGATGTCTGGCTACGAGAAGGTTCTCGGCGAGGGGGGGGCCGATGCCGTGGGGGCCTGGGTGTGGCGCCAGGCGGAACTCGGCTGGCCGCGACGCTGAGCCTCGAGCGGCAGCGGACGAGGGGAGATTCCCCGCTTTCTGATCGGTGTGGCTCCGGATTTTCCTCCTGTGCCACGGAGATCAGTGTCCATCCCAAGATGTATCCACCGCTGCCGCTAATTAGACAGGCTGCGGTGTGAGAACCCTTTCCACAATGACCAACAGCATTCGCAAGTCGGTGCTTCGTGGCCTCGGCCTAGCCGCCGCCAGCGGTGCCTTCCTTGGCGCTCCTGTGATGGCCGCCCCCGAAGCCCCGATCACCGCCCCCGTCGTCGCCCCCACCACCGTGGCCCAGGGCTTTGGCACAACCACCACCGCTGTTGAGGTGATCGAGGTTGAGTCCGTGAACGGCTGGTACCTCACCGTGGGTGCCGGTGCCGTTTGGCCAGGCGACATGAACTATTTTGCCAACACCGCCCCCCTGGCGGCCAGAAGTCAGCCCCGGGGTGTTCTGCAGCTCAACGGTGGTTTCTCCGTTGACGGCGGTATCGGCTACGACTTCGGCGCCATCCGCACCGAACTCACCTACGGCTACTCCGCGCCCAGCCTTGAGACGATCGTCAGCCGTGACCTCAGCCGCTCCTTCAGTGCCGGCGGCAAGGTCAACAAGAACGACATCATGCTCAGCGCCTACTGGGATGTGCTGCCGTTCAGCCGCTTCACCCCCTACGTCGGTGGTGGCGTCGGCTACAGCAACCTGAGCACCCCCAGCTTCGACGTCGGTGGCTACCGCACCGGCAACCACAACAAGGGTCTGTTTGGCTGGCAAGCCAAGGCTGGTGTGAGCTATGCCCTGGCCTACAACTGGGATGTCTACGCCGAAGGCACCTACTCCGGCACCGGCAACCCCCAGTTCGAATCCATCAACTTCACCTCCTACAGCGACTTCGGCGCCAAGCTGGGCTTCCGCTACCGCTTCGCTGCCCCGCCAGTGGTGGTGGTTGCTGTTCCCGAGCCGGCTCCCGCCCCTGCCCCCGCTCCGATCCCCATGCCTGAGCCCGCTCCGGCTCCTGAACCGATCCGCGGCCTCTGGTGATCAGCTGGGAAGGCTTCGGCCTTCCCCCTTCACCTTTTCGGGACCGGCTCAGGCCGGTCCTTTTTTATTGGCGAGCCTTCTGGGCTCTGTCCGGCGGGCTGGCCCAGGCCGGGGGGCGCAGCCCGGTTCCGTGGTTCGGGGGGCTGCGCCATGGATTGGTTCTTCAGAAGGCCTGGATCCAGGGGTGAACCTCAACGGCGGTCCAGATGCCGTTGCGCCAGTAGACATCGTTGTGCACCAGGGCTTCCACCGCCGCCTGGTTCTCCGCCTCATAGATCCCGAACACGTGGGTGCTGGCTTCGGTGGGACCCAGGGTGATCAGCACGCCCTCCTCCTGCTGGCGCCGCAGCCCCTCGAGGTGCTCTTCGCGAAAGGGGGTGCGGCGTTCCAAAGCATCGGCACAGTAAGTGCCCCAGAGAACGAATTTCATGGTGGCCGTGGGGTGCGTCTGGTTCAGAGCAGCGATTCACGCCGCAGGTAGATGCGGATCAGTTTTTCATCCATCAGTCCGACTCGGCTGCTGGGGGCCTCCTGAGCGCGCTGCAGGAGGGCGATCAGGGTCTCGGGGCGGAAGGGCTGCCCCTCGGCCGCAGCCAACTCGCTGACCTCCAGGGCTGACTGCATCCAGTTGATCTGCTCACGCAGCTCCGGCTCCGCCTGAATCCTGCCCAGGAAGGCGAACAGCCGCTCCAGTTCCCGCTGGTCGGCGTCAGCGGCGGCGCTGCGGGGCTGCTCCCCAGGGGAGGCTTGGCTGGAGCTCACGCCATCGGGCTGCTCGGACATGGTCATGGCTCTAGCGTCGAGTCCCTGCCGCAGCTCCCGGCAGAAGGCACCGGCCGCAGCGGCTCCATCCTCGCCGGCCGCCACCGCGGCAGCCATGGTCTTCACCAGGGCGCTCCCCACGATCGCTCCATCGGCACCCCAGCGGCGCACTTCGCGGGCCTGCTCGACGCCGGCGATGCCGAAGCCCACCGCCACCGGCGTGGAACCCAGCTCCTGGAGCTGCCGCACCAGGGGTTCCACCCGGGACTCCAAACGGCTGCGCACCCCGGTCACGCCGGTCACGCTCACCAGGTAGGTGAAGCCGCGGCTGGCCCGATGGATGCGGCCCATGCGTTCAGGGGGGGTGGTGGGCGCCACCAGCAGCACCAGGTCAAGGCCATGGGAAGCGGCGATCGCGGAGAGCTTTTCGGCCTCCTCCAGGGGCAGGTCCGGCACCACCAGACCAGCGGCACCGGCGGCGGCGGCCTCACGGCAGAAGCTGTCCATGCCGCGGTTGAGCAGGGGGTTGCTGTAGGTGAACAGCACCACCGGCGTGGACAATGCGCCCCGCAGGTCGGCGAGCATGGCCAGCACGGCTCCAGGTGTGGTGCCCGCGGCGAGGGCGCGGGCGGCGGCCGCCTGGATCACGGGGCCATCGGCGAGGGGATCGCTATAGGGAATCCCCAGCTCGATCAGATCGGCCCCGGAGTGCTGCAGGGCCAGCAGGGCCGCGCGAGTGGTGGACAGATCCGGGTCGCCAGCCATCAGGAAGGGCATCAAGGCGCAGCGTTCTTGCTCCCGGAGAGCGCTGAAGCGCCGGGCAATCGGCGTTGAGGAGGGCGGCGTTGAGGAGGGCGGGGAGCTGATCCCGGGAGCGGCGGCGTCCATCGGACCGGGTGTGGGGCAGGCGGTGCTGGCGAGCCTATGGGGTCGTTGCGTCGGCAGCCGTTGTGGCGTCGACAGCCGTGGCGTCGACAGTCGTGGCGTCGACAGTCGTGGCGTCGGGAGGGTCGCCCTCGAGCTCCGCCAGCAGCCGAGCCTGCTCTTCGGCCGGCAGGGCATCGAAGCGGGCCTGGAGTTCTGCCGTGGTGAGGGCGTCGTACGTCTTTCTGTAAATCCTGCGTTGCTCGGAGAAGGTCATCCTGCCGCTCACCACCCGGGCAAGGTAGGTGCCGGTCCAGCCGAGCACGAGCAGCAGCACCAGGGCCGAGGCGGCGATGCCCGGACTGAATCCCTCGAGGCCGCTGGCCCGGAAGAGCCCATAGCCTGCAGCACCGACTCCCAGAAGGGCGAACCCCAGCAGCAGGGCCTGAGCGCGGGTCACGCCGCGGACTCGCCCTGACCCTGCAGGCGGAAGTTGAGGAAGGGGGCGAACAGGATCAGGCCCGGGAAGAAGAGAAACACCAGCCCGTAGACCGCCGTGCGCTCGATCTTGCCCATGCGGGTCCAGCGCTGGCCCATCCACCAATAGAGGGCAAGCGGGACCGCCACGAGGTAGGCACCGGCCAGGCCGGCATAGAGGCCGAAGAGCAGCAGGGTCGGGCCGTCAAGGTGGCTCAGGGGACCAGGCAGGGGCACGGATCTCCACGCCAATGAGTGATCAATTTAGGCCCCCATCCCGGAAGCGGGGGAGCGGCGTGCGGGCAGAAGGGCCAAAAAAATCCCCGGTCGAAGCCGGGGGTCGGGCGGTGTCGGTCGGAGCCGGATCCGCAGGGTTTTAAGAGGGGGCCATCGGTCCCCTCCAAGACCGGACTTCAGCCCAGGCCGATTTGGCCCAGAATGCCCTGGCCGGTGAGCAATTCGGTGGCGAGGCCGATCACGAAGCCGAGCATGGCCAGGCGGCCATTCCAGGTCTCAGCGAAGGCAACAAAACCGAAGCGGGGGGTGGTGGAGTCAGCCATTGGAGTTCGTTGGTTACGAAACTTGAAGCCACTGTAAAGCATCGTGAACAGGGTGCTTGTGTCCGTCGATGCCAATCCGGGCCATAAGCGGTACGGATTTCCGCGATCTGCTGCGATGGCTCGCCGGGGCGGCATGATTCGACATCGGCTACGGCTCCCGCTGCGGCGGTTTTGCCGGCCAGGGTTCCCGCGGCCTTGAGCAGATGCTTCCGGCGGCCTTGAGCAAGTTGATCGAGCTGCTCGGCTTGGAACGGTTTCGAAAGGAGAATCCCCTGGCCGAGGCGGCATCCCAGTTCAGGGAGGGGTGTGGTGCCGCTGCAGACCGGAGTAGCCGATTCCGTCATCTTCCATGGCCAGGGTGAACCCATGGCCAGGGTGAACCCGAGTTGCTCGAGGGCCAGCAGGTGCTGCCGCGCACCGGAGTTGTGATCGAGGTTCTGGTCTTCGCTGATCTCCAGCATGATCTGGTTGGGTTCAGGCCGCCCCGAAGTCAGGGCACCTGAGACCGTTGCCGGCGCAGCTGCCGCCGGCGGGCGACGGGCACCGCCAGCCAGTGCGCCAGGCCGGCTGCCGCCAGGGTTGGGGCAGCCGGCTTGGCCATCGGCATCGGGCCGCTGCCGCATCACAGGGGTTCCCATCCTTTGCAGCAAGCGTTCGAGCCGGGCGATCAGCCCTTCCTGGCTCGACCGGCTGGCCTCCAGCGGTTCGCCTCCCAGCGCGAGTTCGCTGGACAGTTTCAGGGGAAGGGCGCTGGGCACCTGGATATCCCCGGTCACGAAGTCGGCGGCGGCCGCAGCGGCAAGGCCCTGCCCGGCAGCCCGGCCCCGCTGCGGGGAGCCGCCGCTCAGGGAGTGCCGCCGGGGGCCGGCGCCGTGCCGGGACGGGGCGGGGCCGGGTCGTAGCGCACAGAACAGCGATAGCGGAACGACAGACCCGGCAGGGCGATGTCGCTGCAATCGCTGCTGAGCACGCGGGCGCCGGCGGGAACTCGGGAGGAGGCGTCCCGCAGGGCGCTGGCCTGGTCGATGATCGACTCGGCGGTGACCTCGGCGGCCTTCAGTGCGCCGGCGCCGATCAGCAGCAGCGGCAGCAGCACGGCGATGGTGTGGGAGGCCCGGATCCGGAGTTGATCAGCCAAGGCGAGGAAGGGCGGGGATGGTTCCAGCCTGAAGGCCAGGCTCCGGGCTGGTCCGGACTGCGGTTGCCGGCGGCCGTGGCGGATCAGCCCGCCACACCGCAAGGGGAAGGGGGCGTCAGGGCTGGCTCCGCGGTCGCCGCGGAGCAGGCGGCCAGATCGATCGAGAAGAGATCCGCGGCGGCGCTGCGCAGGGCCTCCACGCGCTGCTGCAACGCCTCGCGTCGCAGCCGCTCCTGGGTGAGCTGGAGCCGCAGGGTTTCGAGCTGCTCCCGGTGCTGGCATTCCCGCTCGGCTTCAGCGGCCTCGATGGCGGCCTGCTCCTGCTCGGCGCTCTCCAGCTGGTGGGCGATGGCGGCGTGAATCGTGGCCACCTCGTGGTCTGAGCACTGGCGGGCCTGCCGTTCCCGGTCGAGCTCCTGCTCCAGGTGCATCAGCCGCTCCAGGGCCTCGGTGAGCCTGGCCTGAAGCTCGTCTCCCCGTTGTTGTTCGCTGGCCAGATCGGCCTGTAGACGGTTGTTTTCCGCTTGGGCCTGATCCAGCTGCTGGCGGTTGCGCTGAGCGAGCTCGTCGGCGAACCGCTGGGTGAGTTCCTGGATGGAGAGGTCGGAGTTCATGGGAGGGGATGGCTGCCGCAGAATCCACACATAGCGGCAGACTCACGCCGCTGCGGTCGCCTTGCTTACTCCGGCCGACCCTTCCGGCTAATCGCCCCCACCGGCACATGGCAGCGACGAGGGCGCCGGGAGCGAAAGGACTCATGGGCAGAAGGGATCCGTGTGCGGATCCCCCACCACGGATACCACCGCTGCCCGCATAAAGTTTTGTATCACTTCGATTTTGATGCCCCTTGGACAGCCTTTCCCTTTCCCGCCAGTTCACGCTCGAATCCGGCTCTCGGGCCATCGATGCCTGTGAGGATCCGGTCGAACTGCGCCGCATCGCCAAGATGCTGCTCTCGGCCTGGCAGCTTCAATCCGACCTCACCCGCCACTACGGCGCCCAGACCCTCGGGCTCCCGAGCCAGCTCTGATGACAGGCGGCCAGGAGCTTGAGCCGCTCACGGCCCTGGGGGCCCTGGGGGTTTGAGGCCTGCGGCGCTGCGGCCCTGATCGAGCTGGTCGGGTTGGGGGCTTTTCGCTTCGGTGCCAGGAACGTGATCGGGGCGGCCGGCCCGAGTTGGGCATGCACATTCCCCTTCAGGGCATCGTTGCGCTCGATCCGAATGACGCGGATGGGGTCTTCGATCACCGCTGAATCGCCGCTGGCAGCGGAAACGGCCATGGGCAGCGTGGATGGGCACCGTGGCCTCGGCCTTGCCACCGGGCAAAACGGGATCGGCACGATTTGGATGCGGTCGGGCCGCACCGCCTGCACCAGCTCCTGCAACAAGACCCTTTCACTGAGCCGATAGGGGGTCCAGGCGGCGAAGGAGAGGCGGGGCCGGCGAGCTGCCTGGGTGCAGCATGGAACGCAGGTTGAGATCAGGCCGCCGGGGCCACCGATGCGAACGCTGAGCTGGCACGAATTCGACCAAGCCGTGGAGCGGATCGCCCAGTTGGTTGGCGAACGCCGCTACAGCGGCATCCATGGCATTCCCCGCGGCGGACTGGTGCTGGCGGTGGCCCTGAGCCACCGGCTTGAGCTGCCGTTGCTGGCGGAATCGCAGCCCGGTTGCCTGGTGGTGGACGACGTGTTTGAGACCGGCCGCACCCTGGCGCCGCACCGGGACTTCGCGGGGGCGGAACTGGTGGTGTGGATCAGCAAGGCCGATCCCGAGTGGTGGAGGGCCATCGAGGTCACGTCCTCGGCGGAGTGGATCGTGTTCCCCTGGGAGAACGCCGCACGGGCGGAGGCTGATGAACGGCGTTATCGCGCGGAGCGCAGCTGAGCATCCGGGCGGCGCTCTGGTCCCGACGACCCCGACTCGGCCCAGTCGCCTGGATGGGCTGGCCCGCCCAACCTCCGCTACCCATGGGCATGGGCGCCTGGCACTTGGCACCGGGCGCTGGAGGCTGAGGCAGGATGGACCGATGACCAACAACGACGGCTACCGCTACGAACCCGTCGAGCGCTTCGGTGCCTCGATGACCAACCCACGGCCCTGGAACCGCACCGCCCTGGCGGGGGTGGAGTTACTGAACGGCCGGGTGGCGATGCTGGGGTTCCTGGCGGCGATCGTCGGCGAGCTGCTCACCGGGGAAGGCATCGTGGGTCAGTTGGGGTTGGGGCTGCGGTTGCTGTTGGGCTGAAGCGGCGCTGCGCTCGGCTGTTCGGGATCGCGTCCCGCCGGGGGCCTGGGAGCCTTGCCCCGGGTGATGGCAAGGGGTCTGGGGTGGCCTGCAGGGCAGCCTCAGGGCTCTGATTTGAGGAAACGACCCGCCAGGCGCACGGCCAGCACCACGGCGGCGATGCCATAGGCGGCGAAGGTGACCCCCTGGCCGGTGGTGCCGGCTTCGTAGGCGCCTCGTTCGAGCAGCACGAAATCGGCAACGGAGGCCGCCGTGCCCCACAGCAGCACCCACACGCTCACATAGGCCACACCTTTCAGGGTTGGATTCATGAGCTCTCGGTGGCGAGAAGGATGGGGGGGGGTGAAACCTAGGCACCGAACTGGCTGCGTTGACTGGCTGCGTTGAACTGATCCAGGGAACGGGCCAAATGAGGAAAGGCCGCAAGGATGGCGCGATCTTCAGTCGCCAACGGCACCCCCAGCTGCGGCGCAGCGGCCACGAACTCGCAGTCGTAGGCGCTGCAGCGGCTGCTGGTGGCCAGTTGCAGCACCTGCTCCGAGGCCACGCAGATCGCGCCGCAGAACACTGGTGAGCACGTTTCGCCATTCGCTGCGCTGTAGCGGTGGTGCAGCCCACTGAGGCTGAGCAAGCATCAGGATCTCCGCCTGCTCCGTTCGGGGACCGGGTAGAAGCAGAGAGGCCAGCACATTGGTATCCACGACGATCAAGGGCGGCCCTCGCGCCTGGCGGCATCGATGTCGGCTGGATCAAAGCTTTGGGTGCCAAGGCTTTGGCGCAGGGCCCTGATTTCCGCCAACTGCTGCTCAACGGAGCCATGGGTGGCGCCAAGACCCGCTTCCAGGCAGCCGATGGCCTGATTGTTGAGGCTGCACCGGTGACGGCGGGCGGCGGCGGCCAAGCGGGCATGCAGGGCATCCGGGTCCACCTTGCGGAGTGCATCCGTGATCTCGCATGGATTGCGTGGTGCACGGGCAGGTTCGCCAGGATGGTGACCTCAGGTTCCGGCATCGCCCGGGCAGCTCAACAGCCGCCAGACCAGGGCCGACACCCGTGACCACATCCCTGCCGATAACCGTGCCGACAACAGGGGCCACAACCGCGACGACAGCCAGTCCGGCCGCAGGGCTGACACCAGTGACCACCACCACATTTGCGGCGTTTGCCCAACGGGCCGACTATTCGCTGCTGGAGTCGCTGCAGCCCGATCCCCAGGCCACAGCGGATGGCCACGACCACCGGCCCCGCCAGGTGTTCTCGGGGCACTACGTGCCGGTGACCCCCACGCCGCTCCCTGCGCCGGAGCTCGTGGCGCACAGCAGCAGCTTGTTTGAGGAGCTTGGCCTGAGCGAGGCGCTGGTCCACGACGAGCAGTTCCTGCGGCTGTTTTCCGGCGACATCAGCGTGGCCAACGAGTCGATGCGGCCCTATGGCTGGGCCACCGGGTATGCCCTCTCGATCTACGGCAGCGAGTACATCCAGCAGTGCCCGTTCGGCACCGGCAACGGCTACGGCGATGGCCGGGCGATGTCGGTGTTCGAAGGCGTGTTCAACGGCAATCGCTGGGAGATGCAACTCAAAGGCGGTGGCCCCACGCCCTACTGCCGCGGCGCCGATGGCCGCGCCGTGCTCCGCTCCAGCGTTCGCGAATTTCTGGCGCAGGAGTTCATGCAGGCCCTGGGGGTTCCCACCTCCCGCTCGCTGACGCTGGTGGTGTCGCGGTCGGAAACCGTGCGCCGGCCCTGGTATGCGCCGAACTCCAAATCGTTCGATCCCGACGTGCTGGTGGACAACCCGGCGGCGATCACCACCCGGGTGGCGCCGTCGTTTCTGCGGGTCGGGCAGCTGGAGCTGTTCGCCCGCCGCGTGCGCCGGCAGGCCCATCCCGAGGCGCTCAATGAGCTGCGGCTGATCGTTCAGCACCTGATCGCGCGCAACTACCGGCCGGAGATTGATCCGGCGCTGCCGTTCAGCGATCAGGTGGTGGAGCTGGCGGGCTTGTTTTGCGGAAGGCTCACCTCTCTGGTGGCGAATTGGATCCGGGTTGGCTACTGCCAGGGCAACTTCAACAGCGACAACTGCGCCGCCGCTGGCTTCACCCTCGACTACGGCCCGTTCGGCTTCTGCGAGCTGTTCGATCCCCGCTTTCAACCCTGGACCGGCGGCGGCGAGCATTTCTGCTTCTTCAACCAACCGCAGGCCGCCGAAGCCAACTTCACCATGTTCTGGAGCGCCCTGCGGCCGCTGCTCGCGGACAACCCAGAGGCCCTGGCCAAGATCGACGAGATCCGGGAGGGTTTCGCCGAAGCGATGCAGCAGGAGCTTGAGGCGATGTGGGCCCGCAAGCTCGGCCTGATCACCTACGACGCCGATCTGGTCAACGAGCTACTGGAGCTGCTGGTGCGCTCCAGGGCCGACTACACGATGGTTTTCCGCCGGCTCTCGGCCATTGCTGCTGACCTTGCCGCCGCCATCCCCGAGCACCTCGCAGCCCTGAAGGAGAGCTTCTACCAGCCCAGCTCCGAAGAGCTCGATCGGCACTGGACCCAGTGGCTGGGGCGCTGGCGCGATCACATCACGGCCAACGGCGATCCGCGCGCGACATCTGCCGCGATGCAGCGCGTGAACCCGGCGATCACCTGGCGCGAATGGCTGATCGCTCCGGCCTATGAGCAGGCGGCCCAGGGCGACACCAGCTGCATCCAGGAGCTGCAGGCGGTGTTCCGCCATCCCTACGAGGCGCCATCGGCGGAGCTGGCGGCCACCTACGACCGCCTCAAGCCCCTGGAGTTCTTCAATGCCGGCGGCGTGTCGCACTACAGCTGTTCGTCGTGACCAGGTCGTGGTGAGCAGGCCCGACCTGGCGGGGGGCTCAGGCCTCGAACAACCACAGGGCCTGGCGGCCTCCAGCCACCCCTGCGCAGCTCAGGCGGCGATCAAAGCTCACCTCCGGTGAGCACCTTGGACACGGTCCGATAGCGGACTGGCTGGATGGGGGCGGTCCTGGAGGCGGGCCTGACTGCACGATCTGCTGGACCACTGCCGGATCAGGCCGGAGGTGAATCAGGTGGAACCGCATCCGCTCCAGCCGCAACCCTCCCTGGTGGCGGACTGCACGGCCGACCCCTGCACGGCTGCGCGACAACAAGGCTGCCGGTCGGGTGTCTGTGGCTTCACGGCCTCGCATGCGCTCGGCACGGGCTGCTTCATCCTTAAAGCCGGTTGCCCCCGAGCCATGTCCCTGATCAACACTGCCGTCGGCCTCCTGGCGATCAGTTCGCCGATCGGCGTGCTGCCCGTGGTGGCCAGAGCCGCCGGTGGCGACGACACGCGGTTACGTCAGATCAGCCGCATGGCGGTGCTGACCTTCCTGTTCACCCTTCTGGCGGCCTGCTGGTGGGGGCAGGCCCTGCTGGATCTGTTTGCCATCACCCTTGATTCCTTTCGCGTGGCCGGCGGTCTGATCCTGCTGCCGATCGGCCTGCGACTGATCGAGGGGCTGGAGGTGAGCCACCCGGATGTTGAAACCGACTCCGGCAGTCTCGGGGTGGTGCCGATCGGCTTGCCGCTGCTGGCTGGGCCGGGTGCCATCTCCCTGGTGGTGGCGGATTCACCGCCGTCCTGGCCCGGACGCCTGGCCCTGAGCGGCGTGATCATCCTGCTGGCGATGGCCATCTACCTCATCCTGAGGGTGTCGATGCCGCTGCGCCGAGCTCTGGGGGAGCTGCAGGAAAAAGTGATCAGTCGCCTGATGGGACTGCTGCTCAGTGCCATCGGGGTGCAGATGCTGGTGGGCGGCCTGAAGGGCTGCTTCCCCTTTCTCGGAACAGGTTGAACGGCAAGGGCCAAGTCCAGGAGGTTGGCAGATTCTGAGTGCGGATGGAGCGGGTGGTCAACATCAGTTGCGGGCGCGGAAGGTGGCCACGACGGTCTCGTCGCGAAGGAGCTCCAGCCGGGAGCCGCGCACGTGGAAGCGGTTCACCGTGCGCAGCGTGCCGGCGAAACGCTCCTCCAGAGCCATCAGCTCGGGCGGCCCGGCCATCCGCGTGCTCGCTAGGTCGCCGATGACCACCTGATCGCGCACCAGCGCGACCGAGCCGTTGAGGCGATTGATGCCACCGAAGATGGTGAGCCGGCCAGCGGCTGCCCGGAGGGTGGGGGGCTTGGCGGTGCTGACAGGCTGGCCTAGGAGGGAAACAAGGGTCCACTCCCTGCCGGCGGCCTGGTTCACATCGTCCATGTCGCAGGAATGGGCCGTCCACTTGTAGGTCTTCGTGGAGGGAGCCGCGGTGACGGGCCTGAGCCCAGCGGCTGGCTGGGGATAGATGGTGACCCCCTCCTTGATCGTCTCCACCACGCTGATGTCCTTGATCGCATTGGGAGCCACCTGGAGCGGATCCCGCTCGAGGATCACGAGATCGGCCAGCTTGCCGACTTCGAGTGTGCCCTTATTCTCCTGCTCGCCATACTGCTCCGCCGCCCAGGCGGTCATTGCCTTCAATCCCTCGAAGGGGCTGACGCGCTGATCCGGTCCGATCGTCTCGCCCGAGCGGGAAACGCGGTTCACCGCCGACCAGAGCATGAACAGCTGATCGAGCGGTGCCACCACGAAATCGGTGTGGTTCGTGGGGCGAAGACCGGCATTAATGGCATCGCGCATCGGGCTGATGAAGCTGGCCTGCTGGCGGCCGCGGTTGGCGATATGGGCATCGGCGAAGTAATAGGTGTGCAGGGTGTAGAAGGACGGACGGATGCCGTACTTCACGAAGCTAGGGATCTGGTCCTTGCGCAGGAACTGGCTGTGGATGGTGGTCACGTTCCAGGGCCGCGAGAAGTCGCCCTTGCGGGCGGACGCGTAAGCCTTCAGGAACATGTCGATCGCGGCGTCGCCGTTGGTATGGGCGAGCAGGGGCACGCCCAGGCCGTACACCTTGCTCACCGCCTTGTCGACGAGGTCCTGGGGAAAGGTGGGTTCCCCCCGCCAGTTCTTCTCGCCCGCTGGGCCGCCCGTGAGGTACGGGGTGGTGAAGAAGGCGGTGCGACCCTGGGGGGAGCCGTCGATCGTGATCTTCACCCCGCCGATCTTGAAGCGGTTGTTGTAGCGGCCCCACTGGCTCACCGGGATGAAGGCCTGCACCTTGTCGAGGTCGGTGATGAAGGGATAGGCCACCACGTCGATCAGGTTGGCTCCGGCATCGGAGGCCCGCTTGATCGTTGCGATCTGGGGCAGGTGGCTGGCCCCCTCCTGGGCGGTGGTGATGCCGGTCTGGGCGTAGAGCATCTGGCCTGCACGGCTCCAGTCCACCTCCTGCTGGGCCGTGATCGCTTCGCTCTGCTCGACCACCGGCAGGAAGGCCGTTTCCATAATCAGGCCCCAGGGCTCCTGGCTGCCTGGCTTGCGCACGATCACGCCTCCCGCCGGGGTGGGGGTGGAAGCGCTGATGCCGTACTTCTTCAGGGCGAGGCTGTTGAGCACCGCGCCATGCATCGAAACGTGATCGATCCGCACCGGGTTGCCTGGAAACGCCTCGTCGAGGTCGCCTCGGTTGAGCAGACGACCACCGGGCATCACCGTGTCGTCGTAGCCATAGCCGATCAGTAGTTCGCCTTTCTTCAGTCCTCGCTCGGAGGCGCAGGTCTTCAGGGCGGCGAGGATGCTCGGCACATCCTTGCCAGGGCCTGCGGGAGGCGCGTAAAGCTTGCACTGGTTGGCCACCAGCAGGGAGTTGATGTAATGGCTGTGTCCATCGATGAATCCGGGCAGTAGGGCCTTGCCCTGGAGGTCGATGATCCGTGTGCTTGCCGTCCTGAGCGCCAGGCCCCGATCCCGGGGCCCGGTGAATACGATCCGGCCGTTCTCCACGCCCAGCGCCTCGACGTAGCTCGGACGCTCCCCGGCCATGGTGAGGATCGAGCCGTTGATATAAAGGCGCTCTAGGGCCCGGGCCGGTAGCGGTAGAAGCGCTACCAGGCCCGCGGTGAGGGCCGCTACGCCGAGCGGAATCGCTTTCATGGGGGCGTGGAACTTCAAGGCATTGCTCTCATCGAAGCGACAGCGACTGACGCGGCGCTGAATTCGATCGGTTGTTTTCAGAATGCCCCCCCCGCTCCTGGTCGATCTCGATGGTGAGGTGCAGCCGTGGAACCTGCTGCCAAACGGCAGCATCCACGCCACCCAGACATGGCCAGGGTGAGCATCGGCAGGAACGAGGCCTTTCGCTTCGATTCCAGGTTGTGCTGAGGGGTCCAAGTTCGCCCTCCTGCTCCGAAGAGCTCCACCGATTTGCTCGCGGCTCGCCAAGGCCAGGCCGCGAGACACCCCTGCCTCGCTCTCCAGTGATCAAGCGTTACTGGAGACATTGGCTAGAGTGGGCGTCCAGCAGCCCCTCTGCGCTCGCCCCAGTCGTGAACTCGGCTGCGAGGGCATGCATCCCAGACGCCAACATTGATTCATGAAACAATTCATTAACTCAACGCGCACCCTCAGCTCGGCCCTGATGCTGGCTCTGCTGGCATCCACGCCCGATGCCCTGGCCTGCGGCGGCGGCGGGTCGGGAAGCTATCGCAAACCAGCCCGACCTGGCCAGCATCAACACAGCTCGGCGGCGCCATCCCCCGAGACAGGATCCACGACTCCCCAGGGCACTCCCAAGTAGGAGCGTTTCGGAAGTGTGGCTGAGTTTCTGAACAGACAAGCGTCCGATCAGAAGCTGAAGCTCGTCTTCACCAGGCCGCCGAACTGGCTGAAGCTTTCGCCTGAAGGTGTCACCTGGCCGAGGGGGCGACTGAGATAGATCAGAGCCGGTGTGACCGAGATGTTGTCGGTCACTTGGATCTTGTACCACCATTCCCACACATAGTTGCCGTCGTTCGGGGTTACGCCGCCGCTCAGTGCTGTAGCAAAGACGGGTTGGGCCACAGCAAAGCCGAAGTCATTGCCTTTCTGGAACACATCGGTCCACTGCAGTCCAACCATCCAGGACTGACTGGTACTGAGGCTGCCGCGGGGCTGAGGCGTGCTGGTGGTGGTGCTGTTGATTCCCCATCCCAGGCTGAGGGAAGGCAGCCAACCGCTGCGGAGCGGTTGCCAGAAGGCGCTCAGGCCCCAGGCACTGGTGGCGGCATCGGTGTTGTGATCGATGGCGCTGTGCGTGAACGGGGTGGTTCCCGGAACGAACTGGGTCTCTGGTTGCACGTAAGTCCAGATCGCAGCCAGGCCCCATTGCTCCTGCTGATAGCCCAGCTGAACACTGCCGGTTGCGCCGGAATTCCCGTTGCCAAGGCCACCGCCACCGTCCTCTGCTGAAACACTGGGATTGCCGCTGTCGCCGTTGGCGGCCACGTAATTGGTGCTGATGCTGAAGCCGTTGCCCTGCCACCACAGCCCTGCACCAGCGCCGAGATTCTTGCTGTAGGCCGCCGGGGCTCCATTCACCGTCATCACGTTGAGGATGGTGTCAGAGGGATAGACACTGGGCCACAGCGCCAGCATGTCTTCCTGCCCCACGCGAGCGCCCAGGGTGGCTGTAACCCCGCCGCCAAGCGGCCATTGGTAGTAGAGCTTGTCAATCCCCACAACATTGGGCCCGGCATCTTCCTCAAAGGCCACTCCCAGGGTGGAGAGCGCCAGAGAATGGGGCTCACCGCCAAACACGCTGCGGCCGAAGTTGCCGGCACGCAGGTTGGTGCGCAGCAGATCCTTGCCGGTGAAGCTGGTATCGAA
>BJHE01000044.1 GCA_014191755.1 Cyanobium sp.
CAGCGTCGGGATCATCAGCACACCGAACCAGCCCACATAGAGGCGGTTGTTGGTGGAGGTGACCCAATCGCAGAACTGATTCCACGCCGAAGCGCCGGAGCGCTGCTGGAGAGTGGCGGTCATGAGAACGGGGATTGAATGCTCGAGTCGAGCGGGATGAAAGGTCGGAACACCGACAATTCCAACGTAACAGAAGCTTTCGCCGTCAATGAGGCTGGGCAGCCCAGGGGCTATCAGCGAACCGAATGGGAGCAATCAGCTGCGCTGATCACAGCAGTTCCGGCAAAGGCTCCGGCCCGCTTAGACGGGGTTGGCCGGAAGTGGAGGACATGGCGGCCATCAGCGATGGGTGAGGTGCTCGCCATGGGCGTGCAGCCCTTGGTGCAGGTGGCAGGTGAGTAGTGGGATGCAGTTAAGGCCGGGGTGATGCCGGAAGAAATGGCAGGTCATGCAGGCCTGGCGGCTGCGACTGGAGCGGAGCACCGGAAAGCCGTTTGCCATGGCCCACTGCATTAAGGCCGTATGGTGCGCCCTCGGATCGCCTTCCTCGAACCAGTGCACGGCAGGCTGATGCGTTGAAACAGCCATGTCGACCAGGAGCCTGGCCATCAGCTCAAGACAGCTCTTAGCGCGCCGGGTCAATGGCAGCCGACGAGCAAAGGTCCACTGACATTGAGGCGGTTCAGGCCAGGCAATCCAATCCATAGCTGCTGGGCCCCAGTAGGAAGGGTGCCTCCCTCCCTGGGCTGCGCATGGAACCACTCGCCGCCACCACCGACCCCTCGGCAGCACCGCTGACGATCGCCTTCTTCGGGCTTGGGGCGGTGGGCTCCTCGATGCTGATCTGCCTCTCGGAGCTGGCCGATCGCGACGACGTGCCGTTGCGCTTCGTGGTGGTGGTGCTGAACGACGAGCTGGCCCGCGATGCCCTGTTCCATGCCGAACAGCTGTTCGAGCGGATCGACTTCATCGCTCTGCCCGACTTCGCCCCTCTCTTCGACGGCAGCGCCCCGGAACTGCAGCGGCTGGCCGGCGCCCAGTTGCTGGTGAACGCCGCTCAGCCCGGCTTCAACACGCCCCTGCTTGAGCTCGGTCTCAAGCTCGACGCCCATGTGGTGGATCTGGCGTCGGACATGTACGACGCCGAGACCGAACGCAGCCTCACCTTCTCCCAATACGCCTTCGCTGAGGCCTATCGCAACCGCGGCCGCACCGCATTGATCAACCTCGGCGTATCCCCCGGTGTGACCAACTTCCTGATCGGCCTGCGCCTGCATCAGCTACGCGGTTCCCGCCGCCGCGACCTGGAGATCGAGAGCGTGGATCTCTATCTCCTGGAAGACATCGACGCCGATGAGATCGTGTTTTCCTGGTCGCCGCTGGTGGCTCTCCAGGAGCTGGCGGAGCGGCCCCGGCTGCTCCGCGATGGGCGCATCCAGGTGCTCGACCCCTTCAGCGCCGCCCGCGAGCACCATTTTCCTGGCGAAGTCGAGCCCACCCGCCAGTACCCCCTTTACCAGGAGGAGCTGCTGTCGCTGCATCGCTCCTTCCCCGAGATCGAATCGATCGGCATCTACACCGGCGGCTCCGAGGTGGAGCTGGTGAAGGCGTTGTTCAAACTCAACCTGCTCTCCAAGCGCACCCTGCCGCAGCAGCAGAGCGAGCTGACGGTGGAGGCGATGGTGCGGGCCATCCTGCCGGGCATGAATAAACCGCGCCGCATCGAGGAATATCTGCGCAATGGCGTGATCCGCCGCGCCCACTTCGCCGCAGCCGCTGAGATCCGCTACACGGAGAACGTGCGCAACGACCGTCAGGTCACGATCGAGACCGTTGGCCTCAGCTACCTGCGCTACCGGGGCCTGCTGGGCAGCCCCTATGCCGGCGCCACCTACATCTCCTATCCAACGGCCGTGGGTGCAGCGATCCTGGCCTGGCATGCCCTGGAGTTCCTCAGAGAGGAGGGCGGTGAACTGGCGGGGGTTGTCACAGCGGAGGATCTGGCTCGGTTGTTGCCCCGTTCCCGTGCTGACGCCATTCGCCGCGATCTGGTGGCCTGGGATATCGACCTGTTCGAGAGTGTGCGCGACGCCACGCCGGTCTGAAAGCTTCCAAGAGCTCGGGAGCATGGGCTGAGGACCATGGGCTGGGGATCGATTGACAGGCAAGGTGGATGGACGTTCTTGCCTTGAACCACCCCATGACGTCAACTCCGACGCCAAGCTGTGATGTGCTGCTGATCGCCGCCAGCAACGGCCAGAACCTGTTGCTGGCGGAGCGCTTCGCGGCAGCCGCCCGCGAACAGAGCCAGAGCGCCGAAGTGCTCGATCTGACCACCATCAACCTGCCACTGTTCACTCCCCGGGCCCAGGCGGCCGGCACACCAGCGGCGTTGGCGGCGCTGCAGGCCCGGCTGGTCGCTGTGCCGCGCTGGGTGATCTGCACGCCGGAATACAACGGTTCGATCCCGCCGGTGCTCACCAGCGCCATCGCCTGGCTGTCGGTGCAAGGCGATGACTTTCGGGCCCTGTTCAATGGCCGCCCCGTGGCCATCGCCACCCACTCCGGCAGTGGCGGCTACACCGTGCTCACAGCCCTGAGGCTGCAGCTGGCCCATCTCGGCGCCCACGTGGTGGGCCGTCAGCTGGTGAGCAACAAGACCCACCCCGCGAAGGACGATTCCATCGCTGATCTGATCTCCCGTTTGAACCAGCTCGGGGCTTGAAATTTTCCTGGCTGTGAGCCCTGTAGGGACCTGCCTTGAGGGCATCCGGATCGATGATGGTGATTGATGGGTCGGGCAGATGCCGTGGAGATCGACACCGAAGCAGTCTTGAACTTCTGGTTCAACCACACACCCCCCAGCCAGTGGTTCCGCAAGGATCCGGATTTCGATGCGCTGCTGCGGGAGCGATTCCTGGGCCTCACCCGCCAGGCCATCGCCGGCGAGCTGGGCCGCTGGAGCGAAACCCCCCAGGGCAGGCTGGCGCTGGTGCTGCTGCTCGATCAGTTCCCCCGCCAGCTTTGGCGGGAGTCGGCCATGGCCTTTGCCGGGGATGGGCAGGCCCTGGCGCTGAGCCAACAGGCGCTGAAGTGGGGTTGGGTGGAGGCCGAACCCGAGCAGCCGCGGCGGCAGTTTTGGCTGATGCCACTGATGCATAGCGAGGATCTGGCGGTGCAGGAGGCATCCCTGCCGCTGTTCCGGCAATTTGTTGACCCCAGAACGGCCGACTTCGCCATCAGGCACCGGGATGTGATCGCCCAGTTCGGGCGCTTCCCCCACCGCAATGCTGCCTTGGGGCGGGTGTCGAGCGCCGAAGAGCTGGCCTTTCTGCAGACGCCGGGCTCCGGGTTCTGAGCCAACCGCGTCCCCTGATCCCGCAGTTCAGGATGCCCGCTGCCCCTTGTTCCCACGCCCCCGATGAGCAGCTCCTCCCCGAGCCCGTCCTGCTGCCACGTCCAGGCCACAGCCGAACTGGCAGACGGCATGGAGCGGGAGCTGGCCCGGGAACGCACCCTGCTGCGCCGCAAGGTCAGCGTGGCTGCCCTGCTTACCGCGCTGGTGATGCTCTCCAGCCTGCCCCACATGCTATGGGGTGGGCACCATTCCTTCCTGCCGCCCTGGTTCACCAGCCCCTGGACCCAGCTGCTTCTCACCACCCCTGTGCTGTTCGGGTGCGGGCGTGATTTCTTCACTGGCGCCATCTCTGCCTTCCGGCAGCACTCCGCCGACATGAACACCCTGGTGGCGGCAGGCACCGGCATCGCCTGGCTCACCTCGCTGTTCACCACCCTGTTCCCCCAGGTGTTGATCGCCGAAGGCCTGCCGGCGGATGTGTACTACGAATCCGCCGCGGTGATCCTCACGCTGGTGCTGCTGGGCCGTTTGCTGGAGGCCCGGGCCCGCGGCCAAACCTCAGAAGCCATCCGCAGGCTGCTGCAGCTGCAGCCCCCCACCGCCCGGGTGCTGCGGGAGGGCCAGCCGGTCGAGATCCCGGTGTCGCTGGTGGTGGTGGGTGACCTCGTGCGGGTGCGCCCGGGTGAGAAGGTGCCCACCGATGGGGTGGTGAGCGAAGGCAGCTCCTGGGTGGAGGAATCGATGCTCACCGGTGAACCGACCCCCGTTGCCAAAGCCGCCGGAGATGCCGTGATCGGCGCCTCGATGAACCGAAATGGCAGTTTCTCCTTCCGCGTCAGCCGGGTCGGCCCAGACACGGTGCTGGCCCAGATCGTGAACTTGGTGCGCCAAGCCCAGAGCTCCCGCACCCGGGTGCAGCGCCTCGCCGATCAGGTGGTGGGCTGGTTCGTGCCGGTGGTGATTGCCCTGGCGATCAGTGCATTCGTGGTGTGGTTCCTGATCAGCGGCAATCCTGTGCTGGCGATGCTGTTTCTGGTCAGCGTGCTGGTGATCGCTTGCCCCTGCGCCCTCGGGTTGGCCACCCCCACCTCGATCATGGTGGCCTCCGGCAAGGGGGCCGAGAACGGGCTGATCTTCCGCAGCGCCGAGGCTCTGGAGACGGCCGGCAAGCTGCGCACCATCGTGCTCGACAAGACCGGCACCCTCACCCGCGGCCAGCCGGAGGTGACCGATTTCGAGCGGTTGCCGGGTGGTGCCTTGCCGGCCAACACCCTGCTGGCCCTCACGGCCGCGCTGGAATCACGCTCCGAACACCCCCTGGCCGAAGCGATCACGACCTATGCCCGCAGTAAGTTGACATCTGTCCACAGTCAGTTAATCGACCGCGAACTCCCTGCCGTGGAGGGCTTCGAATCGGTGGCCGGACGGGGGGTGCAGGGATCGATCGGCGGCCAGCAGGTGCGGGTCGGCACCCCCCGCTGGTTCGAGGAGCTCGGCATCAACACCGCAACCCTCACGCCCCTTGTGGAGCGCCTGGAGGTTGCCGCCCGCAGCGTGGCGGTGGTGGTGGTGGACGGGCGGATGGAGGGCTGCTTCGGCGTGGCCGATCCCCTCAAGCCCACCTCAGCAGCTGCCGTGGCTGCCCTGGGGCGCCTCGGCCTGCAGGTGCTGATGCTCAGCGGCGATGCCCGCCGCACCGCCGAGGTGGTAGCCGCCCAGGTGGGCATCGAGCGGGTGATCGCCGAGGTGCGTCCTGCCGACAAGGCCTCGGTGATTCGCAAGCTGCAGGAGCAGGGGGAAGGCCCGGTGGCGATGGTGGGCGATGGCATCAACGACGCCCCCGCCCTGGCCCAGGCCGATGTGGGCATCGCCATGGGCACCGGCACCGATGTGGCGATCGCCGCCAGCGACATCACCCTGATCTCAAGCAACCTGGCCGGCGTGCCGGCGGCGATCGAACTCAGCCGCGCTGCGATGACCAACATCCGCCAGAACCTGGTCTTCGCCTTCGCCTACAACGTGGCCGGCATCCCGATCGCCGCCGGCCTGCTGTTTCCGCTCACCGGCTGGTTGCTGAGCCCGATGATCGCCGGCGCGGCCATGGCCTTCAGCTCGGTGTCGGTGGTGAGCAATGCCCTGCGGCTGCGGCGGTTTCAGCCAGCGCCCCTGCCGGGGGCCGCCAGCGGATGAACCATCTCTTGGCTACTGATCTGATCAGTGCCGCACCCCTCTGGCGCACGATCGATCAACCCATGGCGCTGAAGGCCTTGGTCGCCAGCCTTGGTGTGGCGCTGATCGCCTGGGAACTGTGGTGGTTCCTCGGCCGCCATGGCGGTGGCGTGGCGGCCCGAGAAGGGGAGGCGGGATTGCAGGAGATCACCATCACCGTGGATGGGGGCTATGCGCCTTCAAGAATCAAGGTGATGGCCGGCAGGCCGCTCAGGCTGTCGTTTCACCGGATTGATCCGAGCGGCTGTGTGGCCCAGGTGATCTTCCCCGATTTCCACAAAACTCTTGATCTGCCCCTCGATGCCACCACAAGCCTCGAAATACCGCCCACGGCGGCTGGCTTCTACCCCTTCCACTGCGGCATGAATATGGTCCGGGGGGTGCTGGAGGTCGTTGATCAGAATGCGACAAGTGCGTCGCGATCCTGAAGGTTTCGCCAGAGCGCAGCGCGATGCCGAGCGAACCGTTCACACCACCTGATGCGACCAGCGGCGCCCTCGTGAAACTGCAACCGCAGCGCCACCGACTGCTTCGCAGAGCTGCGGGGTTCCGCCGGATCCCATAGCGTCGGTCAAGTGGCACCAATCAAGATCAAGTTCCACCAATCAATACGAGGCCGTGGGCGCCGCAATTCCATAGGGCTTGGCGAACAAGGCTCCAAACCCAACCAAACCAAGGGCTCCGGCGGCGGCCAGAAACAGCAACGTCTGAAGGGCCAACAGGAACAGGCCTAGCGCCGAGGCGAACTTGATCTGGATCCTGGCCTTGATCAGCAGGGTGATCAACACCAGCACCGTGGCCTTCAGCCCCAACAGGCGGGCTGCGGTGAGGGGGCAGAGGGGCGTAAGCAGCAACATAGGTCCGGTTCAGTGCTTCCATCTTGGCGAAGTTGGGGGCTCAGCGAGAGCCATGGCTCACTCCGCCCCAAGGGGATCGGCCGCCCTGGAGCGACGGCGGCGGCACCGCTCCGAGCAGTAGCGCACCTCCTCCCAGACATCCTTCCATTTCTTGCGCCATTGAAACGGACGCCCACAGACCGGGCAGACCTTGGTGGCGCGCTCTAGGTGATTGGCCATCGGGGATTCTGGGATGGAGCGATTCTCACTGCTTGCCTTTTAACAAGTACACCTGAATCAAGCCTTTGCCTTTGATGTCGATCCATCCTCGCTCTTCCAAATGGTAGTTAGGCTTGAGTAGCGCCCGGGTCTCTGGCGTCACCTGGATTTCGCCAGCAATGCCATGAGCTTCCATCCTGGCGGCTGTGTTCACGGTGTCTCCCCATAGGTCGTAGGCGAACTTTTGCTTGCCGATCACCCCAGCAACCACCGGACCCGAATGGAGGCCGATCCTGATCTGTAACGACTGACCCGTATCGCGGTTGTGTTGCACGATCACCTGCAACATGTCCAGTGCCAGTGCAGCCATCTGTTCGGCATGATTGCTACTTTGGATGGGCACGCCGGCAACAGCCATGTAGGCATCACCGATGGTTTTGATTTTCTCAGCGCGATGCTTTTGGCTGAGGTCGTCGAACTTTGTGAAAACCGAATTCAGCAAGCTGATCAATTGCTTCGGACTGACAGTATCGGTGTAGCGCGTAAAACCCACGATATCGGCGAATAGAACCGTTGTTTCGGCAAAATCGTCAGCGATCAGATCGTGGCTCTGCTTCAGCCGCTCCGCAATGGGAACCGGGAGAATGTTTGTCAACAGGCGATCGGAACGATCGCGCTCAATCGCCAGATTGCGTTCCGCCCGGTTAATCACCTGGAAGGCCACGCTACCCATGGCGATACCGCAAAAGAGAAAACCCGCCTGGTTGCCAGCCTTTTCCATAGACCAATAACTGGCTGACAAGTTCTGCATGAGGCCCTTCGTCGGCACATTCAAGGCGAAATTAACAGCGAAGAAACAGATCCCCGTGAAGATCATCACCGCAAACATCCAGCGCCGTTGCGTTGCCGGAAACATCAGGCACTGCAAGAACACGCAGACAACCAGAAACACGTCCCAGCGCGACTCTGTGCCCATCAAAACCTGATAAGTACTCAGGAATGTGGTTGCGGCCACTGCAAACCAGACCCTGGCAAACAGATAGAGCCTGAGCTTGTTCCAGAGGAGAACAATGCCGATGCATAGACCATGGGCCATAAACAGCAGCAGGAGGGCTGGTGGCACGTTGTAGATCAAGCCAAAAACTATATTTTGGCCAACCAGGATGAGCACCAACAGCACAACTGCATTCAGGAATACAATCTGCCGCGTCTCGCTCGCAGGCGTTTGGCTGTCGATTCCGATCCCAATCAGGTTGTTCCAAGAGCGTTGCAGCATCTTTAGGCTCAGGTGGTGTTCATCAAGCCGTCCAGCCGCTTCATAGGCGGCCTCACGCTTCCTTTGCCGTTGTGCTGGAAGCTTGCTTTATGAACCCGATCACCAGCAATGACCAAGCGATGATCAGCCCTAGCCCAGCGCCGATATGGGTGAGTTTGAGAACCAGTTCTTGCCATGGTTCGCCGCCGGTGGCCCCTGCCTGACTCGCTGCAATGGACAACGGCTGCAAGGTTCCCCACCAGGCATTGGCGACTTCCGAGAGGGCCATGGTCCAGGTCAACCAAGCCGCTGCGACCATCACCCAGACCGACTTCAACCCCACGCTGTGCGAGAGCGCCAGCAGAGCAGTCGCTTGAATGATGAACAGCATGCCGTTGGAAACCAACTGGATGTGCGCTCCTAAGGCGAGTCTTGGGTGGGGAGTGCCGGGTACAACAAGGCCCCAAACCAATCCGACTAGCACGAGAACCAAGCCGTGGACAAGAAGCTGTCGACTGCCGCTGGTAACGCTCATGGGATGACCTTATCGTAATCAACTCTTCGTTACTTGAGCCGACGTTTTCGATAGATCACCGAGTGATGATTGCTCCGGTGTTGGTTCGGTGACATTCGGAAATGGCATCACTCCTTGGTGGTCTGGCGAGCAAGTTGCTCAGCGGCCATCGCATCCTTTCCCAAATCGGCCCGGGTTGAACGCCCATGGACAGGAACGACGCCTTCCACAATGGAGGCGTTGCTGCCTTTTGATCATGAAGGTGATCGTGGATCTGTGTGTCGTGCCCATCGGGGTGGGGGTGCACCTAGCCCCCTACGTGGCCGCCTGCCAGAAGGTGCTGAGCGAGGCCGGCCTCACGTTCCGTCTCCATCCCAACGGCACCGCCATCGAGGGAGACTGGGCTCCGGTGTTCGCGGCAATTGAGGGCTGTCATAGGGCGCTCCACGCCATGGGCTGCCCGCGGATCTTCACCACGGTGACCATCAACAGCCGCACCGACAAGCAGCAGAGCCTCGACGACAAACTGGACAGCGTTCGCTCCCTCCTCTGAGCGCCATCGCCAAGCTCTGGCGAACTGGAGTCGGGCTTCAGTCGTCGTCATCGCTGGCGCCGACGGGCACAAGGCGGATCTGGCGGCGGCCCAGCTTGATCTCGAAGACATCGCCGGGCCTGAGCTCCAGCAGGGCGGTGTAGGCTCGGCCCACCATCAGATTGCCATTGAACTGCACCTTGGTGGCATAGCTGAGCTTGCGACCGGGCCGTTGATGCTCCTTGCTGGATCGCTCGCCGAGACTCATGCCCTTGGCCTCCAGCAGGGCTTCGTAGAAGGCGGTGTAGTTCAGACGCTCGGAACCGTCTTTCTTGGTGCTGAGGTAGCCGGTTGCGCGAACGAGCTCCGACTTGGAGGCATCGGCAAGCTCTTTGACTTTAGCCAGCAGATCGGCGCCGGTGAGCATGGTTGGCAGCATCGGAAGGTCCCAAAACGTTCATTGATATCGTAATGCTTTCGATGGAAGCGTACGGTTTATCGATCCGTGTTTAGCGCGGCATTCTGAACCTTGTCTGCAGCAATCTGCTATCCCCCTGCTACACCCTTACCCTTTCTGTCTTCGCTCAGGCTGCTGGATCTGCCGGCAGCACTTGGCGGTATCCCGCCAGCGCTGCACACCGAAAGTGGCCGGGTGAGGGATCTGGCCCATGGCCACAACCGGGCCCAACCGATCCAACCCTGCGGACCATTCGGGTTTTGTTGTTGCTCGCAAGGGCTCGGATCAGCGCTCAAGCCTCGTCGTCATCGTGGGCGAAGCGGTTGTAGAGGAAGTCGAGGGCGCTGTTGCGCAGTTCGTAGTAACGCGGGTTCTCCATGATCTCCTCGCGGCTGCGGGGCCGGGGGAAATCGATGTTCAGCACTTCGCCGATGCCGGCCGCAGGGCCATTGGTCATCATCACCAGCCGGTCGGCCAGGAAAAGCGCCTCGTCGATGTCGTGGGTGATCATCAGCACGGTGCACTTCTGGGTGTTCCAGATCGAAAGGAGCTCCTCCTGCAACTCCTCCTTGGTGATCGCATCGAGGGCGCCGAACGGTTCATCGAGGATCAGCACCTCCGGCCGGATCGACAGGGCCCGGGCGATCGCCACCCGCTGCTTCATGCCCCCGGAGATCTGGGTGATCTTCTTGTCGGCCGCTTCGGTGAGCCCCACCATCGCCAGGTGCTCCAGGGCGATCTCGCGCTTTTGGGATTCCGGCAGGTTGGGGTGTACCGAATCGATCGCCAGATGCACGTTCTGGTAAGCCGTCATCCAGGGCAGCAGGGCGTAGCCCTGGAACACCACCATCCGGTCGGGGCCTGGCTTGGTGATCGGCTTACCCTCCAGCAGCACCTGGCCGGAGCTGGGGGTGGCGAAGCCGGACACCATGTTGAGCAGGGTGGATTTGCCACAGCCGGAATGGCCGATCACGCAGACGAATTCCCCCTGGGCCACCTCCAGGTTGATGTTCTCCAACACGGGATAGGGCCCGCGCGGTGTGGCGTAGACCTTGCCGAGCTGCTCAAAGCGCAGCAGGGGAGGGGCGTTGCCTGCGCCTGAAATCGGGGCTGAGGCGAAGGGGGCTGTGGTGGTCATCGGGACAGGTTGCGGAGGGTGGAAGGCTGAGTTGGAAGGCTGAATTGGAAGGCTGAGAAAGTGAAGCGAAAAAACGGTGAATGGCAGAAGCGGTGAACGGGCGACCACCGCCCTTCCAGATCAGCTCCCCAGGGGGCGGGGCTGACCGATCGGGATCTCGGCAACGCTGAAATTGCGATGCAGCGTCACCGCGTTGAGGTAGTCGATCGGGTCCTCGGTGTTGAAGGGGCGGCCATCGAACAGCTCGATCGGCCCGCGCTGGTAGCTCACGTCCTTGAGGCCAAGCTCACGGGCTGCGGTGCTGAACACCCCCACCGCGCAGATGCGCTCGAGGATCTCCACGTAGTTGCGAGGGAAGGGAATCTCCGCCCAGCGGGCGAGCTGGGTGAGGATCCAAAGGTGTTCACTGCGGCTGGGCCGGTTCACGCCATCGCCGAAGAAGAGGTGATGGGGCACGGTCGTGTCGCCGTCGGGGCTGGTTTCGCTGAACCAGATCACCTCCTTCTTCATGCCTAGGTAGCGGCGATCGCTGAGCAACTCGCTCAGCTCCGGCCAATGCTTCGGTTCGGCGCAGTAGATGCAAGCCTCAAGCAAAGCCTTCACCAGGGCGATGTGGGTGTTGGGGTAGGCCAGGGCCCAGTCCTCTCGCACGCCCAGCACCTTGCCCGGGTGGCCCGGCCAGATCGCCAGGTCGCCGGCCACGGTGAAGCCATGGCCGTCGGCCACGGCCCGATCGAGCCAGGGAGCGCCGATGCAGAAGCCATCGATGCTGCCGTCCTTGAGGTCGGCGAGCATCTGGGCCGGCGGCAGGGTCTGCAGGTGCACGTCGCGGTCGGGATCGATCGCGTGGGCCGCTAGCCAGTAGCGCAGCAGCAGGTTGTGCATCGAGGCCGGATGCACGATGCCGAGGGTGTGGGGTTCGCGGTTGTGGCTCTGCAGCCAGGCGCGGTAGTCGTCCACGTTCTGGACGCCGGCCTCTGCGAGCCGACGGGCCAAGGTGATGCCGTTGCCGTTGCGGCTCAGGGTGAGGGCGCTCACCACCGGCACCGGCTGATCGCCGTGGCCGCCCGCCGTCATCCAGGCCGGCATGCCCGAGGGCATCAGGGCCGCATCGAGGGTGCGATCTAGCAGGCCGTCGGTGACACCGCGCCAGCTGGTTTCCCGCACCAGCTGCACCTCGTCGAGGCCGTGCTTGGCGAACAGGCCCTTAGCCTCAGCCACCGCCAGCGGCGCACAGGCCGCCAGGGGCACGAAGCCCAGGTCGAGATTCACCTTCTCCAGGCCATGGCGGGCCAGCACCTTGTGGGGCTTGGCCTGCCACTGCTTCACCCGCTTCTGGCGGTTGAGAAAATAAATGATCTCCGAGCGCAGGCTGTAGTAGCTCGGGTGGTGCACCACGGTCATCCGCTGGCGCGGCCGCGGGATGTCCACCTCCAGGATGTCGCCGATCTTCGAACCAGGGCCGTTGGTGAGCATCACGATCCGGTCGGAGAGGAGCACGGCCTCATCCACG
Organism: Cyanobium sp.; assembly: GCA_014191755.1. Taxonomy (GTDB): domain Bacteria; phylum Cyanobacteriota; class Cyanobacteriia; order PCC-6307; family Cyanobiaceae; genus Cyanobium. Next base: position 12,052 of record BJHE01000044.1, read on the forward strand.
TCGTGAGTCACCATCACTGCGGTGAGCTGGTGCTCATTGCAGATCTGCATCAGCTTCTCCTGCAGGTTGCCCCGGCTGAGGGCATCGAGGGCCCCAAACGGTTCATCGAGCAGCAACAGCTTCGGCTTGATCGCCAAGGCGCGGGCGATGGCCACCCGCTGGCGCATGCCGCCGGACAGTTCGCGGGGCAGCTTGAGGCCGGCATGGCCCAGCCCCACCATCTCGATGTGCTCGTTGACCAAGGCTTGGCGGTCCTCGCGGGAGAGGCCGGGGATCACTTCATCGATGGCTAGGGCGATGTTCTGCTCCACCGTGAGCCAGGGCAGCAGCGAGTAGTTCTGGAACACCACCATCTTGTCCGGCCCCGGCCGCTTCACCGTTTCGCCATCCACCAGCACCGTGCCGCCCGTGGGCAGATCGAGGCCGGCGATCATGTTTAACAGCGTGCTCTTGCCACAGCCGGAGTGGCCGATCAAGGAGATGAACTCTCCTTTGCGGATGTCGAGGTCAATTCCCTTGAGGGCCAGGTAATTGCCGCCGCCACTGAGAGGAAAATTCTTCTCGAGATCCTGAACTTCTACGAGGGTTGTCATGGTTTTAACGGGGGTGAATCAGGGCATTGAATGGAAGGCAAACCAGCTGAAGCCCAGCACCATGCCGCTCATCAGCACGAAGCGCACGACCAGAAAGGTGATGGCGTTGGCGGGGCGGCTCAGCGATTGTTCGACCGCTTCGACGCGGCGACTCAGGGGCTGCAGCAGGGTTGAAAGGACGCGGAACGACATGCTGGGATAAGGGAAGGTTCAGTGGTTGCCGGAGATGCGCTTCTGCAGCCAGGTCATCAGGCGATCAAGAATCAGGCCGATCGCACCGATCCAGATCACGCCGAGCACGATCTCGGACACGTAGCTGTTCTGATAGGCATCCCAGATGAAGAAACCAATCCCAGGGGTGCCGGGCATCACGATCTCGGCGGCGATGATCGCCAGCCAGGCCAGGCCGATCGAGATGCGCAGGCCGGTGAAGATGTAGGGAAGGGCGGAGGGGATCAGCACCTTGGTGAAGAAGCTTCGGTTCGACATCTGCAACACCTGGGCCACGTTGCGGTAGTCCTGTGGGATCTGGCGCACCCCTTCGGCGGTGTTGATCAGGATCGGCCAGATCGAGGTGATGAAGATCACGAAGATCGCTGCCGGCTGGTTGTTCTGGAACAGCACCAGGGCGATCGGCACCCAGGCCAGCGGCGCCACCATGCGCAGGAACTGGAAGAGGGGATCAAAGGCCCGATCCAGTGCCTTGTTGAGGCCAATGGCAATGCCCACGGCAATGCCCACGATTGCAGCCAGGCTATAGCCAAGCGCCACCCGGCTGAGGCTGCTCATCGCGTGCAGAAAGAGGCCCTTATCGAGGCCGCCGCGATCAAAGAAGGGGTAGAAAAGCAGATCTCGGGTGCGTTCCTCGGTGAACAAGCTCAGGGGCCCGGCCAGTTTGGTGAGGCCGAGGCTGGCGCTGAGCTGCCAGAAGAGCAGGAAGCCGCCGATGCCAAACAGGGGGGAGATGATCTCTTTGCGGTTGTTTTTCCACCAGAGCGCCACCCCCGTCGGCGGGGTGCGCTCGGCGCGGTTGCTGCTGGGGCCGATGCCGGTGGTCATGGGAAAGTCCTGGAGAGGGAGGGGATGAATGAAGTCCGTTGTCGTTGAAAATTTGTCCTGAATGGTGGCGCTGAAGCTTGAGGGCGAAGCCATCGCTATCACCGCCCTTTCCCTAGGCCCGCCGCTTATGCATGAACTGGGGGACCTTGAAGATCACTTTTTGATCTTCAACGAGTTCAGATAGGCCTGGGGATTCTCTGGGTCATAAACGACGCCATCGAAGAAGGTCTCCTTGCCGCGGCTGGAGCCGGTGGGGATGTCCTTAGCGGGCACACCCACCTCCTCGGCGGCCTGGCGCCAGAGGTCTTCGCGAGTCACTTTGTCGTTGATGGCCTTGGCTTGCGCCACGGTCTCGACGGTGCCGGGGAAGAACTTCCAGCGGATCGATTCGATCAGGAACCAGAGGGTGAGGCTCTTGTAGGGGTAAGAGATCACCCCGCGATCGCTGTTCCAATACAGGGGACCCATGGCCGGATTGGTTTCCGGCGTACCACTGGCACCCAGCTTGTATTGCCCCTTGAGCGCTGCCTGCAACACCGGCAGGGGCACGTTGAACCACTTGCGCGAGCTCAGGATCGTGGCGGCCTCATCCTTGTTTTCGGGCTTGTCGAGCCAGATCTGGGCTTCGATCAGGCCCTTGAGCAGGGCCACGGCGGACTTGGGGTGCTTGTCCACCCATTCGCTGCGTACAGCAAGGTATTCCTCCGGGTGCGATTTCCAGATCTGGGCGGTGGTGGCAGCCAGGAAGCCGATGTCGTCCTTCGCGATGCGCGTCGGCCAGGGATCACCGGTGGAGAAGGCTTCCATCGTGCCGTTCCTCATTCCCTGGAGGGTTTCCGGTGCCGGCACCTTGAGCAGTTCCACAGCCTGGTCGGGGTTCACCCCACCGGCGGCGAGCCAGTAGCGAATCCAGATCTCCTGGTTGGCCTTGGGGAAGGTGTAGGCGGCCTTGAATTTGCGGCCCTGCTTCTGGCTGAACTTGTCGAAGAAGCCAGGCGATGAGGTCTTGAGGTCAACCGTCAGATTGCCATCCTTGACGGTGTTCGAGGCGGCGATCCCATTTCCCTGGCTCATCAACATCGCCAGGATCACCATCGGCACCTTCTTGCCATTGGTGATCGCGCCTTCACTGATCATCTGGGGCATCGGCAGCTGCCATTGGCCGCCATCGATGCCACCACCGGCGGCGCCCAGCACCAGGTTGTCGCGGGCGGAACCCCAGCTGGACTGCTTGCTGAGATTCACCTCCAGGCCATGCCTGGCGAAGAAGCCTTTATGCACCCCGATCACCAGGGGTGCGGCTTCCAGGATCGGGATGTACCCGAGGCTGATGGTCTTCACCTCCAGGTTGGCATTGCTGGCCACTGGGATGGGGGTGGAAGCGGACCCTGCGCTGGTGCCATCTCTGTTGGGCGGATTGCCGAGGCAACCGCTCAACACCAGGCCGCTGATGAGAGTGCCACTGAAGAGGGCAAGAACACGACGACGTTTGGCCATGGAGGACAGTACTGGGGGGGAGATAAGAAAACGCAAGTGTGCGATGGATCGATGCGAATTCGGATGTACAGACCATTCCGAATTCAGGCTCCTACCACAAGCTTCGGCAGGCAGAAAGCGCACCTTCTTCTGATTATCAAGGCACAGCAAAGCTGGGCTGATCAGGGCACAGCAAAGCCGGGCTGATCATTGCGATCGATTCACGCATTCAGCGTCGAACCTCAGCGCATGAGCGTCCAGGTGCTGTCTGATACAGAACGAAACTGAGCTGTTCTCAAGCGCAAGAGCCCTGCTGCAAAAGAGTTGAATCCCTCGCGGCAGCTTGCTTGAGCCTCGTTTTTCTTCTAATCAATGGAAGCCACGGTCTCCAATGGAGCGGCCGGGCTTCCGCTCAACTCTGGGGCAGTTCGTTTCCACAACCTCGGCTGTGGATGCGGCGCTGGCCACGGCGGCAGCGCCTCGATCCGCACCGTTGACGCTGGGCTGCCTGAGAGGCGGAGGACATGGTGTTGGAGCGGGATCCGGTCGGTTATGGCCAGGCATTCGCCTGAAGTCTGCGAACGGTAGGGACTGGCACGAGGGTGTGGGTGGCCGTAGTGCCCAGCATTGCCAATGCGCCCGATAAGTTCGGGTGATCGTTTGGGCCATGGCCCGCCAAAATCGTGGGATTGGAAGGTCGGGGCAGCGAATACCGGCACCGCCGATGTCAGCGCACCCTGCCTAATTTCTGGCTCTGTTGCAGCCTTTGCCCATGGCTGGTGGCCCTGCTTCTGACATCGGACCAGACCCGCGCCCCTTCGTGCTGCTGGCCAGCCGCCATGGCAAGGAGCGCGCTACGGCGCGGCCCTTTCGTCAGGGCCTCGGTCTGGAGCTGGTGGTGGCCGATCAGATCGACACGGACGACTTCGGCACGTTTACAGGAGAGAGGCCTCGCCCCGCCGATGCCGCCACCACCTGCCGCCTCAAGGCCGAGGCCGCTCTGGATGCCACCGGTGCAAGCCTGGGCCTGGCCAGCGAGGGCAGCTTCGGGCCCCACCCCGCCATCCCCTTCCTGCCCCTGGCGATCGAATGGATGACCTTTGTGGATCGCCGCCGCGACCTGGTGATCAGCGAGCGGCTCGAGGGAGCACCCACCAACTTCAGCCACTCCGTGATCGCGGCTGGCGCTGATCCCGGCTCCTGGCTGGAGCGCATCGGATTTCCGGCCCACGGGGTGATCGTGCGCCCCCACCGCAGCGACCCTCATCCCAGCGACCCTTTCCCGATCATTCGCGGGCTGCAGTGCCCCCAGGCATTGGAGCAGGCCATCCGAGGGGCCGCCGCCCATTCGGTTGATGGCCTTGCCCTGCTGGAAACCGATATGCGGGCCCACCGCAACCCCACCCGCATGGCCAGCATCCGGCGGCTGGCCTTCCGGCTGGTGCGCCGCATCCGCACCCCCTGCCCCAGCTGCGGATCCCCGGGCTGGGGATTGGTGGGCCGAGAGCCTGGCCTGCCCTGCGACTGGTGCGGCCTACCCACCGCTCTGTTGCGAGCCGAGATTCACGGCTGCGCCCACTGCGATCACCGCGCCGAGGTGCCTCGCCGCGATGGGCTGCTGCGGGCCGATCCTCAGCATTGCGCGCCTTGCAATCCCTGATCGGTTCGCTAGTCGCTCGTTGAGACATTCCGCGAGGAGCTGACCACCTCCCGCCCCTCGAACAACACCGCCCTGGCCGGCGTGGTTGGTGAATGCCCGACGGGCGAAGGGATCATGGGGCCGCTGGACCTGATGCGGCGCTGGCTGTTGGACTAACCTGCAGCGGCCGGGTGGCAACCACCGCGAAGAAGGGATCGCCCTTGCCACCCACCCACCTCAGGGGGCCCGGATGGCGGGTGGCTTCCGCCAAAAGCTCCGGCCGGGGCCAGCCTTGGGCCATCAGCACCCGGGCCACGCTGGCCAGCCGGTCGCGGTCGGATCCCTCCAGCCAGATCCGGGGCGCCTTCTGAGCGAACATCCGGTTGGAGAAGGCGATGATCAGTACCCCTCCCGGCCGCACCACCCGCAGCAGTTCGGCGGCGATTGCCTCGGGCTGCTGCAGATACTGCCAGCCCGCCACCACCAGAGCGGCCTCGACACTCGCATCGTCTAGGGGCAGATGCTGGTTGGTGTTGAGGTTCTGCACCCAGTGGCGACTGAGGCGGGGGTTGGCCTGCAGTTCCCGTTCATTGAGGCCGTGGCCGATCACCTCCGCGTAGGTGCCGTCCTCGGGCAGATGGCTCACCCAGCTGCCCATCAGGTCGAGCACCACGGCGTTCCGGGGAATCCGTTCGCGGTAGAGCTCGGTGAGCCGTGCCCTGAAGGCGGCATCGAGGTGCTGCACAAAACGGGGTTCCGCATAAAAGAGCGCGTCGTCGGAGCCATCGATTTTCTGGCGGTCCGCCGCGCTCAACACGTCCATCACCATGGCCAGCCGATCGGGGCTTTCATCCTGGTGACGGTGCCGATCGAGCGGGGAGGAGCAGATCACGCCAACATCCGGCTCCCTGGTTCGCCAGGCATTGTTCCGATTCGGCGGACGGCTTGAAGTCGGCCACAGCGATCGCGCCGAGGTCGCCGCCGCCCTCAGAGCCCCTCCAAGCCCGCCGCCACCGCCTCGGTGACCGCCGCCAGAAAGGGCAGATCGAGGCTCTCGATCGTGTCGCTGGGGCGGTGGTAGTGGGGATTGCGCAGGAAGGAGGTGTCGGTGATCAGCAGCGCGTCGTAGCCCAAGTCCCAGAAGGGGGAGTGGTCACTGCGGCGCAGATCGGGCAGCGCCCTGCCCCTGTTCGGCACCGGCAGCACCCGTGTGGGCACATGGCGGCCCATGCGCCGGGCCAGTCCCGGCAGTAGGGGTGCCGTGGTGGTGTTGCCCACCACGGCGATGAAGTCGCCCCGCTCGCCGTAGAGGGCGCGCATCGCCGCGATCGGATAGCGCTGCTGGGGGGCGGTGTAGCCCAGCATCTCCAGGCTCACCATCAGCTTCAGCCTCTGGCAGGCGGCCTTGAGGTCCGCCGCCAGGGCGGCGCTGCCGAGCATGCCCCACTCCTCCTGGTCGAAGGCCACCAGCCACACGGGCCGCCGGGACGGTTGGCAGACCCAGCGCTCGGCGAGCTCCAGCAGGGCGGCCACACCGGTGGCGTTGTCGTCGGCGCCGGGGGAATTGAGCGGGCCGTCGTAGTGGGCCGCCACCAGCAGGGGAGCGAGCCCGTTCTGCCGGCCTGGAAGGCGCAGGATCAGGTTGGTGCCCTCGTCGATGCCGCTGCGGAAGCGGTGCTCCTCCACCGGGCCCAAGGCGCCCAGGCGATCGCGGATGTAGGCGCGCACCGCCAGCAGCCCGAGGGCATCCCAACGGGCGTGCCGCGGCCGGGCCAGCACCTCCAGGTGGACCAGGAGCCGCTGCCGCCGTGCCGCGCTCATCGCGGACTCCCGAACGCTCGCTGCGGCAGGGTCAACCATGGTGAACTCTGCGGCGTTGCCCACAACCCCCGATACTCAGATCCTCCCATCCGCCATTCCCAGCCTCCCCCGCTGGGTGCCGGTGGCGTGGTGTTCACCGGTGCCCAGGCCCAGGCCATCCGGGCGCCTCGATCAGATCGCGCCCAGATCGCGCCGATCAGCTCTCGCTCGGATCGTCCAGCTGGACCAGGAGGGTGGCCACCATCAGCCGCAGGGTGCGGCGATCGCCCCCGGCAGCCCGCCACCCCTCCAGCCAGCGGATCAGGGCTGGAGCCTCGCCCTCATCGCTCTGCGGAACGCCAAGCCGGGCGAGGTATGCCAGGGCGTCGTCGAGGCAGGATTCCCCCTCGCCGAACCCGTCGAGCCGGGGGTCGAGGGCGGCTAACAGGGTTTCCAGTTCGGCAAGGCTCAGGGGCGGCAGCGGATCGTCGGGAGCCATCGGCGCACCGGACGGCGCTCCAGCATGGCGCCCGCCGCCGCTTCCTGGAAAGGTTGCCCAGGATCGACCCCCTAAACTGGCCTCAGCACAGTGGCCGGGCGTGCTGAAATCCATCCTGCAGCTCCTCGTCTGCCTCACCATCGGCCTGCGCTGCATGGCCCTGTTCAACCAGTTGCGTCGCGCCTGGGTGGCCGATGGGCTAGCCGTCGAGTTCCGCCGTGAGCTCCGCCGGCGTGGGCTTTTGGTTGCCACCCCTTCCCCCCGCAGCGATTAGGAGCGTTCCGGCAGGCCTGTGGGCGGCGATCGAGCGCCGGCCCCTGGAAGCGCTCGGCGATCGGCTGGCCCTTCAGTGCCGCCCCGGGCGCCCCCCCGCCAGATGGTGGACGGCATGGATCACCACACCCCAGAGTTCCGCCTCCCCTTCCGCCAGGGCAATCGGTGCGGAGAGGCCGTCGCTGGCCACCAGCCGACCGGTGCCGCTGCCGCGCCGGCCCTCCAGCCGCCGCACGATGAAGGCGCCGCCATGGGTGGCCACCACCACCAGGCCCGGCCGGGCTTCCAGGCTGCGGTCGATCACCAGCAGGTCGCCATCGAGGATGCCGTCCCCGGCCATGGCATCGCCGCTCACCCGCATGAAGAAGGTGGAGAGGGGGCGGGGGATCAGGGCCAGGTTGAGGTCGATGCGGGCCTCCACGTAGTCGTCGGCGGGGCTGGGGAATCCGGCAGCCACGTGGCTAGAGGCCAGGGCACAGGTGCTGGAGCCCAGCACGGTCGCCAGAGGGAGGGGAATGCCCCGGGGCAGTGCCGCCATTCCGCTCCGGGCTGAATCGAGGAGGCCCGCATGGCCAGGGGGATCGACCGGCATCAAGACCTCCATCACACCCGTCAATAGTACAGATGTATTGTTTACGATGGTGGGCGGTTCGGGCGCCGCGATGGCCGGCCTGGCGTCCCTGAAGGGGGCGGGCGGCAGGCCGGTAGCCTCCCCCCTTTTTTGAACGGTGGGGTTTGCTGGACGATGGCCGCGGAGCCGGCTGCCAGGATCGGGGCGGAAGTCGGATGGATCCCTCGATGGGCCTGAGCGATCCCCATGGCGCTGAGCGACCCCTGCTGGAGCGCTTGGTGGAGCGGTTCGATCTGCGGCCCCATCCCGAGGGCGGTCTCTACCGCGAGTTGCACCGCTCCTCCGATCAGGTGCTCCGGGCCGGCGATGGTCAGTGGCGCAGCGGTCTCACGGTGATCGCCTATCTGCTGCAGCGGGGAGAGCGGAGTCGCTGGCATCGGGTGGCGGGCTCCGATGAGATCTGGCACCACGGTGCCGGGGCTCCGCTCGATCTCTGGTGCCTGCCGGGGGAGGGCGGCATGGCGCAGCGGCTCGGTCTGGGGCCCTGGGGAGCGGTGGAGCCGCTGCTGGATGAACCCGTACGCGTGATCCCGGCGGGCTGCTGGCAGGCCGCCTGCAGCCGAGGTGCCTGGAGCTTCGTCTACTGCTCAGTGGGCCCGGGTTTTGATTTCGCCGATTTCGAGCTGCTGGGGGATCGGCCATCGCGGCTGCACCCGCCCGGGGCCTTGGAGGAGCTGCTCTAGGGGCGCGCGTTAGGGGTCGCACCCATCGGCAATGAATCTGATCAAGACTGGATCGGTGTTTTCAGGGGCTGGGAGCGGTCGACATGGCTTGTCCTGACTGCGGGAACTGGACGGTGAAGGCGGACAGGGGCCTCTCCGGACGCCTGGTCTGCGGCCGCTGCGGCAGGCCCTTGGGGATCGGCGCGTCGCGGCGGCGGCGGGGTCGCTTCTTTTTCACGCCTCCCTGGCGGGGCGGGGCCCGGCTCCCGCCCTGGTTGGCGTTGGTGGGCCTGCTGTGCGCTGGAACCCTGCTCACGGCCCTGGTGGAGCGGCCGGGCGGTGGCGGGGTTCAGATATGGCCATCTCCTGACAGGTCCGATCCCGGCCCAAGAGAATCCGGGATCATGTTTCGTAATGTTCCGCACTGAGGTCAGATGGCGAAATCGAATCCCTTCGCAAATCTGGCTTCGCTCAGCATGCGCCAGCTCCGGGAGCTCGCCAAAACTCTCGGGGTGAGGCGCTACAGCAGCGAGGATCGCGATGGGCTGGCTGACGCCATCGCTTCGCGCCTGCCCGAGGACAAGGTCGTGGCTACCAAGTCCTTCACCGAAGCTGCGGTGGTCGGCAGCTACGAGGCTCCGGTGGTTAGCAGCAATCAGGCTGCGGTGGTCGGCAGCTACGAGGCTCCGGTGGTTAGCAGCAATCAGGGTCCGGTGGTCGGCAGCTACGAGGCTCCGGTTGCTGACAGCTCTATGACTGCGGTGGTTGGCAGTTACGAGTCTCAGGCTTCCGCTGATCTCGCGGCGATTGAAGCCGAGATGGCCCCGGCGCCCCGCCCGGCCGCCGAGACGCGGGTGGTGTTCCTGCCCCGCGATCCCCAGTGGGCCTATGTGTTTTGGGATATCGCCGAGGCTGACCGCGCGGCCGCCCGTGCCGCCG
>BJHE01000045.1 GCA_014191755.1 Cyanobium sp.
GGCCTGCAGGGCATCTCCCCGGAGCTCTATGAAGCAGCGGCGCTCGATGGCAGCACCGGCCTACGCCGCCACCTCGACATCACCCTGCCCCTGCTGCGCCCTTACATCACGCTCGTGGCGGTGATCTCGGCGATCGGCGCCACCAAGGTGTTCGAGGAGGTGTTCCTGATGACCCAGGGCGGCCCGGCCGATTCCACCCGCACCCTGGTGTACTACGTGTACGACCAGGCCTTTTCCGAGCTGGAGATCAGCTACGCCTGCACCGTGGGCCTGGCCCTGTTTCTGATCGTGCTGCTGCTCAGCTTGATTCGCTTCCTCTTCGCCGCCGACCAGCCCCTGGCCTGAGAGCCAGTCGCCGTGGTCGGCTGTGCTAGAGGCCTCTCCGGCGCCCTTCGGCGGGTACGGAAATAGCCGCAGCTCAGCATCACCCTCCGAGCCAATGCCAATCTGGGGCATCCGGTGGCCGTTGCCCGTGCCTTTTCAGCCCCTCTCCTCGATCGGCATCGTGGGCGGCGGTCAGTTGGCCCTGATGCTCGCGGAGGCGGCAGCCGAGCTCGGCATCAGCGTTCACATTCAGACGCCGGGGGCCGGGGATCCGGCGGTTCCAAGGGCAGCCACGGTGGTGCAGGGCTCCCTCGACGACGACCGGGCCACCCGCCTGCTGGCCGATCGCTGCGGGGCGATCAGTTTCGAGAACGAGTGGATGCCGCTGGAGCGCCTCTATCCCCTGGCCGAGAAGGGGGTGAGCTTCATTCCTGGGCTCGATGCCCTGGCACCGCTGATCACCAAGCGGGGGCAGCGCCAGTTGCTCGATCAGTTCCACCTGCCCTGTCCGCGTTGGTTTGGTCTTGAGCAGGTGTTTGCCGTTCCGGAGCCCAGCCCGGTGGGACTCCTCCAGAGTCAGGAGGCTCCGGGCTCGCCGCTCTGGCGCAGCGCGAGTCCGTATCGCCCGCCCGAACTGGAGCAGCGCCCCACCCTGCCGCCCGGATTCAGCTTTCCCCTGATGGCCAAGGCCAGCCGCGGCGGCTACGACGGCAAGGGCACCGTGCCCGTGGCCGATCAACAGGCCCTGGAGTCCCTGCTCGACCATGTGTTGCCCTCCGACTGGATCCTGGAGGAGATGGTGCCCTTTGAGCAGGAGCTCGCCCTGGTGGCCTGCCGTGATCGGCAGGGCAACGTGGCCTGCTGGCCCCTGGTGCAGACCCACCAGCATCAGCAGATCTGCGACTGGGTTGTCCTGCCGGCCCCGGTGAACCAAGCCGTGCAGGCCTTCGCCCGCAATGTGGCGGCTTCTCTACTGACCGGTCTCGACTACGTGGGCGTGCTGGCGATCGAGTTCTTCTATGGACCAGCCGGTCTGCAGGTGAATGAAATCGCTCCCCGCACCCACAATTCCGGCCACGTCACGATCGAAGCCTGCCGCTGCAGCCAGTTCGCCCAGCAGGTGCGGATTGTGGCGGGCCTACCGATGGGCAGCACCGATTCACGGGTGCCCGGTGCCCTGATGGTGAACCTCCTCGGCCTGGAGCAGGAGCTCTCGGAGCAGGAGCAGCGCGAGCGCCTGGCGGCCCTGGCGGCCCTGCCCGGGGCCCATCTCCATTGGTATGGCAAGGCCCAGGCGGCGCCGGGTCGCAAGCTCGGCCACCTCACCCTGGTGCTGGAGGGAAGCAGCTCCGCCGATCGTCAGGGCGAGCGGGATCGCCTGTTGGCGGAGGTCCGCCGGATCTGGCCGCTGCCGGAGGCGATCGAGCCCCCGAAAAACCCCTTAGAGTGATCTCGGACTGCGGTGTTGGTGACTGCCTTTCACTGTTTTCTGATCTGACTCCCTCTTCGACATGGGGGGTCTTCAGCGACGGCAACGTAAGCCGGCCTCGTAGCCGGAAACGACGCCCCGCCTCTGACCCCTCTTCTGGTTCATCCAGGTCGAAAACCGGGGCAAGACGGCACGGTGGTCCACCCCTTTCAGAGGCCATGCTGGGAGAGTTAGAAGCCATGCTGGAAGAGCGCTGAGCCGCTGCTGTGACCACCCCCTTTCTGCAGGCTTTCGAACGGCTGCTGAGCCGGGCCCCCGGCCCCTTGTTTCCGCGGGCCCGCCAGCTCTATCTGCGTAAATACAGCCTGGAGGCTGATCCGGCCACCCCATTCCGCACCTTCCTGCTGGAGGAGGAGATCCAGGAGAGTGCCGGCGGCGCGGTGCGAATCCGGGCGATCAGCTTCGCTGTTGTGCATTGGCAGGGTCCCCAGCTCGAGCGCCAGGTCTATGGGGCCTATCTGGCCCGCCAGTGGCAGCTCCATCCCGACGACCTCACGGTGATCACGGCGGGCTCCTGGTTCCGGGATGGGGGGCCCTGGGCCCGGTTCAGCGAGCCGGCGGTCTACGAGCGGGCCACGCCCACCACCCTGGTCAGTTCAACAGGCGATCCAGGTGGTCCTGGAGCTTCTGGCGCTCCCAGCCGGTGACCACGAAGACCTCCTGGGCCGACGTTCCCCTGCGGGCGAGCAGCTTGAACCCACCGGTGATCGGGGTGGAAATCCTCAGGCGCAGACCCACGCATCGGCCCCTAACCCGGCAAATCACCGCAGGGGTCACCGTTTCGATCCCCACCTCCTCGGCCAGCCGTTTGAGCAGCGGGATCAGCCCTTCGACATAGGTGCTGTGGGTGATCACCAGGCGGCCCATGCAGCCCCTTCAGAGCGGTTCCAAGGGAGCCATGGTGAGGCCTTCGCTTTGTAGGAGCTGGTGGTAGTGCTCCGCCTGCTCTTGCGGACCCGACCACACCACCGCCGCACCTTCGCCATCAATCCTACGGGCCAGCTCCCAGGCCCGGTCGGGAAGCATGCCGGGGATGTGACGCACCAGGCATTCGACCACGTGTTGAAAGGTGTTCACCTCGTCGTCGAGCACGATCACCCGGCAATGGGGATAGGGGAGCCGCACCTGGCTGCGCTCCTGAACGGCCGAGGGTGATGCGGCTCCCGGTGACGGGGAGGAACCGGACCCAGCGCGCATGGCTCCAGAGGACAACAACGCACCCACCCTAGGTAACATGCGCCCATCCGCACTCATCTGAACCGATGCTGATCTCCCTGGGTTGGGCCTCTCTCGCCGCCATCTTCAGCTTCTCGATCGCCATGGTGGTGTGGGGCCGCAACGGCGACAACAGCGTCGGTCTTTGATAACCCCCTGACCGGCTGAGCACCAAGCCATGGTGGCTTCCCTTCTCGCCGATACCGCTACCGCTGTGGCTGGCTCCTCCGCGTCGGCTGGCTCCCTTGCGCTCACCCTGGGCACCGTGCTTGCCGTGATGGCCACGGCCCTGTTGGTGTTTGTGAGTGTGGGAGTGATCTACCTCTCGATGGTCGAGTGGCGAGACCGTCGCCGCCGGGGCAGCCCTGCAGCGCGCTCCTGAGCAGCCGCAACCGTGCCGATTCCCATCGCCCTGGCCGCCCTGCGTCTTCCCAGTCCGCCGCATCTGAGCCTTCCCGCGATCCAGCGCCTGCAGGTTCCACTCCGATGGGCCCAATGGCGCTTACCGCTCAAGCGGCCCAGCGGTCCTGGCCCTTCGCGGCGGCCCTTTCCCTTGCCCATCACCCTTGCCGCTGTGTTGGTGCTGCTGGGGTTGCCCGCCCTTCTGCTCAGCCGCTGGAGCCGACCCCGAGCCGAGGGAGTGGAGCAGCTCATGGGAGCGGCCAGCCTGCTGCAGAGCTTTCCCGCCACCCCCGATCGTCCCATTCCCGCCCTCTGGATCGAAAGGCTCGGTCCTGAAATCGCCCGTGATCGATGGCGCGCCCAGCACAAGGTGTGGTGGCAGTTCTGGGCCACCCAATCGGAGTCGGCTCCTTTCCTGGCCTTCCCGGCGCAGTCCTCCCGGAGCGGCGCCGCCTCGCTTCCCCCGAATGCCCTGAGGGTGGGAGATCTGCTGGTCTTCGCGGAAAACCCAACGGCGCGGCAGCAGTTGCTCACGTCCCTGCGGCCCCTCCAACGCCGCAGCCGCGGGCTCACCCTGCGCTGTCGCCAACGACTTCAGGCTGGTCAGGCGGTGTTCTGGCAGGCGGATGCCCTCGGCAGCCTGCTTGGCCCGGTGGCTCCCCTTCTGGAGCGCTACCAGGTGGGATGCCTGAGTTTTGCCCTGGAGCCCCGCGGCCTTCGCTGGCAGGGGGAAGCGGCGGCTGAATCCAGTGGCTTCCCGTCGATCAGCCGTCTGCCGCGCGAGGGGGCTGGCAGCCCTCCCAAGGAAGCGGCTGCCGGGATCGTCAGCGCTCCTGTCCTCACGGAGGTCTCCGCCCTGCCTGAGCAGCCACCCCTGCCGGAGGATCTGCTGCTTGAGCTAGAGGGATCCTCCCTCGACCAGCTGCTTCAGGGCCTGCTGGCCCGCCAGATCATCCGCGATCCACTGGCGAGTCGCTATGGCCTGGAGGGGCCGAGGTTGGCCCTCGCCAGGCAGGCACCGTTCCGGCTGAGGCTCCATCCTCTTCCCGAGGGCCCCTTCCAGGCTTCCCTCGATCTGCTGGTGCGCGTGGATGGTGCTCGCAGCGCCTGGAGCACCCTGCTGGAGCGGGTGAGTTCCAGCCTGTTGGCCCAGGGTTTTACGACCGACGTCGACGCCTCGCTCGCCCTCCCCGGGGCTCCAGCCTCCCAGCTCAAACCCGATCGTTCGCTCCCTTCGCCGCCGCCTGCGGATGGGAGCTCCGCAACGGTGTGGAAGCGACCGGACGGCGCGTCGGTTGGGGGTTGGCGCTGGCTGCAGGGCCGTGATGGCCAACCCCAGCTCCTGTTGTTTTTAGGTCCCCCATCCCCTTCTGTCCTGCCTATGGCGATGGTGCCGGGTCAGCGGGTTGAGCACTCCGAGCTGGCCCTGAGGGTGAGGCCCGCTGCCCTGGATGCCCTGGGCTTGTTGCCGGAGGAGATGCCGTCTCTGGCGCGCCGAGCGTCCCAGGTCTGGATCAACAGCCACCCGGACGATCCAGCCGCTTCGGGGGACGGGATCAGCCTCCTGACGGGGCGGCTTCAGCTGCAGCGCTGACCGCTGTCTCACCTTGCCGCTCCCGGCGGCGCCTCTCGGCGGCGAGGGTTTCCTCCATCAGTTCCACGGCCTGGGACATTTTCTCGAGATTGCCGGCGTAGAGGCTGAGATCCTTATCGAGCCGATCTTTGAGTAGACCCATGGCCTCGCCCAGGTCGTGGGCATAGGAGCGGAGGGTGGGCGCATCGAGGTCCTTGGCGCCTTGGGCCTTCTCCAGCAGAGTGAGCAGACCCACCGCCATCAGGCGTGAGTAGTGAAAATCGCTGCGGCGGATCTGGTGAAGGGCATGGGCCAGGGGCTCGGGTGCGCCGTTGCCACCGGTATCGATCCAGCCCTTCACCGTTTCCACTCGCTGGTCACCCATGGCGGAGAGAGCGTTGTCGCTCAACTTGCGCAGTTCGGCGGCGTCAAAATCCGTGGCCTTGCAGAGAGCTTCAAACAGCGGCTCGCGGTGCGCTTCGGGCCTGTAGCCCCTGGCGAAGGCCTGGAACACCTGCACCACTCCCACAGCGAAGAGGGGATCGGCGTGGAAGCCCCGCTGGTGACTGAGCAGATGCAGTTCCACCAGCAGCTCATCCACCATCCGCCGGTAGAGCGGTCCGATCACATGGGGGAAGGCGGCGTGGAAGGCACGCTTGCTGTCGGCAACGGTCTGGGGGGCGCTCACGCGGCAGGGCGGACGGGCCAAGCGACCCTAGCGCCGCCGGCGGCGGTGGCAGCGGCTCGGTAGAATCACTTCAACCGGTGTTGGCGAGCATGATCCCGATTGTGATTGAAGAGTCGGGGCGTGGTGAACGGGCCTTTGATATCTATTCGCGGCTGTTGCGCGAACGGATCATTTTCCTGGGTGAACCGGTCACGGCTGAATCCGCGAACCGTGTGGTGGCCCAGCTCCTGTTCCTCGAAGCTGAGGACCCAGATAAGGATATTTTCCTTTACATCAATTCCCCCGGTGGATCCGTCTATGACGGCCTTGGCATCTTTGACACCATCCAGCACATCAAGCCCGATGTTCAAACGGTTTGTGTTGGCCTGGCTGCCTCGATGGGTGCTTTTCTTCTTTGTGCTGGAGCCAAGGGAAAACGCAGCAGCCTCACCCATTCTCGGATCATGATTCACCAGCCCCTCGGGGGCGCTCGGGGACAGGCCAGCGACATCCGCATCCAGGCCGATGAAATCCTCTATCTGAAACAGAAGCTCAACAGTGAGCTGGCCGAACGCACCGGTCAGCCTCTAGAGCGGATTCAGGAGGATACCGATCGTGATTTCTTTATGTCACCGGCTGAAGCGGTGGCTTATGGGCTGATCGATAAGGTGATCGATAAGCGGCCAGTACGCCCGGTCTGATCGCGGCTGAACATATAAGACCCATCCACTGGATGGGTTTTTGGTTGTGCGTGTATCCCCTGAGGTGAGGTGGAGAGTCTGGTGAACGTCTGTTCCGGGCGCGGAAGGTGGCCACGACGGTCTCGTTGCGTGGTGGATGAAGCACTTGCAAAAGCAGCGCGCAAGCTGGAGGCTGAAGCTCCCGCAGAGGTGGCCTCACTCCCACCTCAGGAGCCGCTCTGGCTCCGTGCCATCGGCGGCGGTCATGGCGTTCCTGATCCGTTCGAGTCAAGTGGAAGAGATCAGACCTGAACTGCGACCTGTTCGACGACCTAGATTGAGTGCCCTGTCTGGTCTGAACTGCTGATGGCTCACCGCGTGCTGACCGAGACCGCCGTAAGCATCTCGGAACACAAGAAGAACCCCATGGCCACCGTGGCGGCCGGTGAAGGGATGGCGGTCGCGGTGCTCAACCGCAACGAGCCGGCCTTCTACTGCGTTCCGGCCCGGGCCTACGAGGAGCTGATGGATCTCGTGGAAGACCTGGAGCTAGGCCGCATCGCCGATGCCCGGCTGGCGGATGGTCAGGAGCCGCTGCAGGTCAGCCTTGATGCCCTTTGATCTGGCCTTTCACCCGCAGGCACTACGGGAGTGGCAGAAGCTGTCGGTCGGGATCAGAGAGCAGTTCAAGAAAAAGCTGGCCGAACGTCTGATCGAGCCCCGGATCCCAGCCAGCAAGCTGCGCGGATCCACCAACCGCTACAAGATCAAGCTCCGTGCCGCCGGATTTCGGCTGATCTATGAGGTGCGAGATCAGCAGGTGTTGGTGCTGGTCCTGGCGGTAGGCAAGCGAGAACGCAATGCTGCCTAATTTCACTCTGACCAGCGCTGATGTTCTCACGCCAGCGGGAAAGTGGTTGTGGTGGTGGGATCGGCCGTCTCGGTGGTTTGGTGAATGAATTGCTTGCAGAAGGTCAGGAGGAGGTAAACCCAAAGAAACCATCGGACTCAGAAAGTCTAATACGTCTGTCGTTGGCGACGGGATGTTGGTTCGTCGCCGTGCATTCGTGACTTCCTGATCCTTGCTCAAAAGCTTGCGGCTCAGATTTTGAGGGAAACTTCAGGCAGGGCTGATCGGGGCCGGTTCGGCAACCAGCAACGGCGAGAAGCGTTCCTTCTCAGGAATGGTGGTGAATTCGGCCACCACTGCCCGCAGTTCATCGCCATTGAGGGTTTCCTTCTCGATCAGCATCTCCACCAATCGATCCATGCAGGAGCGGTTCGCCGCCACCAGCTCCACGGTGTCGCGGTAGCAGCTTTGGACAATGGCGCGAACGGCTTCATCGATCCGATTGGCTAGGGCATCGGATCCGTCGCTCCTGGTCATCAGGTCGCGACCCAGAAACACCTCCTGATTGCCGGCTTCGAGGGAGAGCTGACCGAGATCACTCATGCCGAAGCGGGTGACCATCTGGCGAGCGATCGAAGCCACCTGCTGGATGTCGCCGCCGGCTCCGGTGGTGACTTCGGCGTGGCCAAACACCACATCCTCGGCGGCTCGGCCGCCGAGGGCACCCATGATCCGGGAGCGAAGCTGGGCCTTGCTCACCAGCATCTGCTCCTCATCCGGGGCAAACCAGGTCAGTCCCTGGGCCTGGCCCCGCGGCACCAGGGTGACCTTCTGGACGGGGTCATGGGCCTTGACCAAGGTGCCGACAAGCGCGTGGCCAACCTCGTGATAGGCGATCAGGCGCTTGCTGCGGCCATCGGTGAGCGGCTTGCCCTCCATGCCGGCGATCACCCGGTCCACAGCGTCATCGATCTCGGCGAGGGTGGTGGCCTCCTTGCGGCGGCGTGCGGTGAGGATGGCCGCTTCATTAAGGAGATTCGCCAGATCAGCGCCAGTGAAGCCAGGGGTGCGGCGAGCGATCGATTCGAGGCTCACATCGGGAGCGAGTTTCTTGTTGCGGGTATGCACCTTGAGGATGGAGAGCCGGCCTTTGATATCGGGGGCATCCACCTGAACTTGGCGGTCGAAACGGCCCGGGCGCATCAGGGCCGAATCGAGCACATCGGGACGGTTTGTGGCCGCAATGATGATGATGCCGCTATTTCCCTCGAAGCCATCCATTTCGGTGAGCAGCTGGTTGAGGGTCTGCTCCCTTTCGTCATTACCGCCACCGATGCCAGCGCCGCGTTGCCTTCCGACCGCATCGATCTCATCGATGAAGATCAGACAGGGGCTGTTTTCCTTGGCCCGCTTGAAAAGATCGCGCACCCGACTGGCGCCCACACCCACAAACATCTCCACGAATTCGGAACCCGAAAGCGAGAAGAAGGGCACACCGGCTTCGCCGGCAATCGCTTTGGCCAGAAGGGTCTTACCGGTGCCAGGAGGCCCCACCAGCAGCACACCCTTGGGAATCTTCGCGCCGACGGATGTGAATCGTTCGGGGGTCTTCAAGAAGGTGACGACTTCCTGGAGATCCTGCTTGGCTTCTTCAACACCAGCCACATCATCGAACTTCACGCCGGTTTCGGCCTCCATCGCGAAGCGGGCTTTGGTTTTGCCGAACTGCATCGCTTGGCCGGGCCCACCGGGCATGCCATTGGAGCGACGGGCGAGGAACACCAGCGAGCCGATCAGCAGCAGCGGGAAGAGCAGGTTGCCGAGCAAGCCGAGGGCAGGGGAGGCCGGCTTGGGGGGATGGATATCGAAGCTGATGCCCTGATCTTTGAGCTTGTTCACCAACTCGGGTGCCAACCCCGGCAAATCAACCCGTAGCCGTTGAACCCGGTTGTCGAGGTCAGGATCCACGGCTTCAATCACCGCGGTACGTCCGCCGTCGTAGATGTCAACGGCGGTCACGCGGCCAGCCTGCACATAGTCGAGGAAGCGGCCGTAGCTCATCCTGGCCACGGCGGCGTTGCGGGGGGCCACCACGGGATTGGTCGAAGCATTGCGGCTGGCACCGGGTCCGAGCACCTGCCATCCGAGAAACAGTGCAACGGCGATCGGCAGGAGCCAGAGGGCCAGGAGACGCCAGCGCTGATTCATGGGGCCGAGAATTTTTAATAAGTGTAAAGGGCTCAGCGCTCATAACGCTGCTGCCCTGGCCAATCCATGGGTGCCTCGGCCGATAAGGGCTCAGCCGCTTTCCAGCCAGGGCGATTGGCCGAAGGGCAGATCCCTCGCTGCTGCCGGAGTCGGCACCATCAGTAAAAGATCTTCGGCCGTCAAGCACTCCACCAGTTCTGGGCCCCCCAGGCCGTGGGTCCAGACCTCCACGCTCGCTGCCGCTGGGCAGGAGAAGGTGAGCATCTCAAAGGGGAACACCACGCGCTCCAGGTAGAACTGCTCATCGCCGCAGCAGCGCAGGATCACCATGCGGTCGCTGGCGTTGCGGTACCCACAATCGAGAGTTCGCACCAGAACGGCACTGTCTTGAAGGAGCTGGTCAACGCGGTCCAAGGTTCACAGCCAGTTACGCCCCATCTACCCACCTGTCCCCGGGGCGGGTTGGTGACGGGTGCAACCATTTTTGCGGCTTCATAATCTTTTCGGTTTTACATCGGAGCGTCTGCCCGACTTGTCAGCGCCACCCGGCTCAGAGGCTGCGCAGCGCCACGATCGGATCCAGCTGCGCCGCCCGCCGGGCCGGGAGAACGCCGAACACAAGCCCGATGCTCCCGGAAAGCAACACGGTGCCCAGCACGGTGCCCGCTTCGATCGCCGCAGGCAGGGGTGTGAGCGAGGCCACCAGGGCCACGGTGCCCACCCCCACCGCGCTACCGATCACACCACCGAGAGCCGCCAGCACCAGGGATTCCACTAAGAACTGCAGCAGAACATCGCCGCTGCGGGCCCCGAGGGCCTTGCGCAGCCCGATCTCCTCGGTTCTCTCGCTCACCGACACCAGCATGATGTTCATGATTCCGATGCCCCCCACCAGGAGGGATATCGCTCCGATGGCTGCGAGCATCAGCGTGAGTCCGCCAGTGATCCTGCCCACGATCTGCTGGGCATCCTTCTGAGAGCGCACGGCGAAGTCGTCTTCTCGAAGGATGCGGTGCCGCTGCCTCAGGAGGTTGGTGATCTGGAAGGAGGCAGCACCGGTGCTGGCTTCATCGATGGCCTCCACGCTGATGAAGCTCAGCACCACCCCGTAGAGGGGATCCCTGCCGCTGAGCCGACTCACCATCGTGGTGAGGGGCACATAGGCGGTTTCATCCTGGTTGGATCCGAACGCGGCCCCCTTGGGCTCCAGCACGCCGATCACCTCGAACGACTGGTCGCGGATCCGCAGTTGTCGGCCCAGGGCCGAGCCCGTTGGGATGAGCTTGTCCTTCAGGTCCGGTCCGATCACCACCACGTTGCGTACTCCCTCGAGGTCGCTGGCGCTGAAGAAGCGCCCCTGGGCGACCTCGAAGCTGCGCACCGTAAGGAACTCGGGCGTCACCCCGGTGACCGTGGCACTGGCCGTGAGGGATCCGGATTGCACCACCTCCGAGAGGGTGATCTGGGGCGCCACCCGCCGCACGGTGGGCACCTGCTCCTCGATCGCTTTGGCATCTTCAAGCACCAGGGTCTTGGGGCTTTCGATCCCCTGGCGGCGGGTGTCATTGCGGCCAGGCACTACGAACAGCACATTGGCGCCGAGGCTGCTCAGCTGGCCCTCCGCCAGGTTCTGGGCCCCTTTGCCCACCCCCACCAGGGTGATCACCGAGGCATTGCCAATCACGATGCCCAGCATCGTGAGAAAGCTGCGTAGCCGGTTTGTGGTCAGGGTGGAGAAGGCCATCCCGACGGTCTCGCGGATCGGTAGACGGGAGGCCATGGCTGAGAGCGGGGACTACAAGATTGGCCTGGCGCTGAGCTCGATGGGGTTGAGGGCACCGCGGTGCACCACCCCTTCGTGGACCGTGAGCGTGATGATCTCACCCGGCAGCAGATCCAGCGTGGCATTGGCCACCCCCACGATCACGGGAATGCCGAGTCGCTCGGCGGTCACAGCCGCATGGCTCTGGCGACCCTCCTGCTCGCTGATCACCCCCTTGGCCCGGCGGATGGCTTCGATGTAGGAGTCGTTGGTTTCGCGCACCACCAGGATTTCACCGCTCTCCAACCGGGCTGCCTCCTCCGGGGTTCGGGCCACGCAAACCTTGCCGCTCAGGGAGCCCTGGCCGATCCCGGTACCTCGCCCGAGGAAGGCCGACACCAGCCCCACCCGGACCAGATCAGTGGAGCCGCTCACCCCTTCGAGGGTGCCCTGGGTCTGCACCACCAATTCCCCCTCGTGGAGAAGGCCCATTTCCTGGGCCACGCCCATCGCCACATTGAAGGTGCTGCCGATGTTCAGCTGCTGGGCGATCAGCAGGGGGGTCACCCCCCACACCAACTGGAGTTGACGCGCCACATTCACCTCGCTGGTGATCGCCAGGATCGGGGTGCTAGGGCGGAATTTGCTCACATTTCGAGCGGTTGAGCCGCTTTTGGTGAGGGGCAGGATTGCTGCCGCATTGAGCTGACGGGCGATGCTGCTCACGGCTTGGCAAATCGCATTGGGGATGGTGGTGGCCATGTGACTGTCCAGCTCCCGGCGGGGATAATCCCGCTCGATCCGCCGGGCGATCTGGGCCATGGTGGCCACTGCCTCCACCGGGAAGTCGCCCACGGCGCTCTCATTGGAGAGCATCACAGCATCGGTGCCATCGAGAATGGCGTTGGCCACATCGCTCACCTCGGCGCGGGTGGGCCTGGGGCTCGACACCATCGAATCGAGCATCTGGGTGGCGGTGATCACCGGGATGCCCAGGCTATTGGCCTTGCGGATCAATTCTTTCTGCAGCAGCGGCACCTCTTCGGCGGGCATCTCCACCCCCAGATCACCGCGGGCCACCATCACCCCGTCACAGAGGGGAAGAATGGCATCGATGGCGTCGATCGCTTCGAATTTCTCGATCTTGGCCACCACCGGGGTGGCATGGCCGTGGCTGCGAATCAGCTCGCGGATCTCCTGCATGTCGGAGGGATTGCGCACAAAGCTGAGGGCCACCCAGTCGACCCCCTGCTGCAGGCCGAAGGCCAGGTCTTCCCGGTCTTTATCGGTGAGGGCTCGGATCGACAGCTGCACATCGGGGAAGTTCACCCCTTTGTTGTTCGACAGCACCCCTCCTACCGAGACACGGCAATGGAGGTTCTGCTGCTGTTCATCCACCCTCTCGACCACCATCTCCACCTTGCCGTCATCGATGAGGATGCGACTGCCGATCGGCACCTCGGAGGCCAGCGTGGTGTAAGTCACCGTGGCGATCGTGCGATCGCAGGCCACCGGCCGAGAGGTGAGGGTGAAGAGGTCGCCGTTGGCCAAGGCAACCGGACCTTCAGCAAATCGTCCAAGCCTGATCTTCGGGCCTTGAAGGTCCTGGAGGATGCCCACATGCACACCGAGTTCTTCGGCCACCTGGCGGATCGTGGCGATCCGCACGGCATGGTCAGCGTGGTCGCCGTGGGAGAAGTTGAGCCGGAAGGTGGTGGCACCGGCATCGATCAGGCGGCGCAGCATCTCGGCCGACTCGGTGGCCGGGCCAATCGTGGCCACGATCTTGGTGCGACGCATGAGATGGGGCTTGGCCATGGACCACCACTTGCAAGCGCGGAAACTACCATCCGGCCCAGCACTCCTCCGCTCGCAATGGACTTCCAGGCCTACCAGGAGCGATCCCGCGCCACGGCCCGCTATCCCGATGCGGGACACAACCCGATCTATCCCACCTTGGGTCTTTGCGGCGAGGCCGGTGAGGTGGCTGAAAAGGTGAAAAAGGTCTTGCGTGATGGCGGTGGTGTGTTCAGTGAGCCGGTTCGGGATGACCTGCTCCTGGAACTGGGCGATGTGCTCTGGTATGTGGCACAGCTGGCCACCGAGCTCAATCTCAGCCTGGACACCATCGCCGAGACGAATCTCACCAAGCTGGCCAGCCGCGCGGCCCGTAACCTGATCGCCGGTGACGGGGATCGACGCTGATGCAACCGGTATCGAGGACAACCCTCAAAACCGTGCTGGGCCTGCTGCTCGGGCTGGCCCTGGGCCTGATCCTCTGGCAGCTGCTACCCGCCTCCGCCATGGCCGCGGAGCTCCAGGTGGGCCAGGTGCAACTCGAGCCCTGTCCGCCGGCCGATCCCGGCAGCCAGAGCGGCCTGCGGCGTCCCGCCGGCGCCAGCTGCTACGCGCTCCGGGGTGAGGTGCTCAACCCTGGCCGGCAGACCGTGGTGGATACGGATGTCTTTGCCCTGATCCTCGATGCCAGCGGTGAACCGGTGCTTCCCAACCGCAGCCGGGTGGGCTCGATCGGTGATGTACCCCCCGGCCGCTCCGAATTCGCCCTGCGGCTTGCGGTGCCGGCGGGCACGCCCGGACCCTTTCAGGTGAGCAAGGTGAAGGCCCGCGGCTTCGCCGCTCCTGTGCGGATGCGCGCCGGTCCGGACGAGGAGAAGCTGCCCCTGGAGGAAGCGCTAGGCCGATCCTGATCAAGGGAAGCTCAGCTCAAACAGAGCTCAAAATCCTTTCTTGGGAAAGCGCTCGCACCGGAGAGTCCGGATTTGACAGTGGTAACCCTCCCGGATCACTTCCGTCCTTCGCTAAGCGTGGCTGGGCCAGATGCTGGGATCAATAGCCGATGCCGGAGGTGGCCAGGCTGGTGGCACCGAACCCCAGCAGACTCTGAGCCAGCTGCAGGGCCACGAAGGCCACCAGGGAGGAGAGGTCAAGCCCGCCTACCGGGGGGATCAGGCCGCGGAAGGCGTTGAGGTAGGGATCGGTGATCGCGCTCAAGCTGGAGAGGATCGGATTGCTCCAGTCGAGGTTGGGAAACCAGCTCAACAGCACCCTCGCCAACAGGAACAGCGTGTAAATGCTGAGGGTCTGGGCCAGCACCTGCAGCGCAAAAGCGACGAAATTCATCGGAAAACTGACCAACTGGTGCATTCAAGCCTGAATCTATTCAAGCGGCATCCGATCAGCTGCCTGGCAGCGCCTGCGGATCTCCGGCCTTGAGCTCCAGCTGCTGGGAGTGCTGGGGCTGCCGGCGCGGAGCGCTGGGCTCCTGGCCCTGGACGGCAAAGGTTCGGTGGAATTTTTCGCTAAGGCTTAGCCAGTAGGAACGGCCGTCGCTCTGGCGGCGGCGTTCGATGAAGTCCTGAGCCAGAAGTTCCTTGATGTGCTCGTAGGCGCCGGAACCGCGCAGCTCCACGAGCTCCGACTGGAGGATGCGCTTCTTGAGGGCGATTGTGGCCAGGGTGCGCAAGGAGGCGGTCGATAGGTCGACCGGCAGCAGGTTCTGCACCAGATCTCCCAAGCCCTCGCGCAACTGGAGGCTGTAGCGGCCGCCCTCCTGGTGGATCTCCAGGGCCGTATCCCGGTGGGCGTAGTCGGCCAAGAGGGTGATCAGGGCCCATTCGGTGGCTTCCCGCTCCAGGCCAGCCAGCTCGGCCAGTTCGGCCAGAGAGAGGGGACGACCCTTGAGGTAGAGGATCGCCTCCAGCCGGGCGGAGATGGACAGGGTTTCCAGGGCCAGGGTGGCCGCCGCCTTGCCCGGCCCATTTCCGCTGCCTCCGGCCCCCTCTGGCTCCGCGGGAGGTTGGCTGGCCTCGGATGCCGTCTCGGGACTGGCCATGGGCGGTCCTGGGCGGATATGGATGAACCGTATCGCAGGCCTCAGGTCGCCACCAGCGGTGGCGGCTTGGGAAGGCCACCAGCCTGCGGCCCCAGAAAAAGCCGATAGGCCGGATTGGTGCTCTCATCCCAGTGGGGATAAGGCAGAGCGGCCACGAACCGCTCCCACTCCTGTCGTTCGTGGCGCGGCACCTGCACCCCCACCACGATCCGGCCCACATCGGCGCCGTGGTTGCGGTAGTGGAAAATGCTGATGTTCCAGCTGGGATGCAGGCTGCTCACAAAGGCCATCAGGGCGCCGGGGCGTTCGGGGAATTCGAAGCGGTAGAGAAGTTCCTCCCCCTGGTCGAGGGCTTCCGCGGCGCTGGTCGGCAGTCGGCCGCCCACCATGTGGCAGAGGTGGAGCTTGGCGAGTTCGTTGCCGGAGAGATCCAGGCAGGGGAACCCCTCGCCCTGCAGTTCCGCCATCAACCGGCGGGTGTCGGCATGGCCGTTGATCTGCACCCCCACGAAGATGTGGGCCAGCCGGGGATCGGCCAGGCGGTAGGAGAACTCGGTGAGGCTGCGCTGCCCCAGCACCGCACAGAATCGGCGCAGGCTGCCGGGTTGCTCGGGGATCTCCACCGCCAGCAGCGCTTCGCGCTCCTCCCCCAGTTCAGCCCGTTCGGCGACGAAGAGCAGGCGGCCGAAATTCATGTTGGCGCCGCAGGCCACCGCCACCAGGGTGCGATCCTGCAGGCCCCGTTGCTGCACGTCCGCCTTCATGCCGGCCACGGCCAGAGCACCGGCCGGCTCGAGGATCGAGCGGGTGTCCTCAAACACATCCTTGATCGCCGCGCACACAGAGTCGGTGTCCACGGTGATCATCCGATCCACGTAGCGCCGCGCCAGGTCGAAGGTGAGTTCCCCCACCTCACGCACGGCCACCCCATCGGCAAACAGACCCACCGAATCGAGCCGGACCCGTTCCCCCGCCGCCAGGGAGCGGGACATGGCATCGGCGTCCACCGGCTCGACGCCGATCACCTCCACCTCGGGCCAAAGATTCTTCACGTAGGCGGCGATGCCGGCGATCAGCCCTCCACCGCCCACAGCCACATAAATCGCATCAGGGGGTTCGGAGCACTGCCGCAGGATCTCCAGGGCGATCGTGCCCTGGCCGGCGATCACATCGGGATCGTCGAAGGGGTGGATGAAGCTGAGGCCCAGCTCCCCCTCCAGACGGCGGGCTTCGGCGCAGGCGGCGTCGTAGTTGTCGCCATAGAGCACCACCTCGGCGCCGCGGGATGCCACCGCCCGCACCTTCATCTCCGGCGTGGTGACCGGCATCACGATCACGGCACGACAGCCCAGCCGCTGGGCGGCCAGGGCCACCCCTTGGGCGTGGTTGCCGGCGCTGGCGGCGATCACGCCACGGTCGAGCTCGGCCCGGCTGAGGCCCACCATCCGGTTGTAGGCGCCGCGCAGCTTGAAGCTGAACACCGGCTGCAGATCCTCCCGCTTGAGCAGCACCCGGTTGCCCAGGCGGGCCGAGAGGTTGGGGGCCGGATCGAGGGGGGATTCGATGGCCACGTCGTAGACGCGGGCCCGCAGGATCCGTTGCAGGTAGGAAGCGGGCTCCGGTGGTGCGGCCGGTCCGGGGGCCTGGAAGGGCCCCGGGGTTCCGTCGGGTTGGCCGGGCTGATCGAGGGCGCTGGCGGCAGCATTCATGGATCCAGTCTCGCAATCGACCGCTCGAACGGTCACGGTTGTCGCCAACTGCCCGTCGGCAAGCCGTACATTGGTTCTGAAGGGAGTCAGAAGGCATGCAACTCAGCGCGTTGAGCCACCCCAACCAGCTGCATGGCCTCTCCATCACGGAACTGGAAGCGGTGGCTCGCCAGATCCGGGAACGCCACCTGGAGGTGGTGTCCACAAGCGGCGGCCACCTCGGCCCAGGGCTTGGGGTGGTGGAACTCACCCTGGCCCTCTATCAGACTCTCGACCTCGACCACGACCGCGTGGTCTGGGATGTGGGACACCAGGCTTATCCCCACAAGCTGATCACCGGCCGCTACGCCGATTTCCACTCCCTGCGCCAGAAGGGTGGTGTGGCCGGTTATCTCAAACGCAGCGAGAGCCGCTTCGACCATTTCGGCGCGGGGCACGCTTCCACGAGCATCTCGGCTGCCCTGGGGATGGCCCTGGCCCGTGATGCCCGTAAGGAGCATTTCAAATGCGTCGCGGTGATCGGCGATGGAGCCCTCACCGGAGGCATGGCCTTGGAGGCGATCAACCACGCCGGCCACCTGCCTCGCACCAATCTGCTGGTGGTTCTGAACGACAACGACATGTCGATCAGCCCGCCGGTTGGCGCCCTCTCCACCCACCTGAACCGCATGCGGCTGAGTAAGCCGGTGCAGTTCATTCAGGACAACGCCGAGGAGGCGATCCGCAATCTCCCCTTCCTGCACGGGGAGCTGCCCACCGAGCTCAAGACCCTCAAGGAGAGCATGAAGCGCCTCGCGGTGCCCAAGCTCGGGGCTGTTTTTGAAGAGTTGGGCTTCACCTACATGGGCCCGATCGACGGCCACGACATCGCGGCCATGGTGCGCACTTTTGAGGCAGCTCACCGCACGGAAGGTCCGGTGCTGGTGCATGTGGCCACCACCAAAGGCAAGGGCTACCCCTACGCCGAGGCCGACCAAGTGGGCTATCACGCCCAGAGCGCCTTCGACCTGACCACGGGCAAGGCCTACCCCTCCAGCAAGCCCAAGCCCCCCAGCTGGAGCAAGGTGTTCGGCCAGACCCTGGTCAAGATCTGTGAACATGACCCCCGCGTGGTCGGCATCACCGCCGCCATGGCCACCGGAACCGGCCTTGATCTGCTCGAAAAGGCCCTGCCCCATCAGTACTTCGACGTGGGCATCGCCGAGCAGCATGCCGTGACCATGGCGGCCGGCATGGCCTGCGAAGGTCTGAGGCCCGTGGTGGCGATCTACAGCACCTTCCTGCAGCGCGCCTACGACCAGCTCATCCACGACGTGGGCATCCAGAACCTGCCCGTAACCTTTGTGCTGGATCGAGCTGGCATCGTGGGAGCCGATGGCCCTACCCATCAAGGCCAATACGACATCAGCTACCTGCGGGCTGTGCCGAACTTCACGGTGATGGCGCCGAAGGATGAGGCCGAGTTGCAGCGCATGCTCGTGACCTCCATCGCCCATTCCGGCCCCTGTGCCATCCGCATCCCTCGGGGCGAAGGTGAAGGTGTGCCTCTGATGGAGGAGGGTTGGCAGCCGCTGCAGATTGGCCGCGGTGAACTGCTCACCGATGGCGATGATCTGCTCCTGGTGGCCTACGGCGCCATGGTGGCGCCGGCGATGGCCACCGCGGGCCTGCTGCAGGAGCAGGGGGTGCGGGCCGCCGTGATCAATGCCCGTTTCCTGCGTCCCCTTGATGAGGCGCTGATCCTGCCGATGGCCCGTCGGATCGGCCGGGTGGTGACTTTCGAGGAGGGTGCCCTGGCCGGTGGCTTCGGAGCCGCGGTGCTGGAATCCCTCAACGACCACGATGTGCTGGTGCCGGTGTTGCGGCTGGGGATCCCCGATCTGCTGGTGGACCACGCCAGTCCGGACCAGAGCAAAGAGGCCCTTGGCCTGACCCCACCTCAGATGGCCGCCCGCATCCTGGAGCGTTTCGGAACCGCCATCGGCGCCGGCCAGGGTTTTGATGAGCGCCGCACCTCCGACGACCGTCGCGCACCGGTGGTGGCCTGAGCCCCACCCCCTCTGGAGTGGTGCGCTGCCGGGTGCTGGTGGTGGGAGCCGGTCCCGCCGGTGGGGATCTGGCCCGTCAGCTGGCCGCCCGCGGCGAAGATGTGGTGCTGGTTGAGCGGTTACCCGATCTGCGCCGGGCCGCCTTCAGCAGCGCAGCCCTTCCCCTCGATGCCCTCGACCGCTTCGGTCTACCGGCGAGCGTGGTGGCCCACAGGTGGAGTAGCTGGGAGCTGCTGGGCCCTGGTGAAGACCGCCGCAGCTGGCAAGGCGGGGTGCCCCAAGGGGTGGTCTTGGATTTCGGAGCCCTGCGGGAGTGGCTGGTGGGGGAGGCCCAGCGTTGGGGAGCCCGGGTTTGGCTCGGCCACCGTGCCCTGGCCTGTCACCAGGAAGCGGATGGGCTCCACACCGTCCTGCGCCGGGGCGATGGCGGTCGCCTTGAGGTTCACAGCGACTGGGTGATCGATGCAACAGGTCAGGAGCGGAGCCTGTTGGGGGATCCGCCGGCGGGCGGTTCCGGAGCCGAATCTCTGGTGAGCGGCGTGGGTCTGGAGTGGCTGGTGCAGGTGCCCAGCGCCTGCTGGCAGCGTTGGAGCGATCGGCTGGCCTTTTGCCTCGGCAGCGACTGGGTGGCCCAGGGCTACGGCTGGGTGTTTCCGATGCAGGCCCCGCGCCTGAAGCTGGGCGTCTGTCGCCTGCTTGACCCCAGCCGCGATCAGCCGCCCCTGGGGGGCGTGCTGGAGCGGTTGATCGAGCGGCTGCTGGCGCCAGCCGAGCGGCAGGCCATGGCCGTGCTCGATCGCCATGGTGGTTTGATCCGCAGCAGCATCCGTCGCCGTGAACCTCATCGCCGCGGCCGCCTGGTGGGCTTGGGGGATGCGGTGAGCACCGCCAACCTGCTGGGGGGCGAAGGCATCCGCCATGCCTTGATGAGCTCCCGGGTGCTCGCTCCCCTCCTGCTGGAGGAGTTGCGCCACCCGCCACGGGGCAGCTGCGTTGACCGCTACCCGCTGGAACTCGGCCGCGCCCTGGGCTGGCGTTGGTCCCTCAGTGGCCGCTTGGCCCGGCGCACCTGGCTGGGGTTGCATGGAGCTGCTGCCGATCAGCGGCTCGGCGCGTTGCTCACCAGCCTTGAACAGGAAGGAGCTTCGGCCCTCTCGGATCTGCTGTTCGGCTACCGTTTCGAGCGCTACGGGATCAGGGCGCTTCCCTACCTGCTCGGCCTGCGCTGAGCTGGGTGGTGTCCTCGGGAGCCTCCTCGTTCAGAGCACGCCCCGGGAGGCCAGGCCCTGGATGGCCCCCATGCCGAGGATGTGGCCGAGGCTGATCGTGCCCAGCATGGCGCCGTGGCTGAGGCCACCGAAGAGATTGGAGCTGGGCAGTTTCAGGCCCACGTTGGGCTGCTTGATGGTGGCCTTGCCGATGGCGATGGCGATGATGTTGGCGAGGATCATCACCAGGCCCACCTTCGGCGACCAGGAAACGGTGGCGGGAGCCAGAGCCAGGAGGGGAGCGATCATGGAGCCATGTGCCGACGCCCTATCTTCCGGTTGAAGAGCCGCTTCGTTGCCCTCACGTAAGACTTGTTCACTCGAAGGCCTAGCGCGAAGGCTGGCTGCGGCCCCAGGCGAAGCCCAGCATCACCAGGGCATTGCTCAGGGTGAGGAAGGCCTCGGCGCCTCCGTGCAAGGGGTCCACGTCGGCGAGTTGCCGGCCGAATTTCAGCTGGGCCACCACCGCTGCCACGATCGTGACAGCCACGAACAGCAGGGTGAGCTGGAAGCCCAGCAGGGCCAGTCGCGGAAAGGCCCTCACCCGGGAAGCCCACCAGAGGAAGGCGAGGTAAGGCACCAGGGAGAGCACGAACAGTGGCGCCGGGTCGATGCCGGCCAGGGCTGCAAGGGGAACCGAAGAGCTGCTCATGGTTTGGGCGTCGCTGCGGGGGCCTGAGGGCTGGCTGGCTTGAGCTCATCGAGGCGCCGCTGTTGACGCAGCAGATTCCAGCCGGCCAGCGCCAGGGTGCCGTTGCCGACGGTGGTCAGGCCCGCCTGAAACACCACCAGCCCGCGCAGTTGTTCCGGATTGTCGAACAGATGCCAGGTGCAGGCCGCCATGGCGCTGCCCAGGGCCGGCAGCATCGCCAGGGCCAGCCAGCGCCACCCTCCTTCGCGTCGTCGCAGTCCGTAGGCCTGAACCGCTGCGATCGCCACAAGCCACTCCAGCACCGAGGTGACGTGGATCCACCAGGTGCCCAGGGAGAGGGCGTGCATGGAGCTGGCTCCTGAATGGTTGCAATGTAAGGAGTTCGGGGGCCTTGGCGCCGTTCAGGGTCCGCTTGGGGTCAGTCGGCCCGTCCCCTTTCCAGCAGCAGCATGGGTGTGATGCCCTCAAAACCTTGGTCATAGTCCGTGCTCTGCAGATGGCTGCTCCATGGCTCTGGAAGCTGAGCTAGCAGTGGTTCCACAAACGGATGCAGCCGGGTCGGTCGGCTGCCCGTGTGGGCGGGGTAGAGGCGCACCTGGCGCCGGCTGACCCGCAGGAGTTCGAGCATGGCGGTGCGGTGCCATGCCAGGTCAAAGCAATCCTCTTCAAAAAGACCCCCATCGGCCAGGGGGGCGTAGGAAAACAGGAGGTGACCGCAGACCACCAGATCGAAGCTGCCAGCATCGAACGGCAGGTTGGGAAGGCTGGCTGTTTGGTAGGACTCGGGATGGACCAGTCGATCGGCCAGAAACTCCTCCAGGGCTTTGAGTTTGCTGCGGCGATAGGCCGCCAGATCGAAGTCGGCTCTAAGGGCGTC
>BJHE01000046.1:0-5585 GCA_014191755.1 Cyanobium sp.
AAGAATCGCTGCAAGGTGAATGTGTTGTCTGCCCTTACGAACCTATTCATGGCCAGGCATCAGCTGCTATGCAGGACATGAAAAAGGGATTGGTGTGCCCATTGGGAGCCAGATAGGCCTAAATAGGAGGGTAAATTCGCCAAAAATCAGTAGAATCAGGCCAACTCTTCCTCAATCTGCACCAAGAACGTTCATTAGGAACAAATCGGAGCGCAAACTGCGTTTCACGACCTTGTTGCCCAGAGCTTCCTTAGCACCAAGGTGAACCGGGCCCCCTGGGATGCCTTCGGCCCGGCCAACCCGGATCCGCTCAACAACCAGGTGCTGGAGCTCTACGACCTCAAGAGTGACTTCAGCCAGGCCACGGATCTTGCCGCCAATAACCCGCAAAAGGTGAAGGAGATGAAGGCGGCCTTCATCAGCGAGGCCAAAAAGTATCAGGTGTTCCCGCTCGATGCCTCGGTGGCGGCACGGATCGTGGCACCTCGGCCCAACATCACCGCCGGCCGCAACACGTTTGTGTATAGCCATCCGATGGTGGGGCTGCCCCAGGGCGATTCGCCCGGGCTGCTCAACACCTCCTACACTGTGAGTGCCGAGATCACGGTGCCCGCCAGTGGCGCTGAGGGGCATGATGCTCACATCAGGCGGCCGCTTCGGGGGCTACGGCTTCTACCTGAAGAACGGTAAGCCGGTGTGGCTCTGGAACATGGTGGATCTGGAGCGGCTGAAGTGGGAGGGGGCTGAAGCGCTTTCCCCTGGCAAGCACAAGGTGGACTTTGATTTCCTCTACCAGGGCAAAGGGGCTGGCACCCTGGCCTTCAACAACTTCAGCGGCGTCGGCGGGCCCGGCAGCGGCACGCTCAAGGTGGACGGCAAGGTGGTGGCCACCAAAACCATGCCCAAAACCCTGCCGATGACCCTGCAGTGGGATGAGAGCTTCGATATCGGCTCCGATACGCTCACTGGCGTCAACGACGCCGACTACCAGCCGCCATTCCGGTTCACCGGAACCCTCAACAAGCTGACGATCAAGCTCGATCGGCCCCAGTTGTCTGCAGCAGACACCAAGAGCTAGGAGGTGGCGATGCGCTCCAAGGCGATCAGCGAGTAAGCAGCACTAGAAAGCAACGCAGAAAGTAGCACTAAAACCGGAAGAACACGCACACCTGCCTCTGCCAGTAGCCCTGGGTGTCGACCGAGGCCTCCAGGTTGAACTGCTCGGACGCCTTGTCATTCACCGTCACCTGGGGGGATGCAGCGCCGACTGGGCATCTTGTTTTCCCAACGTTCCGAATCAAGAGCCGCGACCGTCTCCACCACCCCCCTGACACACGGCTCCCGGCACCCGGGGATGGGGCGGAGCAAGATCGAGCTCAGCGAGCAGGCTTCCCTACCGGCCGAAACGGCCGAGATTGATTGCGGTGCCACCGATATCGATGCCGAGGAGATCGGGGGCGGGGGAAAAGAGGGGCCACGGCAAGGGGAGGGCCTAAGGCCGCGGAAGCCTCAGCTGAACATGATCACAGGCACCGACCGACAAGCTACGAAAAACAAGACCGAAAGACCGGAACAGCCCAGTCATGGAGAGGGCCAAACCAGCCAGCAGCAACAATCGTTGGGAGCCCCTAGCAACAAAGACAAGGCCCCAGCAGCAAAAAAGAGGATCAACGATGTAACACTTGCACACTCAAACAAACAACCTAAATGCAAAAGGATGTGCTAAGCAAAGAATACGCAAGGAACCCTTCCAGGCCTGGCGTTAGGCAGGACCCGACAACAAATTCAGTTTCTGCATGGGCCAGCAGGCTGGATCCGCACAACCACGCCTAGTCGCTAAATTCTCAAGAATCTAGGAACTGGGTAGGGATTGACTGGGTTAAAATCTTCAAGTTGCCTACCTGAATCGCCATGCCCGTATCCCTTGACACCCTGCTTGGCGACTGGAAAAAGCTTCTCACCGTCTGGGCTGGCTCAGGAGCTCTCACGCGAGCAGCCTGTGAAGCCCTGCTGCTGAAGGCTGAGCCAGAGCCTCTGAAGAGGCTGGTGAACCAGTTGGGCCATGGGGATTTTTCCGGCCTACCGCCGATCGTGCTGCTACCAGCGAGCTCCATGCAGGGGGCGGCTGGCGCCTATGCCATTCGCACGGGCACGATCTATCTGAACCAGGACTGGCTGGCTAAGGCAAGTGCGGCCCAGGCAATTGCGGTGCTCACGGAGGAGCTAGGGCACTGGCTGGATAGCCAGATCCGTTCCACTGACACCCCTGGCGACGAAGGGGCCCTACTGGCCCGCCTGCTGATGCGGCCAGAGCTCAGCCCCGAAGAAGAAAGCAGCCTGCGCAGCGAAGACGACCGGATCCAGATCACCCTGGCCAGTGGGCAAGTGCTGCTAGCGGAAGCCTCTGCCGACTCTCTCGCTCCCACCATCCAGGGGCTAACTCTCGGCGCAACCACCCTTGATCCCTCTCAGCCGGGTGGCGCTTACCTTTCTGCAGCCCTCAGGTTCTCAGACAATCTCTCCGGTTTTGACTGGGGTGAACTCATATTCCGCTCCACTTCCTCCGGACAGACCCGGTCTTTTGATTTCTACGGCAACCCTCAAGGGACCAGTCTCGCTGGTATCCATTATGCCTCTGAGAAACTTAATCCCTTCACAGCAGCGGGAACCTGGGTTCTCGGCTCCATTAGTCTAGAAGACAAAGCAGGCAACAGCCTTTACAAAAATAGCAGCGACTCTGACTGGGCCACCTTCCTCAGCTCCAGCGGCATCACCCAAACCTCCTTTCAGATCGCCTATGGGCCAAATCCAACTCCGGGCAGCGGGCCCGACTCACTAGCACCAACAATCCAAAGCTTTTCGCTCAGCTCCTCCAGCCTTGATCCCTCCCAGCCGGGAGGGGCTTATCTCTCTGCTGCTATTCGATTCTCAGATAATCTCTCCGGTTTTGACTGGGGTGAACTCATATTCCGCTCCACTTCCTCCGGACAGACCCGGTCTTTTGATTTCTACGGCAACCCTCAAGGGACCAGTCTCGCTGGTACCCATTATGCCTCTCAGAAACTTAATCCCTTCACAGCTGCGGGAACCTGGGTTCTCGACTCCATTAATCTAGAAGACAAAGCAGGCAACAGCCTTTACAAAAATAGCAGCGACTCTGACTGGGCCACCTTTCTCAGCTCCAGCGGCATCACCCAAACCTCCTTTCAGATCGCCTATGGGCCCAATACAACTCCGGGCAGCGGGCCCGACTCACTAGCACCAACAATCCAAAGCTTTTCTCTCGGCTCCTCCAGCCTTGATCCCTCCCAGCCGGGAGGGGCTTATCTCTCTGCTGCTATTCGATTCTCAGATAATCTCTCCGGTTTTGACTGGGGTGAATTCATATTCCGCTCCACTTCCTCCGGACAGACCCGGTCTTTTGATTTCTACGGCAACCCTCAAGGGACCAGTCTCGCTGGTACCCATTATGCCTCTCAGAAACTTAATCCCTTCACAGCTGCGGGAACCTGGTTTCTCGACTCCATTAATCTAGAAGACAAAGCAGGCAACAGCCTTTACAAAAATAGCAGCGACTCTGACTGGGCCACCTTCCTCAGCTCCAGCGGCATCACCCAAACCTCCTTTCAGATCGCTTATGGGCCCAATCCAGCTCCGGGCACCGGGCCCGACTTTCTAAGCCCCTCCATCCAAAGCTTTTCGCTTGATTCCACGAGCCTTGATCCCTTCCAGCCAGGCGGCGCCTTCCTCTCAGGCAGATTGAGCTTCCGAGATAATGTATCTGGCTTTAGCAACGGATCTCTTGAATTTAGTTCGGATTCAGGACAGTCCACGTCTCTCTACTTCGATGCCAGTGATATCATCTCCGGCACGGAACTCAGTGGCGTCGCCTTCGCCAGTAGCCAACTGAATGCCAACGCCGCCGCGGGCACCTGGAGACTCACCAGCATCTACCTCAACGATAGGGCCAATAACTCCCTTTCCAAATCCTCCTCCAACTCCGACTGGACCACCTTCCTGAGCTCCAGCGGCATCACCCAAACCTCCTTTCAGATCGCCTACGGGTCCAATCCAGCCCCGGGAACCGGAGCCGACTCCCTAGCCCCCTCCATCCAAAGCCTATCGCTCGACTCCTCCAGCCTTGATCCCTCCCAGCCAGGCGGCGCTTTCCTCTCAGGAAGATTGAGCTTCCGAGAGAATGTATCTGGCTTTAGCTACGGATCTCTTGAATTTAGTTCGGATTCAGGACAGTCCACGTCTCTCTACTTCGATGCCAGTGATATCATCTCCGGCTCGGAACTCAGTGGCGTCGCCTTCGCCAGTAGCCAACTGAATGCCAATGCCGCCGCCGGCACCTGGAGGCTCACCAGCATCTACCTCAGCGATAGGGCAAATAACTCCATTTCCAAATCCTCGTCAAGCTCCGACTGGACTACTTTCCTCAGCTCCAGCGGCATCACCCAAACCTCCTTCCAGGTCGCCTACGGGACCAATCCAGCTCCGGGGTCCGGAGCCGACTCCCTAGCCCCCTCCATCCAAAGCTTTTCGCTCGACTCCTCCAGCCTTGATCCCTCCCAGCCAGGCGGCGCCTTCCTCTCAGGAAGATTAAGCTTCCGAGATAATGTATCTGGCTTTAGCAACGGATCTGTTGGTTTCCATTCGGATTCAGGACAGTCCACGACTCTCTACTTCAGTGCCAGTGGTATACTCTCCGGCACGGAACTCAGTGGCGTCGCCTTCGCCAGTAGCCAACTGAATACCAATGCCGCCGCTGGCATTTGGAGGCTCACCAGCATTTCCCTCCAGGATAGGTCCAACAACTATCTTTCTAAATCCACCTCCAACTCCGACTGGACCACCTTCCTCAGCGCCAGCGGCATCACCCAGACATCCTTTGATGTTGTCTATGGAGGAGTCCCCACCACTCCTGTGATCAGCCTGGCTGTCTCTCCTGCTTCGGTTGCAGAAGATGGCACAGCCAATCTTGTTTACACCTTCTCCCGAACAGGATCCACCTCCTCCTCCCTAACGGTGAATTACACCTTGGGCGGTACCGCCAGCCTTGGCACCGACTACAGCGGCATAGCCGCCACACCCGCCACCAAGACGGTGAGCTTTGCCGCTGGATCCTCCACCGTCACCGTCACGGTGGATGCAGAGGCGGACACCACCGTCGAATCGGATGAAACCGTTGCCCTCACCCTCGCCGAAGGCGCGGGCTACAACATTGGCACCACTGCTTCAGTATCAGGGATTATCAAAGGTGAAACATACACAGCTGGCTCTATCTCAGTAAACGGTGTTAATCTCGGCTCCACTCCCCGCGGCTATGCACTTAAAATTAGCACCAGTGCACCCCTATTTATCACTAACGCAGGAGTAGTTGCCGCAGCAGCTGGTGGCTGGCGTGCCCTGGCAGCAGCATCATCAGGCAGTGGCTATGACCTCTACTGGAAACATAGTAATGGCACCTATGCCAAATGGATCCTCAACAGCTCCGCTGCGCTGACCAGTGGCTTTGTGATCAGCACTGCTGATTTCCTCCAGGCAGAAACCAACCTTGCCATTGATCTCGACGGTGATGG
>BJHE01000046.1:5685-21427 GCA_014191755.1 Cyanobium sp.
ATAGTAATGGCACCTATGCCAAATGGATCCTCAACAGCTCCGCTGCGCTGACCAGTGGCTTTGTGATCAGCACTGCTGATTTCCTCCAGGCAGAAACCAACCTTGCCATTGATCTCGACGGTGATGGCAAAACTGGCTTCTCCTTCTCTGCTACCAAGACCGTTGGCACCGTCCAATTCGGTAGCACCCAGCTCGGCTATGCCCTTTTTAATGGCAGCAATCCACTCCTAGCCATTACCAATGCAGGCGCTGTTGCAACAGAAGCTGGTGGCTGGAGCGCTCTGGCGGCGGCAGCAGCAGGCAATGGCTATGAGCTTTACTGGAAAAATAGTAATGGCACCTATGCCAAATGGATCCTTAACAGCTCCGCTGCGCTGACCCGTGGCTTTGTGATCAGCACTGCTGATTTCCTCCAGGCAGAAACAAACCTTGCCACTGATCTTGACGGTGATGGCAAAACCGGCTTCTCCTTCTCAGCCGTCAAAACCATTGGCACCGTTCAATTCGGTAGCAGCCAGCTCGGCTATGCCCTTAAAAATAACAACAATCCACTCCTAGCCATTACCAATGCAGGCGCCGTTGCAACAGAAGCTGGTGGCTGGAGCGCCTTGGCAGCGTCAGCAGCAGGGAATGGCTATGAGCTCTATTGGAAAAATTATAATGGCACCTATGCAAAATGGATCCTTAACAGCTCCGCTGCGCTGACCAGTGGATTGCTTATCAGCACTGCTGATTTCCTGCAGGCAGAAACCAACCTTGCCACTGATCTCGACGGTGATGGCAAAATCGGCTTCTCCTTCTCAGCCGCCAAAACCATTGGCACCGTTCAATTCGGTAGCAGCCAGCTCGGCTATGCCCTTAAAAATAACAACAATCCACTCCTAGCCATTACCAATGCAGGCGCCGTTGCAACAGAAGCTGGTGGCTGGAGCGCTCTGGCGGCGGCAGCAGCAGGCAATGGCTATGAGCTTTACTGGAAAAATAGTAGTGGCACCTATGCTAAATGGATCCTCAACAGCTCCGCTGCGCTGACCAGTGGCTTTGTGATCAGCACTGCTGATTTCCTGCAGGCAGAAACAAACCTTGCCACTGATCTTGACGGTGATGGCAAAACCGGCTTCTCCTTCTCAGCCGCCAAAACCATTGCCGCCGTTCAATTCGGTAGCAGCCAGCTCGGCTATGCCCTTAAGAATGGCAACAATCCACTCCTTTCCGTTACCAATGCAGGCGCTGTTGCAACAGAAGCTGGTGGCTGGAGCGCCCTGGCTGCTGCTGCTGCAGGGGATGGATATGAACTCTACTGGAAAAATAGTAATGGCACCTATGCCAAATGGATCCTCAACAGCTCCGCTGCGCTGACCAGTGGCTTTGTGATCAGCACTGCTGATTTCCTCCAGGCAGAAACCAACCTTGCCATTGATCTCGACGGTGATGGCAAAACTGGCTTCTCCTTCTCTGCTACCAAGACCGTTGGCACCGTCCAATTCGGTAGCACCCAGCTCGGCTATGCCCTTTTTAATGGCAGCAATCCACTCCTAGCCATTACCAATGCAGGCGCTGTTGCAACAGAAGCTGGTGGCTGGAGCGCTCTGGCGGCGGCAGCAGCAGGCAATGGCTATGAGCTTTACTGGAAAAATAGTAATGGCACCTATGCCAAATGGATCCTCAACAGCTCCGCTGCGCTGACCCGTGGCTTTGTGATCAGCACTGCTGATTTCCTCCAGGCAGAAAGCAACCTTGCCGCTGATCTCGATGCTGATGGCATCATCGGACTCACGTTCACTCCGAGTCCAAGCAGCACAAGCACAATCTATAGCGGAAGCTTTACGACCCCCAATGAAGTTGACTCCTACAGTGTAGACGTTGCCCCTAGAACAATCATTTCTGCATCAATCACGACACCAAGCCAGCAGAGCTTATACCCACGGATCAATCTATTTGATGCCAGCAGCAGCTTGCTTAAAGGTCCATTGACCTACGCCAAGGATTTCGCCGATCTAGGCATGTTCGACCTGATCACGGGCAAAGCCACGCTGAAAGTAGATACTCAAACTGGATTTCTGGGTGACTACGAACTCAATCTCTCCTTCATCAACCGAGAAGCCGTCAAGAATGAAGTGGTGAGTCTCACCAATGCCCAGCGCCTGCAGGCTGGCCTAAACCCGTTGACGCGCAACCTACTTCTTGAATCTGCGGCCCAGGCTCATGTTGCTGACATGGATGCCAGCAACAGGTATCTCGCCCACACCGGCAGCAATGGCAGCGACCCCGTAACCCGAATTGCCGCAACGGGCTACAAAGGTGGCTGGGTTGATCTCGGCAACGGACAGCTGCGCACGATCAGTAGTGAGAACGCCGCAGCCGGGCAAAAGACACCTGCTGAAGTTGTGGACGCCTGGATGAATAGCCCAGGCCATCGTGCCGCGATCCTGGATCCCTACACCAAGGAGATCGGCATCGGCTTCGAGTTTGACAATGAAGTGGGCGACATTACAGCCCAAGGCTATAAGGCAGGCACAACCTACTGGGTCCAGAACTTTGGCTATCCCTGGCAAACAGGCATGCAGGTCTGGTTCTGAAGCAGCTTGATTGCAGCCATCTGCCGGTCACGCCGATTCAGTTGCTCTGAACGCTCTAAAACCGTAAAAACACCCGCAGTTGCGTCTGCCAGGACCCCTGGGTGTCGACCGAGGCCTCAAAGTTGAGCTGCTCGGACGCCTTGTAGTTCACCGTCACCTGGGGGGGGATGTCGGAGCGGTTGGGGGCGGCCAGCACGGAGGTGCTGATGCGGTCGGTGAGGTCGTAGCCGATCTCAGAACCGAGCACTAGTTGGGGCGGCACCCTGCGGGAGCGCTGCTGCTGGGTCGGCTGGATCGCGGGGGTCACATAGGTGGGGTAGATGGCCAGGCTCACCCGCTGGCCGAAGGCATCGGTCAGGCTGGAGAGAAGCGGCGAGAGCAGCGACTGGCCCAGCACCGTGGCCAGGGCCGTGCCGGCACCGCCACCGCTGAGGCCGGCCAGGGAGTTGCCGCCGATCAGGGCCACCAGCCGGTCCTGGGGCAAGGGAGGGCTGCTGCGCAGCTTCAGGTTCTCGGCGATGCGATCGGCCGGACCGCTCACACTCACCGTGACCAGGATCAGGTTGAGCTGGTTGAGGGAAGAGAAGCCCCCCTGGGCCCGCTGCTGGGTCAGGGCCAGGGAACTGGCGGCCGCATCAGAGAGGCCGGAGGGGGCGATCACATTGAAACTGTCGGCGATGCGCGTGCGCAGGGCGATGTCGAGGTAGGGAACCAGCCCCAGCGAGGGCGTGAAGATCGCCACGTTGGGAGCGTCGGGATCGAGGCTGAAGCTGGTGGTGAACAGGTTGAGGCGGCCGCTGAGCAGCTTCACCACACCGGAGGCGCGCAGGCTGGGGTCGAGGCGGCCGCTGATCCGCAGGCTGCCGCCGGTCTGGAAGTTGGCCACGTTCGGCACCACCACCCGCAGGTCCGGTCCCAGGCCGATCCGCAGGCCATCGAAACTCAGCCAGGGAGCCCGGGGAATCGCCTCCTGCAGCGAAGCGGCTGTGGAAGAGGCCACATCGGGCCCGAGCAGCACCAGGGGCTTGCGGAAGTCCCATTTCATCTCCACGAGTTCGGGCACACTGGTGGGCCGGGCCTTTTGATGGGAGGCCGGCTCCGCCTCGGCGATGGTCGCCGGCCGCACGTTGATGCTGCCTTGGCCGATCGAAACATCACCCCCCAGACGGGGAGCCAGCAGGCTGCCGGCCAGGGTGAGGCGGCCCTGGGCCTGGGCGGTGATGCGGGTCGCGGCGAAGGGGATGGCCGTTAGGTCGATGGCCAGACCCGTGTCGCTCTCCAGGGGTCGCACCAGGCCCAGCCTCCCCTGGCCCCGGATCCGGCCAGCCCGTCCGACCCGGGCCACTAAATCCTGCAGCACCAGCTGCTGAGAATCGAAGAGCACCATCGCCTGCAGTCCCTGCAGGGTCTGCCCGATGAAGCGGCATTCGCCGTTGCGCAGCCGCAGGAAACCGTTGGCGATCGGATCGGAGAGGCTGCCGCGCACAAGCAG
This sequence comes from Cyanobium sp., assembly GCA_014191755.1. Taxonomy (GTDB): domain Bacteria; phylum Cyanobacteriota; class Cyanobacteriia; order PCC-6307; family Cyanobiaceae; genus Cyanobium. The sequence goes on from BJHE01000046.1 coordinate 9,757, forward strand.
CTGGAGATCGGCGCTGCCCCGTTTCCAATCGATGGTGCCGGAACCGGCGGCCAGGCGGGTGAGAAACAGCAGGCCGTCATCCCGGCTGGCCATGCGCACCTCCAGGCCGGAGCTGCCGGGGTCGAGGGGAACGGTGCCGGCCAGATCCACGCTATTGACAGCCCCCGCGGCCCGCAGGGAGAGATCGAGCTTCAGCGCCTGGCCCCGTAGGTCGACCCGACCCCGCTGCAGAGCCAGGTCCTCGGAACCCACGCCAGCCCCCTGCAGGGCCAGATCCACCGAAAGACTGGGCTCGCCGCCTCCGAGTCCGTAGCGGCCGCGGGCCTGCAGCGTGCCGCGCAGATTGGCCGGCACGGGGGTGAGCAGCGCCAGGAGCGAGAGCGGCAGATGCTCCAGCTCGAACGTGCCCTCACCGCCGCGGAGCGGCCCGGCCAGCTGGAAGCGGAAGGGCTCGCGGGCGATGCTTCGGTCGCGGTCGCTGGCATCAAGCCAGAGGTTGCCGCGACCCTGCAGCTCAGCCCTGGCATGGCGGAGATCGGCTCCGCTCAGCAGCAGGTCGGCATCGAGAGCGAGCTGAAGCCGCTCCAACCTTTCGGCCCTCGATGCGTTGGCCAGGGCGAGATCCCGTTGCTCTGCCAGCTGGCGCGCCTCGGCCAGGAAGGCCAGCTGCTCCTCGATGCTGCGGCCGAGGGTGTCGATCGCCAAGGTGCCCAGATCCTCAGCCCGGCCTCGGGAGGGGAGCGGGCGGCCACGCCAGAGGTCATAGGCGGCCAGCAGCTCCCGCAAGAGGGGCGCGCTGATGCCGCGGGCCTGGACCCGGGCCTGGAAGGGCCCATCCCGGCGACCCTCCAGCTGGGCAGCGATCGAACCACCCACCAGAGCGTCAAGCTGCCCCAGGAGGCGATAGCGCCGGCCGGTATAGGCCACGCTGGCGCGCAGGCTGCGGCCCGCCAGGCGCAGGAAGCCCGGATGGTCAACGGCCAGATCGCCTTGGACACTGAGGGGCCGCAGGGAAAGATCGCCCTGGCCACTGAGGGCGCCCTGCAAGCTGCGGAGCCGGGATCTGGCATCGAGGGCCACGGCCATGCCCTGCAGCGGGAACGATCGGGCCTGCCAGCGATAGCGGCCGGCGGCGGCGCGCTCCGGGCCCTTGAAGGCGGTGAGCTTCAGGCTGCCGCCACCCCGTTCCAATCCGAGAGCCAGGGGCTGCCAGCCCTGATCAAAGCGGGCCTCAATCCGGCCCGCCGGGGCAGGCTGCTCCGCCATCAGCCGCAGGCGAGCCCCATCGGCAGCCCCCAACAGGGTGCCGCTCCAGATCTCAGGGAGCCGCAGCGGCCCGCCGCCGGGGTTGCGGAGCCGCAGGCGCAGATCCGGCAGCAGTCCCCGGAGGGGGCCGCGCAGGGTGCCATCGGCATCGAGCCGGCCGGTGAGCGTCGTGCCGACGAGGCGGTTCAGGCGGGAAAGGGGATAGTCGCGGAGCTGAATCCGGCCGCTCAGATCGCCCCACGTGGCACCCCGACCCCGCACAAGGGAGAGCGGCAGGCTGGCGGAGGCCAGCAGATGCTCGCTGCGCAGCTCGGTGAGCTCTAACCGGCCATCGCTCCAGAGCAGCGACACCGCCGCCGTGCCGATCAGAGGGAGATCGCTCTGGCGTGTGGTGGCCAGCAGACGGGGGGAACTCAGCAGACCATCCGCACGGAAACCACCCTGCAGGGCCCGTTGCCGTAGCCAGGGAGGCAGGCCCCGGGCCTGGGGGAGCTCGGAGGGCTCCAGCCGCCAGTCACCGCTGAACGCCAGCTGGCGGGTCAGGCGGCCCTGGGCCTGCAGCCGCGACCGGCCCAGGAACGCCTCCAGGCGATCCACACCAACGCCGCCTCGGATCCAGCGCCCGCTCAAGCGGCCCCGCAAGGGAAGGGTGGCCAGGGGACTGGCGGCGGGGGGGCGGGCGATCAGATCAATGGCGAGCCGTCCATCGGTGGCGGTGCGACCGGCAATGCGACCTCCCCAGGTGCCGAACCTCCAGGGGGAGTCCGCCAGGACAAGCTTCTGCTCCTGACAGCTCCAGGCCAGACGGTCGCTGGCAAGAGGGCGCTCGAGGGCGGGTGGCTGCCAGCTGGCCTGCCGCACGATCAGCGCGCCCCGGCAACTGGGGCGTCCGCGATCAACGCGGAAGCTCACCTGCCCCTCCGCCTGGCCACGAAGAGTTCCCTTCACGGGCAGCAGCGGCTCGAAGGGCGCGGCGGCGAAGCGGCGGGTGGCCAGATCGACCAGCCAGAGGTTGCGTTGCCAGTTGCCGTCACCTTCCAGCCGAGCCTCACCCGCCTCTCCCGGCGCGGCCACGTCCGTCCGGAAGCGGATGCTGCGCTCATGGAGCCGCAACTGGGCTCCCCCATGGAACTGAAAGGCCAGGGGCTTGCCCTGGGGTGTGACATTCCAGATCCGCAGCTTTCCGCTCTTGGGGACCCGGATCCGCAGATCCAGACGCGGTGGCTCCCCCCCGGGCTTCAGCCGGCCCAGCACCCAAAGCCAGCCCTTGCTGTTGGGCCGCAGATCCACCACCGGTTCCCGAATATCCAGATCAAGCACCAGGCCGCGCTGTCGCCAGCTCGCCAGCGGGTGCACGCGAACCTGGATTTCTTGAGCAGTGATGGTGGAGCCATCCTCCGGACCGGCCCGGAAGCGGCTGGGGCCGACCCGCAGTCCTTCGGGGCCAATGCCCCGGTAGGCGCCCAGTTCGAGCGGGTGGCCCATGACCTGGCCCACGAGCTGTTCGATCCGGGGGCGCCAGCCGTCGTAAGCCCGCTCGAGCAGCGGATCGAGACGAAAGCGCAAGGCGAGTGCCCCACCCACCAGCAGGCCGCCGGCCAGGAGTCCTAGGGGCAGGAGACACCCTGCACCGCATCCGGATCCGCGGGGTTCCGGCGGGCTGACTGCGATGCGTTCTGCGAGGCGTTCTGTGATGCGTTCGCTGATGCGTTCTTGCCGTTCGGGCATCCCCCTGGGAACGTCACCGTCCGGTTGGGCCGCAATATAAAGGGCCTTTCCCTGTTGCCCATGGCCGCCGATCCGATCTTCTTCCAGGCTGGCCAGTGGCTCGCTGCCGCCGGAGGGGCGTTGGTGGTGGTGACCGTGGTGGCCTTCTTCGCCGGCTGGGCCGTGCGCTTCCGCCTGGTGGGCGTCAGCAGCTTCACCCTGCTGCTAGCGGTCTCCTGCCTGGCCTTCGCCTTGAGCTACGTGCCGCGGGTGTCGATCCCCGGGGCCCGCTCGGTGCCGGTCGTGTACGACAACGGCAGCGACCTGGTGATCGCTGCCGCCCCGGCCGACCTCCCCGCTGAAGCGATCCAGCCGACGCTGGAGGAGGTGGCCCGCAACTTGCGTGGCAGCGGTCGCACCAGCGACGACGGCTTTTTGCATGTGCGGCTGCGGCGCGTTGAACCGGCCACCGCCGGGGCGGGCCGGCCGGTGGTGCTGGGGGAGGCCCGGGTGGAACTGGCCACCGGCAAGGTGAGCCTGAACCCCTGACCACCCAACCCTGAGCCCCGAACCGTGAGCCTCCATCCCTTCCAGCTCCCCGGCTCCTACCGGAAGGAACGAGAACTGCTGGTCCGGGAGGGGATCGAAACCTGGCAAGCCGTGGCATCCCTGGCTGGGGAGCACCTGCGCCGCCTCGCCAGCACGAGCCCCGGCAGCGAAGCCCGGCTGCTCCGGCTGCGGGGCCAGGCCCAGCTGGTGGTGGCGCTCGACCTCGCCCCGGCCGAAGCGGCCCTGTTGCTCCACGCGGGCATTGCCGATGCCAGCGCCTTGGCGGAGGCGAACCCCGAGGATCTGCGGCGCCAGGTCGGCCGGCTGCAGCGCCGCCTCATTGGCAGCGCGGTGACACCCCCCAGCCTGGCGACCCTGCGGAGCTGGATCCTGAAGGCCCGGGCCAGCACCGGTCGCTCGCGGAACTGACCCCAACCGAACCGACCGCCAGGAGGCGTCTGCGTGGAATGGAAGCAAGGCAGGTCCCTGCTCCGCCCTCCTCGCCTGCCCAAGACCGACCATGGTCACCACTTCGTTCCAGGTCACGTCGTTCCGGCCCCCAGCCGTGGCCGTTACCGGGTCGTCAGGCGGCGGCGGCCCCAGTGGCGCGGAATCACCCCGCCGCTCCGCTGCGGGCCTCCTGGCGCTGGGCCTGGCCGTGATCCCCCTGCTGCTCTCATCCTTGCCTGCGACCGCCGGGATGCTGGACACGGTGAAACAGAACCCCGCCCTGGCCCGCAGCCTCTGCGAGCAGTTCAAGCAGCTCAATGCCAGCGGCCAGTCGGCCACCTCGAAGGAATCGATCGCCCGGGTGGCGGCCAGCCAGGGCCTTAGCACTATCGATGCTGAGGTACTCACCACCTACGTGATCGGCCTGCACTGCCCCGACGTGCGCTGAGTGGAGACCGCCCAGGATCTGTGGATGCCCTGCCCTGACGGGATCCGGCTGGCCACCAGGCTCTGGCGACCCGATCCGGACGGGCCCCACGGGATCGGCCCCTGGCCGGTGCTGCTGATGCGCCAGCCCTACGGCCGGGCGATCGCCTCCACCGTGACCTATGCCCACCCGAACTGGTACGCGGCCCAGGGCTTCCTGGTAGCCGTGCAGGACGTGCGGGGCCGCGGCGACTCCGAAGGTGAGTTCCGCGGCTTTGCCGGCGAGGCTGCCGATGGCGCCGCCGCGGTGCGCTGGGCCCGCAATCTGGAGAACGCCAACGGCCGCGTAGGCACCTACGGCTTCTCCTACCAAGGTCTCACCCAGTTGCTCCTGGCCAAGGAGGAGGAGGGAAGCACCGAGGCGAGCACCGAGGCGAGCACGGAGGCGAGCACGGAGGCGAATGCCCGAGCCGTTGGCGAGAACGAGCACCGCGATGATCCCTTCCCCGACTGCCTTGCGCCCGCCATGGCAGGGCTGGATGAGCGGCTCCACTGGGCCAGCGAGGGCGGCGCCCACTGGTGGGGGCTGGGGCTGGGCTGGGCGCTGCAGCTGGCCGCCGAAGGCTGCCGCCGGCGCAACGACGCCAACGGCTGGCGGCAGATCCGCCGCAGCCTGGAGAGCGGAACCTTTCTGGAGGAGGGGCCGCCTCTGCTGGAACGGTTGGATCCAGCTGGCATGGGCCTGGGCTGGCTGCGCCGCGATGCCGCCGATCCACAGGGATGGATGCACCACGAGGTAGCACCGGAGCTGTTGCGGCGGCCAATGCTGCTGGTCGGCGGCTGGCACGACCCCCACCTGCGAGGGGTGCTCGACCTATGGGAGCGTGCCCAGGCCGCCGGTGGCCATCCGGGTCTGGTGATCGGTGGTTGGACCCATCTGCACTGGCGGGGAGGAATCGATGCCTTGCAGCTCGCCTTCTTCCGCCGGCATCTGCAGGGGGAGGATCCCCCTGCAAACACGGCGCCGGCCGGTCTCGGCCGTGCCCTGGAGGGCGGCATCGCCCTGGAGGCCGGAGGAGGGAGCGGCTGGTGGAACCCCTCCACCATCACTGGGACAGCCGGCCCGCAGGACGGGGATCAACCGCTGGCCTGGACCCTATGCAGCGATGGGCGTGCCGCGATCCGGCCCGACGAAGGAGAGCTCGTTCCTGAGCAGGATCACCAGGCCGCTGACGCCCTGGCGACCGATCGGGCTACCAGGGGTCGGGTGTGGCTGGTCCACGATCCCTGGCGCCCGGTGCCAGCCCGGGGCGGGCACCTGGGGCCCGATCCAGGCGTGGTGGAGCGGGGTGATCTGGACCATCGCACCGATGTGGCCTGTTTCAGCACCGCGCCGCTGCCAGGGCGTCTGACCCTGCTGGGTCGCCCCAGGCTGGAGATCACGGTTCAGGCCGATCAACCGGGCTTCGATCTCTGTGTGGCCCTGTCCCTGCTGCCGGCGATGAGCAGCAACGTACGGCAGCTGACTACAGGATTTGCCCGCATCCTCGGGCCGCACGCCCAGGAAGCCCGGCGGCGGCATGTGGACCTGCAGCCCCTTGCCGTGGAGCTGGATTCGGGCGACCGTCTGCGGCTCTCGATCGCCGGGGCAGCATGGCCGGCCATCGCCGTGAATCCCGGCGATGGATCCCAGCCCTGGGGCGCCGCCGGGCCGATCCACCGCGTCATCACGCTGACCCTGGCCCTGCAGGGGAGCCTGCTGCGGTTCGAGCCTCTTCTGGCACCCGTCCAGCGGCACGGGATCCTTGGGGCAAACTGAGCCCGCCCCAGCCGCCGCCACGATGCCGCGTTCCCATCTGCGCTCCCTCCCATTTCCCCTGGTTGCTGCCGCCGCGTTCGCCATCGCTGGCCTGAACCTGGGACATGGTCCCGTCCGTGCCCAGGCTGGGGCGTCCAGCGTGGCCCCGGCCCGTGGGGCCAGCAGCGCCATGGTGGAAGCCCGCACCAAGGCCGCCGCGGAGCGGATCCTGGTGGCCCTGCGCAATGGTGATGCCGACACCCGCTACCGCCAGTTCGCACCCAGCCTGCAGCGGATGACCAGCCCCACGATAATCCGTCAGCGGCTGGCGACCATGCCGAAGCTGCTGCGCTGGACTCTCGGACCGGTGGTGCCGGGTCAGGATTCCAGCACGATCACCGCCCGCCTGATTACCAGCGCCGGCCCCCGGGACCTGCTGATGGTGATCGACGCCAATGGCCTGCTGGAGGGCTACCACTTCGATGCCGCCGACCAGCCGGCCGAAACCGTGGCGCGGCAGTTCGTGGAGCGGATCAGCCAGGGGCGTTACATCAGTGCCAATAGCCTCCTTTCACCGGAACTGCAGAGCGAGATCCCGCCGGCCACCATGCAGAACAAGTGGCAGCGGCTGCAGCGCCTCACCGGAGATTTCGTGGCCATCAAGCGGGTCTTCCGCTCCGAGAGCAGCGGCGAACAGAAGCTGGTGCTGGTGAAGAGCGAATTCGGGCGCATCACCGACACCCTGTTTGTGATCCTTGATGGCCGCAACCAGATCATCGGCATCGATTTCCCGATCGAACCGAACCCTCCGGCCCCAAGCCGCTAAGGGGAGACCAAAGCGGCGTAAGCTCCCGGCGCTACCCCCTTGAGCCCCCATGGTGCTGCCCAGCCTCGATTGGATGGTCGACGACGCCACCAGGCTGGCCGAATGTCGCCACGACCATCCCTTCGCCGTGCTGGGCCCCCAGCGCCTTCCCGAGGGGGACTGGGTGGTTCGGGTGTGGATGCCCGACGCCGAGAGGGTGGAGCTGCTGCTGGAAGGACAGGCCCCTCGGCCGATGGCCAACCCTCACCACCGCTGGATCTTCGAGGCGGATCTGGATCACGATCCAGGAAGTAGCTACCGGGTACGGGTGCTGCGGGGCGGCATCGAACATGAAGCCCACGACCCCTGGGCCTTCCATCACGAGTGGATGGGCGAGCTCGACCGCCATCTATTCGCCGAAGGCAACCACCACCACATCTGGCAACGGATGGGCGCCCACCCCGTGAGTCACAACGGGGTGGCCGGGGTGCAGTTCTGCCTCTGGGCTCCCAACGCCCGCAGTGTGGCGGTGCTCGGTGATTTCAACGGCTGGGATGGCCGCCACCATCCGATGCAACAACGACTGGGCGGCGGCTGGGAGCTGTTCATCCCGGGGCTGAGTCAGGGCACGATCTACAAATACGAAGTGCGGGCCCAGAATGGTCACTGTTACCAGAAGGCCGACCCCTACGGTTTCCGCCACCAGGTGCGCCCTGATAACGCCTCGGTGGTTGCCCAGCTCGACGGCTACGACTGGCGGGACGGCGCCTGGATTCAAGAGCGCGAAGGCCGCAATCCCCTCGACCGTCCGATCTCGGTGTACGAGATGCATCTCGGCAGCTGGATCCACGCCGCCGCCGACCAGCCTTACATCGAAACCGACGGCACACCACGGCCACCGGTGCCGGCGGCGGACCTGAAACCCGGCGCCCGCCTGCTCACCTATCCCGAACTGGCCGACAAGGTGATCCCCTACGTGAAGGCGCGGGGTTTCACCCACATCGAACTGATGCCGATCTCCGAGCATCCCTTTGATGGCTCCTGGGGTTATCAGGTGACCGGCTGGTACGCGCCCACCAGCCGCTTCGGTAGCCCTAATGAGTTCCGCGCCTTCGTAGACCGCTGCCATGCCGAGGGCATCGGTGTGATCCTCGATTGGGTGCCGGGCCACTTCCCTAAGGATGCCCACGGGCTTGCCTTCTTCGATGGAGCCCACCTCTACGAGCATGCCGATCCGCGCATCGGTGAGCACAAGGAATGGGGCACGCTGATCTTCAACTACAGCCGCAATGAGGTTCGCAACTTCCTGGTGGCGAACCTGGTGTTCTGGTTTGATCAATACCACATCGATGGCATCCGCGTAGACGCGGTGGCCTCGATGCTTTACCGCGACTACCTGCGGCCCGATGGGGAATGGCTGACGAATGAACACGGCGGCCGCGAGAACACCGAGGCGGTGCGCTTCCTCCAGCAGGCCAACCATGTGCTGTTCCAACACTTCCCAGGTGCCCTCTCGATCGCGGAGGAATCCACCACCTGGCCGATGGTGACCCAACCCACCGACATAGGCGGTCTCGGTTTCAACCTGAAATGGAACATGGGCTGGATGCACGACATGCTCGATTACTTCGAGCTTGATCCCTGGTTCCGCCAGTTCCACCAGAACAATGTGACCTTCTCGATCTGGTACGCCTTCACCGAGAATTTCATGCTGGCTCTAAGCCACGATGAGGTGGTGCATGGCAAGAGCAATTTGCTTCACAAAATGCCTGGTGACGACTGGCAGAAGTTTGCCAACGTGCGCGCCCTGCTCGCCTACATGTGGACCCATCCCGGCAAGAAAACCATCTTCATGGGCATGGAGTTTGGCCAGCGAGCCGAATGGAATGTCTGGGGGGATTTGCAATGGAGTTTGCTGCAGCACGAACCGCATCAGGCGCTTCTGAACATGGTGGACGACCTGAATGCCTTCTACAAATCGGAGCCGGCACTATGGGGCGATGATTTCAGTGAATATGGCTTTCAGTGGATTGATTGCAACGACAACCGCAATTCTGTGATCAGCTTCATGCGGCGAGAGAGCAACACTGGGCGCTGGCTGGTGGTGGTGGCCAACTTCACGCCCCAGAGCCATTCCCACTACCGCGTCGGTGTGCCCCTCGGTGGCTTCTATCACGAGGCGTTCAACACCGATGGCAGCCGCTACGGCGGCAGCAATCTCGGAAACCTGGGCGGTAAGTTCACTGATGACCTGGGCATGCACGGCTACGGGAGCTCCCTGGAACTCTGCCTACCGCCGCTCAGCGTGCTGGTGTTCCGCCACGATCCGGCTCGTCTGCCAGAGCTGGAAGAAGGAGAAGAAGCTGAATTGCCCCTCTGATTAGAACACTCTCCCCTTGTAAAGGCAACAGCGAATGACCCGTCACTCCAAGTTGTACCGCCAGGGGATGCAGGAAATGCGTCATCACCTGGGCGACAAAGCCGATGCTCTGATTGCAAAGATCGAGTCTATTTCAGAAGAATTTGCGCGCGTTAATGTTGAGTTTCCCTACGGGGAGCTGTACACCAGAACGGTTCTGGATGATCGGGTGCGTGAGCTCTGCACCGTTGCAGCCCTGACGGTGCAGGGCTTCTCCTCGCCCCAGCTCAAATTGCACATTGAGGCCGCAATCAATTGTGGCGTGAGTCGTGCCGAGATCGTCGAAATCATCACCCAAATGATTGCCTACGCCGGCTTCCCTGCGGCAACGAATGCCCTCCTGGCCGCCAAGGATGTGTTTGATGAAATCAGTGACTAGTCAGTCCCCAATCGCTCCAACGACCATCGAGTTGCGCGAGTTCATCGCCGCCTTGCCCATCAGGCCGGGGGATCGATCCCCAGATCGCCGAAGCGGCGGCAGATCGCCAGCCTGAGATCGGCGGTCACCGAAGTAGCCGTGAGCGGATCGGCGATCGAGAAACTGAGCATGTAGCCGTAGCGTTCGCGGCCGAACTCCATCAGCCGTGCCTTGGGGGCAGGTTCGCTGAGAACGGCGGTATGGGCGGTGGCGATGCTCTCCAGCAGGGTCACGATCTGGGCGGGGCTCCATCGCGCTGTCACGCAGAGGCTGAGGCTGCAGCGGCGCATCCGGTCACTGCGGGTGTAGGTGGTGGTGGCGGTGGTGAAGAAGCTCTGGTTGGGCACCACCACCTCGGCGTTGTCACCGCTGCGCCAGAGGGTGGTGGCGCGGGGGCCAAGGCGCCGCACCTCGCAGGCTTCGCCCTCGTGCATCAGCACCTCACCGGGGCGCACCGATCCCTCGATCAGCAACCAGAGGCCGCTCACGATGTTGGAGAACACCTCCTTGATGCCGAACCCCAGTCCCACCGAAAGACCGCCGGCGATGGCCAGCACCCCGGTCTGGTTGAAACCGAGCCGGCCCATCGCCCAGATCACCCCCAAGCTGAAGATCACGTACTGGAGGATCTGATCCAAGGCGCGCCGGCCGCCCTCGCTGATACCCAGGCCCCGCTGCACCAGCAGGCTCACCCCGGCGGCCGGCAGGTGCAGGCCCACCAGCAGCAGGTAGAGCACCACCAGCACGCTGAACAGATCGCCCAAGCGGATGGCTCCGCCGAACCACACCCCCAAAGGCATCGCCGCCAGATCCTGCAGGCTGCCGAGGGCATCGATCCCCTGCAGCACCACGATCAGCAAGAAGAGGGGCCGCAGCAAGCGGGTGCTAACAAGCTGCAGGGTTCCGGGCGGCAGCCAGCGGGCCAACAGCTGGCGCTCCGCCAGACGCAACAGCAGCCAGGCGAGGCTGAACTGGCCCAGCAGCAGCACCAGACCCACCCGCTGCTGCAGCGCCAGCAGCACCAGGGCGATCAGCGCCTGCCCCACCAACAGCGGCACCACCAGGGGTAGGTCCAGCAGCCGGCTCCAACGGCCCCGGCGAGGCAGGCGGCGCAGCCGAAGCAGGCCCAGCAGCAGCAGGCCAACCGGCAGCAGCTGCAGCAGCACCGGCAGCCGATCGAGGAAGGCCAGCCAACCCTGAATCTCAGACAGCAAGGTGGACATCAGGAGGGAGGGCTGAGGCGAAGCAACGCTTCGGTGCCCTGCTGGGGCGTGACCACCCCCAGCATCACCTTCCAAAGCAGGTCTTCCACCAGGGGTTCCATCCACCGGAGCCGGTCCGCGGCATAGGAGGCCTTGAACAGCTTGGAGCGTTGATCGAACTGCCGCTGGGCCTGCTCAAGGGCCGCCAGACGGCCGGAACTGGCCACGGGCACCGACACGAAGCGATTCGCCGGCAACACCATCTGGCTCTGCAGGGTGATCTCCCGCTGCACGAGAGGATCAAGGCTCAGTTCCGCTAGCTGAAGAGCTAGCCGGCGCTGGGGAGGTGAGGAATCGCTACCCAGGGCCATCACCATCACGGTGCTGAACGGGGTGGGGGGGCCAGCAGGGCCAGCAGGCAGCGGAGCGACCCCGAGCCGTTTTCCCATGCTGCGCTTCAGGTGCGCTAGGGAGGCGCTGTAGCAGGGGATCCAGCTGAGGCGGCCGCTTTCGAGCCCTTCCACCAGCTCCCGGGGCCCGCTGGCGATGTCCACCCGGCTCTGGAGAGCCAACTGACGCAGCCAGGTCAACCAGGCCAGCAGGGCCGCACGGTCGGCGGTCGGCGAGGTTG
>BJHE01000047.1 GCA_014191755.1 Cyanobium sp.
CGCCGCTCAACCGCAGCGGTGGATCCGGTGGCAGCGGCGCGGGATGGAAAGCCCGGTAGCCCGTGGGTTGGCTGCGGTAGGTGCCGGCGAGGCTCGATCTGACTTCAAGCATAGGTTGCTGTGCCTTTTCGATGAGCGTTGCTTAGCTCCATAGTAAAGGCAGCATTCGCTATGGAGGCATGTCGGGTCCATAGGCAATGCTGCGTTGCCCATGGTTTGCGGAGGTGATCCCTCCGGTAGTAGAGCCCGCATAGCGCCCCGAGGCTCAAGGGGGATGGGGTTTGAGGTCCACACCACCCGACCCCACCCCTACGCCCTGGGCTGAACCCTTGGAAGGGATGCGCATCAAGCCCAGCCGACCAAGACTGGAAGCGACAGCTTCACCACCACCAGCAATGGCGGCCAAAGGCGCAGCGAAGGGCACCCTCAATGCCAAAAATCTCGAAGCCCTGGGGGCGGCCAGGCTGGCGGAGCTGCTGATTGCGCTCTGCGAGGGCAACAACGCCAGCAAGCGGCTGCTGCGGTTGGCCTTGGCGGAGCACAAGGGGCCATTGGAGATGGCGCGGGAGCTGCGCAAGCGGCTGGCCAGCATCGCCCGCTCCGGCAGCCTGCTCGACGACCATCAGCGCGATGAGCTGCTGCGAGAGCTGGAGCGGCAGCGCCTGGCGATCTGCGGACCGATCGCGGCTCACGACGCCGATCTGGCGGTGGATTTGCTGTGGGAGGTGCTGGAGCTGTCGGGAGGGCTGATCGAGCGCTGTGATGCCCGCGATGCGGAGCTGCGGGACTGGTTCCATCAGGCCAGCGCCGCCCTTGGCCAGGTGGCCTTGGCGGCCCGCGGCAAGCCACAGAACTTGGCCGATCAGGTCTATGCCGCTGTGGTGAGCAACAGCTATGGCCAGTTCGATCCGATCGTGCGCGATCTCGCTCCGGCCCTGGGGCCCGAGGGGCTGGCCCATCTGCGCCTGCGCCTGGACATCCTGCGCCAGCGCTCCACCAGCTCCACGGCGGCCACAACCAAGCCCGACTGGGTCGTGCGCCTCGCCATGCTCGACATGGCCGATGCCCTGGGCGATGCCGAGTCCTATCTGGAGGAGTATCGCGACCACAACCCAGAGGCGCTGATGGTGCCGGCGATCGCGGCCGAAGTGGCGGAGCGGCTCACCAAGGCCGGCCGGGCGGAAGAGGCGCTGACCCTGCTTCAAGCGGCCGATCCGGCCCTGCGCCAGCGATGCGCTGGGGCCGGGGAGTGGTGCGATGCGCGCCTGGATGCGCTGGAGGCCCTCGGCCGCAGCGACGAGGCCCAGGCCCAGCGCTGGGAGTTTGCCCTGCTGAAGCTCTCAAGCCGCCACCTGCGCGACTACCTCAAACGGCTGCCGGCCTTTGAGGACATGCCCGCCGAGGAGAAGGCCCTTGATCTGGTGGCGGAACACGACGACCTGGAGGAGGCGCTCTGGTTTCTGCTGCATTGGCCGGAGCCGCACCGGGCCGCCCGGCTGGTGCTGGCTGCGCCGCAGCCCCTGAATGGCGATCGCTACTTCCTGCTGGCGCCACTGGCGGAGTTGCTGGAACAACGCCATCCGCTGGCGGCCACCGTTTGCCTGCGGGCGATGATCGATTTCACGCTCAAGGTGAAGCGCCCCAAGCGCTATCCCCACGCAGCCCGCCATCTGGAGACCTGCCACCGCTTGGCCGCCGCCATCAACGATTGGGGAGAGCTGACCGATCACCGCAGCTATATGGCCCAGCTGCGGCGTGATCACGGCCGCAAGTATGGCTTTTGGGGGGAGGTGCCCAAGATGATTATTCCTGAGGCTGAGGCGAGAGCTGAAGCTGTGGATAAGGGTGTGGGCAAGACAGTGCAGGAAGTTAGAGGGCTGCGGGGTTTTGTAGTCGCGGACGGCGAGGCTGGGTCTGTTCAGCCGGGGTTATGGTGAATGCCTTCGCTTGGACGAAACTCAACTGGCGGAGAACAAAAGTACGAAACCATCAATCATTCAATCCGAGCTGAAGAGTGCCATGGGATGCCGTCTGGCCTTGACGACCCGAGCTTGTTGAGCCGGTCTCGATCCATGAGGAGCCAATTGGTTCGATGGATGCATTGGCCTCCCCGATGAGAAGGTCTTCCGCCCCCATCTCCTCAATTAACTCCGGCCCTCCTAGGCCATGGAACCAAATCTCTACCCTACATTCGGGTGGGCACTGAAAACTAATAACTTCAAAAGGAAAAATTACTCTTTCCAGATAGAAATCCGGCCCGAGACACCGAAGTATGGCCATGCGATCAAAATTACTTCTGAAGGCGTGTTCGTTCAGGTTGCGATGTTGTTGCTGTCGACTAACGGGTAACTGGCTGCTATCGTCCTGCTCGTCGAACTCACTGAATTTAAACTCGCTCTCCATGAAGGCATCTTCGAGAGTGGAAGGGTAGGCACCGGGAGGGTCAATCTCCCGCACCGAAGCCTCAAGGATGTAGCCGCTACCGCCAACGGTGCGGATCAACTGGCTGCCGAGGGGCCCCTGGGCGAACATCCGGCGCAGGCTGTGCACGGCCCGGGCCAGGCTGACTTCGCTGACATATTCATGGCCCCAGCCTTCACGAATCAACTGTTCCTTGCTCAACAGCGTGCGGTTGTGACGCACGAAACATTGCAGCAGGCGCCTTTGCAAGGGGCTCAGCGAAACCAAGCTGTCCCCCAGCATGAGCATGCCGTCGTCTGAAAGGCTGTAGGGCCCCAGGCGCCACCCTGTGGAGCTGGTAGTATCGAGGGTGGTAATTTTATTTGCTTGTGCAAGTCCTTCAGGAATGGGTTGTAGCGGGCTCAACTTTTTTCCCTTGGTCAGCTCAAGCACATTAAACAGAAAGGGAATGTCGGCAGCATCACAGCCGAGTGCCATAAGCTTCTCTTCAAGAAGCTCAAGATCTAGGTGATCTTCGGGATGTTTTGAATCATTGTGGCCGGGAATACTCGCTTCCTTAAGAAGGGCGTCTAAGCCTCTTGATTCGATCAATGCTAGCGCTTTGTTTTGTCTTCTCAAGATCTCGGTTTCGCTCCTCAATTGTTCGGTTTCTAGCTCGGTCTGCTCGATCTCTCTCTTGGTGGATTCGTTTTGCTTCCTCAGCGAATCGATATCGCGCCACATCGGCGAAAGCCAGGAGGTCCTTTTGCTTCTCTCTTTTTTCACGCTGGTAGCCATAAATGCCAACCGTCGCAATCAATCCCAGCACCATAGGTCGGCTCCAGCCTGGCGCCGGAAACCAGTCCGCGATCCCCAGCAATGAGGTCAGCAGCACCAGGACAACCGGCCACAAGCTCAGCGCCCTGGAGCGCAACAGCCCCCGCGTCCGCCACCGCCAACTGGTCTGGGCCTTGCGCCGTTGCAGTGCTGGCAATTGGTGCCAGCCAGCCTCCATGGCCTCCACAACGATGCAGAGCGCACCAAGCGCGAGCAACACCTGCCCAATCCTGGTGTGAAACCCCAAGGAAAGAATGGCCAGGATCAAAGCCCAGCCCAGTAGCAAGACCCCGGCCAGCCCAAGCGGGACGGCAAGCAGCCGCAACGCGAATCTGCTTCCAGTTGTCCACACTCGGCGCATGCTTATTCGCTGATGGGACACACATCAGCCAGCCAGTTCCAGCCAATGGTATAAGCCACTGTAGCAGGTCTCGAATCGTGGGCATTCGAGTTAAGTCACGCCGCAAGAATCGTTCAGGGACAGCCCTACCTTTGAGCTGCTCCGGATCTCTGCCAGCTCCAGCCGTAACCCCGGCAACAACTCCCCCTCCCCAGCGTCAGCGCCGGCTCGATCCGCAGGGGTTCGCCAGGCTCCACCGCGCCGCCACCGGCCCGGCATATCTCCACAGCCCGCTGCTCGGAAAACAGCAGCCAGCCAACCTTGAGAACGTTCCGAATGAATAGGAACTCCCGATTGGGTGGCCAAAATTGCAATTCCAGGCCTCGCCGCTAGCTGAATCTTGCCGTTATTTGAACCAACCCGCCTGGCCAGAGTAGCTGTTGATACATGGGTTCACCTATCGCTTCGCGACAACGCCTGCATAGCCCATCTGAAAAGAACTACTCTGATCTCATTTCTCCGCGCCAGCTCACTGCGATGCTGTCTGGTGGTCTGCAAGAGCGGCACGCCCGCCTGCTGCGCTGGTTGTTGATCAGCGGCTGGCTGGCGCTGATCGTTTCGTTGCTGGTCCCCGCCAGTCCACTGCCGGGCAACCGGATCTTCTGGGGCTCGGTGGTGCCCTCGGGCCTGCTGGTGATCGCCGCCATCAGCCATGAATTCTGGCGGCGCCTCTGCCCCCTGGCCTTCGCCTCCCAGCTGGCCCACGCTCTGGGGCTGCAGCGCAGCCGGCCGGGCAAGGGCAAACGCCCCGAACTGGTGCTGATCAAGCCCGACTCCTGGCTGGGCCGCCACCATGTGCAGCTGCAGTGGAGCCTGCTGATCGCCGGCCTCTGCCTGCGCCTGCTGGGGGGCAACAGCGATCCGATCTGGCTGGCCGTCTGGCTTCTGGTCACCTTGCTGGCGGCGGTGGCCGTGGGCTGGGCCTTTGGCGGCAAGAGCTGGTGCCAGTACTTCTGCCCGATGGGGCCGGTGCAGACCGTGCTCACCGGTGTGCGCGGCCCCCTGGGCAGCCCCGCCCACGTGGGAGCCCCATCGAAGATCACCCAATCGATGTGCCGCACGATCACGGCGGAGGGCCAGGAGCGCAGCGCCTGCGTGGCCTGCCAGTCGCCCTGCCTCGACATCGACGCGGAGCGCCAGTTCTGGCAGAACCTGGTGCGCAAGCGGGGTCTGGCCTGGGCCTGGTATTCCTACCCCGGCCTCGTGCTGGCCTTCTTCACCCTGATGGAATGGAGCGGCCATGGCGCCAGCCAGCTCGTCCATCCCCTCGGCTACATCCGCTCCGGCCAGTGGGCCCTGGATCGGGAGTTGGTGAGTCGCGCCTGGCAGCCCCTGCCCCACCTCACTCCGCTGCCACGGCTGCTGGTGATACCCATCGCCCTCACCGCCGCCGCCTGGCTGTCGGTGATCTTCTGGCGTGGGGTGGAGGGGCTGCTGCGGCGCCGCGGCAACCGTGAGGGGCTGCCGGCCGCCGGGGATCGGGCGGTGCTGCGCAGCCGCCTGCTGGCCTCGTTCGTGGCGATCAACACCTTCTTCTGGTTCGTCGATCCGCTGCAGGGGCTGCTCGGGGTCAACGGCGGCCAGGTGGTGCGCTCCCTGGTGCTGCTGCTCACCTCCCTGGGGTTGTACCGCGCCTGGGGTCGCGATCCGGCCACCTACCGGCGCGAGAGCACCAGCGAAAGCCTGCGCCGCCAGCTGCGCGACCTGCCCGGTCTGGAGCCCGCCCTGGATGGTCGCAATCTCGACGCCCTCTCCCCCCTGGAAGTGTTCACCCTGGTGAAGGCCATGCCGGCGGTGGGCGAGCTGCAGGCACGGCGGGTGTACGGCGAGGTGTTGGTGGACATGCTGCGCAGCGGCCGGCTCGATCAGGCCCAGAGCCTGCTCGACCTGCAGGAGCTGCGCCAAAGCCTGCAGCTCGACGACGAAGACCACCATGCGGTGATCGACCTGCTGGCCAAGGAGCATCCCGAGCTGCTGGGCAGGAACCGCTTCGAACGCCAGGGCGACGACCTGCGTCGGGAGTTGGCCCTGACCAATCTCGAGGACTTCCTGCTGCGCCATGGCTTCAGCGTGTTCGACGCAGCGGCGCTCAACCCGCGGCAGCGTCAGGAATTGGAGCGACTGCGGCTCGCCTCCGGGCTGCCAGAACCTGCCTGGGAGTCGGTGCTGCGGCAGTTCGGGCCCCAAGGGGAGCTGGAGCGGCAGCAGCTGGAGCCATTGCGAGCCGTTTGGCTGGAGGAGGCCGGCCTGCTGGCCTGGCTCGACGGCCAGCTATCAGAGGATGGCCTGCTGCGGCCGCTGCAGCGGGTGTTAGCCCTGCGGGTGGGCGGACTTCAACGGCAGCTGGCCCCCCGCCTGGACGCCGCCGGCCTCGACCCCCTACCGCCAGCGGTGGCGCCAGCGGGCGACCTGCGCCGCGTCTTCGATCTGCTCTGGCGCGATCCCGATCCCGACACGGCGGCCTGGGTGCTGATGCTCGAACGCCAGCGCCATCCCGAGGCCGTGGCCTGGCGCCTGCAGGATCCCCGCCCCGGCTTGGCCAGCTCCCCCTTCCTGCAGGGCCAGTTGCGCGGCGATGCCACGGTGGATGAGGCGTTGCTGGCGGCGCTCACGGGCTGGAAGATGTTTGATGACGTGCTGCCCGCCGGTCTGCTCTGGCTGGCCCAGCGGGGCACGGTGCGGCAGTTGCCCGCCGGCGAACCGGTGATGGAGAAGGGCACGATCAGCGACCATCTGGCCCTGGTGCTTGGCGGCGACGTGCAGGTGTTGGTGGGCAGCGACGAAACGGTGCTGCTCGGCCCCGGCCGGGCCATCGGTGAGATTGGCGTGCTCACCGGCCAGCCCCGCACCGCCACCGTGCGGGCCGGCGCGGACGGCTGCCGCCTGCTCACCCTCCCCTCCGCCAGCTTCGAGGATCTGCTGCGCCGCTCCGACAGCTTCAGCCGCTCGCTGCTCTCCCAGCTGGCGCTGCGGCTGGTGGACGCGACGCGCAAGGTGGCGGCGTAGGGCGGCCGTACCGAGCCTCGATAGGGGGAAGCCGAGGGCCCAAAGACAGCTCCATTAACACCAGCCGCCATCGACGTTCTAGTTGTCCTCACCGACCGCCTCGATCAGAGTCCGCAGAGCATCCAGCCGCCCCCGTCATCGCCTCTGGATCCAGCAGGGCGACCCGCAGCAGAGCCTCCCCGTGGGCAGTGGCGATGCGGTGGTGTTCCAGTACACGATCGGCCCAGAGGGAGCGGCCACTGGGCAAGGAGAGGGCCAGGCTGATTGCCAGGGTCGGCGGCACGAGAAAAAGCCACACAGCAGTTGGCTGCAGAAGTTAGTGAAACTGGTCAACGGCCACGATGAAGCGGCCGCACGGATGGCCCAACCGATGGCCGCGAGATGTTCGCCATCAAGAAGCCCCGCTGGATCCGCACCTGGACCAAGAGCCCGGTCCGGTAATGCTCGTCATCGGGCTTCCAGATCCGGATGAAATTCTCTTATCCCTGATTGAAGCTCATCCTCATGTCAGGGATGAGGATGTGTTCCGAAAAATCAATTCGATGCGAAATTCAATCCATCGTTCTCGAAGTTCTGGCTATCTCGAGACCCGCGCCTTCCCCGATGTGCGCTGGATGGAGATCAGCAGCCTGCTGCAGCGGGAGCAGGCCGCCGGCCGCCGGCCCGAGCAGATCAGACAGATCGAATTCGTGGGCGAAAGCCTGGATATGGCCAGCGTGTTGCAGTGGCGGCGAAAGATCCTGGCTGCTGCTGAAGCAGCACCCTGATGGCTTGATTGGCTTTGTCCAGACCCGAGTCATAGGCAGCCTGGAATACCCCGTCCCCACCAGCCATCGATCCAGCACCCCTAAGCCGATGCGGTGAATGCCATCCCCCAGGCCAGCCACCACACCAACGCCGCCACCAACGTCAGCGCAAAGACCAGCCACCAGCGCCATCGCTGGCGCGGTGCTGGTGGCGGCGCGTCGACCACATTGAAGGGGGGCCTACAGGGCAGGTTGTTCAGGAGCTCGGCGGGCGGCACCCGATCGTGGAACAGGGCAGTGAGGGCGGGCCAGATCCAGGCGGTGTTGTAGGCGTTCGCGCCGTGCTTGACGCCGCCGAAGGAACGAAACAGGTCGTCGTCGTAATACTTGGTGGAGGTCACCGCCTGGTTGTGGAAGGCCAGCAGGGGGGGGTTGTGTTGGGGATTCGAACTGGCGAAGAACAGCGCTTTTTCGTGGCTGTGGATCGCCGCGTAGGCCCCGTCGCTCCCCTGGGGGTCCCACTGCTGCGGCGGCACGAGCGTGTCCGCCAGCCCATGCAGGATCACCACCGGTTGGCTGAGGCAGGGGCCGGTGTCCTGGATGCGCAGCGGCTCGGCGGTGAAGGGGGAGCCGAACAGCTTGAGCAGGGCGATCGCGAAGCCGGGGATCCCCATCTCGGTGCTCGTGGCCGGATCGCAGGCCAGGATCACCTGCGGTTCCCATGGGCTCGCTGCGGCTGGGCCGATCAGGGCGGGCAGGGCCGGCAGACTGAGGCTGAGCAGGCCGCCGAGCGAATGGCCGAAGCCGTATACCGCCGGCGGCTGGCTGGGCCAGTGCTGGTATTGGGGTTCGCGGGCCAGGTCGCGCCAGGCTTGCTCCGCCAGCACCGCCGCGTTCGCCAGCCAGTGCTTCGGGGCATAGGCCAGGCTGAGCAGCACCGTGCCGATCAACTGCCCGAGGTTGCGGGCATAGGAGCGCCGGAACCAGCCGATCACCGCCAGCACCAGCTGGATCAAGAGCCAGGGCAGCAGCACTCGCCGCAGATCCTTGACCTGCAGCGCCGGCAGGGCGCTGGCCAACTCCGCCTCGTCGGAAGCCCGCGCCAGTTCCTGCGGCAGGTCGTCCTCCGCTAAGGCATCCTCACGCTTGCGCCGCAGCAATCGCCGGGTGGTGCGGCCCCAGGAGGGAGCAGCTGGCGCGCTTGCTCCGGCTGCGGGGGCCGGGCCGAGCGGCTCTTCGCGATAGCTGCTGCGCTGGTAATCCGGATACAGCACGATCCAGCCCTGCTCGGCCAGCTGCAGCATGTGCTGCTCGTAGAAGGAGGGCAAGCAGAGGGCAAAGCCATGCAGGTAGAGAATCACCCGCAACTCAGCGCCGGGTTGCCTTGCCGCATCGGGCACGAAAATGCGGATGAAGGTGCCATCGCGATGGCGCCCCCGCTGAAAAATGGAGCAGTGATGGGCCTGATCCTGCCGATGTTGCCAGCTGGCCGCAGCGGCGGCTGGGGGGGAATCCTGGCTCATCGGGCTTGGCCGGCGCCCACCCTGCCCTTAGTGCACGGGCAGGGACTGGGCATGGTGGAAGATGTTGTTCGGATCCCAGCGGCGCTTGATGGCGACCAGATTGCGCGGTCGCTGCCGGTAGTTGGCGAGGAAGTAAAGCCAGAGGGCGTGATTAACGTTGCCATCCGCATGGGTGCCCAGGGCAATATCAGGATAGTTAAAATAGCAACCATCGACCACGCCATCGGGATCCCGGGCGGGATCCGGTGTGCCTCCATAGGCGGCGTAGACATCGCGATACATGCCGTTGATCCAGGCGAGATGCGCTTTCTCTTGGCCGCTGTAGGGCGACCGTCCACTTTCGCCGGGGGCTGAATCGTTGTTCCAGTAGGTCTGATACTGCAGCTTCATGATCGAGCTGCGCTGCGGCACCGCTGTGGCATCGGTGGCGATGCGATTGATGGCGCCGCCATAGCTGTCCACCTGCAGCAGGCTCTGGGCCATGGCGCTGGCCTGCAGGCTTTCAGGCACTACATGCAGCCAGTTGTAGATGGCCTCCACCTGGTCGGTCGGAAAGGCTTTCTTCATGTAGGCGGATTTGTATTTACCAAATTGATTCGGCCCCGAGCCGTTCAGCGTCTGCAGGGCTTCCAGGTAGGTGAGGTGTTGCGCTTCCTGGCTGGCGGGAACGCTGTGCATGCGGCCGATGTGCCCCCCGAGGGGCTTGACCAGAGCCGTACTGGGAGCAATCGGCTCGAAGCGCTTCTTCAAGCCCTCCAGATCCCGTTCCGCCCGGGCGCAGTGATCGCTCCAGCCCATGCCGGCTGGGGAGGCGATCTGAACCACCAGTCCGAGCTGCCCATTGGCGGTATGGCTGAGCTTCAGCAGCGTGAAGATGTGATCAGGAAGCGTTAACATTAAGTCGGCATATTCGGCCAAGAGTGAATGGAATGCAGGCAGCTGCACGTGCTGCCAATTCCAAGCCAATGTCCACAACGTGGCATAGCTGGGTGCGTCCGGAAGGGAGGCGAAGTAGTAACGGGCAATCACCCCGAAGTTGCCGCCACCAGCGCCACAAAGGGCCCAGAACAGATCGCGTTCGTCCGCATCAGCGCTCTGCATCGAGACGTGGCGCAACTGCGCTTCCCCCCGCTGGGAGTCCCAGAGGACGATATCGACAGCCTGCAGGTGATCCACAGTCAGACCATGCAGGCGCGACAGCAAGCCATAGCCACCACCAGTGATGTGGCCGCCGGCCCCGACGGAATAGCAGGAACCCGCCGGCAGAGTTTTGCCATAACCGTTCAGCAAGCTGCGGTATGCCGTCCAGTTCTCACAGCCGGCATCAACAAAAAACAGTTGGCGCTCCCGGTCGTAGCCGGCCTGATTCAGCGCTGATAGATCCACCACAGCACGGGTGGTTGTGTTGTAGACAAAGTTTTCGTAACAGTGGCGGCCTGAAGCCACCTTCACGGCCCTGCCATGGCGTGCGATCGCCGCGCCCACGCTTGCGGCAAGCTCATCCAGCCGGGTGGGGGCAAACACCTCCTGCAGGTTTGCCGCAAACCAGCGACGATCAAAACCCTGACGGTCGCTGAGCAGGGGTGTGCGCGAGGGGGCCAATGGGCCGAAAGGGGTGTCTGCCATCGCCAGCCCTGCCTGATCGAACCTTCCCAATTCTGACTCTTCTGCCCGCGTTGGAGCGCCATCGGCACAGCAGAGCTGAACCACCGGTGGCACACGATAAAAGGCCGATGTCGGCCCCCACCAGCCCCGTGACTCTCTCTCCCCCTGACCCCCGCAGCACCTGTCAAGCCCGGCCCGCCAGCTTTGGTTTTGCCCCTGATGAAGGACCTATTCCAAACCAATCTCTAAATCAACTTCATCGCCCTTTCCGATGCGCCATTCAGCCTTTGGTTTGATTCCTGCTCCCTTGAGCCCCTTCTCCATGGCGGTGCTTGGCACCTGTTGGATCACTCAGCTGGGTCTGGCCGCGCTCTTGAGCCAACTGGCGCCGATCCCCGTGCGGCCCTTGCTGGTGGATCGCAGTTTCTGCAGCGAACAGCAGGGGCAGCAGCTACTTGAGCGCTACCACGATGTCTTGATCAGCCATCAACTCTCTCAGCAGAGCCTCTCTCCAGTGATGGAAGTGAACGTCTTCGGCGTGAAGGTGAGCTCAGATCCACCATCGCTGGCGCATTTCTCCAGCTTCGCCAGCGTCGCATTGGCCGGGGCGCGAGGCGGGGGCGGCGTTGTTGAATCAGCCGCGTCAGGCTGCACCCATCGGTAGGTCGGCGGGCGCCCATCCACCCTGCGCCGGTCCCCACCCCCTCGATGGATTCCGACCCCTACCAGCAGATGCGCACCGTGATGGCGGCGCCCCGCCTGGCCCGGGCGATCGCCATCGGCTCACGCTTCTGCGCCAGGGCGGCCGCGATGCTCGAGCGGCTGGGGTTGGCGGGGGTGACCCCCAGCGCAGCGGTCGATCGCCAGCTGCTGGAGGCCCGCGCTGGGGGGCAGGCACGCGAGCTGGATGAGGCGGGTCTCCTCCTCTGTCTGCGCTGTCGCGTCAGCCATGCGGCGGAGCAGAAGATCCTTGCCCTGGTGCGTCATTTCGGCCAGCGCCACCAGCTTGATCCGATCGATCTAGCCGCCACCGTTCTCGACGACGGGGGGGACCCGCTCCCCTGGGCTTCCGTCGGGACCTCCGGCGCCGCCCACCGCCCCTTCTCCCTGGAGGTGATCGACAACTACCGGCCTGAGCTGGCGGGTCTCGGCCACTGGACCCGGCTGCGGGTGCAGAGCCACCCTCCTTTGGTGCGGCTGCTGCGGGAGCATGGCTTGCTGCTGCAGCGCGACTGGTCCCTGTTGGCCCACGCCAGCCCTGGCCGCATGGCGCGGGCCTGGGAGCAGCATGGTTCCGCGGCCCTCTCGCCCGCCCAGGTGGCCACCCTCCACCTGCGCTTCCGGGACCACTACCGCCAGGCCCGGGCTGAGCGCCTTGCCGCCGCCTGGGAGCCGGGAGCTTTGTTCCTGTCCGCGCTCGACCCCCCCACCGCCGCGCCCCTCACCTTGGGTCGGCTGCAGGCCATGGCGTCGGCCTTGCGCCGCGACCGGCTGGCGGCCCTGCCCATGGCCGGGCCGGAGGGCCTGGAGGCCGTGGCGGCTGCCGCCCCCGCAGAGGAGCCTTCTCCCGGTCGGGTCGCCGTGGTGGAGGCGGCCCTGCGCCGCGCCCTGGCACGGCAGCTGCCCGCCATGTTGGCGGCCGACGGCCCTGAGGTCGCCCTGCGGGCTTGCCTCTGGCGCCATTACGCCAAGGGTCATTCCCAGCGGCGCATCGGCGAGGCCTGCGGCTGCTGCCAGCCGAAGGTGAACCGCCGCCTCCAGTGCGCGGCCCACGCCAGCGCGATCGCCACCACCGCCCTGGGCTTCCTCCTCGGCCGCGAGGGCTTTGAGGCGGTGGGTCGCTCCCTGGCGGCCACCGAAAGCCAGGCCGCCGCCCTCCGTGACTACCTGCTGGCTTTCCCCGCCGATGGCGATCGCCCGCGCCTGGCCCAATGGCTGGAGCCCCTGCTGGAGCGCTCCGTCCCCGTTCCCCCTCCCCATGACCTCCTCCGCGACCCCCATGCCTGACCCCTTCGACGAGGACCCGGACGATCCCCTGGCCCTCCCCCTCCCCCCCCACACCCTCTGGCTCGACGAGCCTGAGTCACCGGGCCTGCCACGGGACCATCCCTCCCTGGTCCTGCGGGCGC
The DNA here is from genome assembly GCA_014191755.1 of Cyanobium sp. Lineage (GTDB taxonomy): Bacteria > Cyanobacteriota > Cyanobacteriia > PCC-6307 > Cyanobiaceae > Cyanobium. The sequence goes on from BJHE01000047.1 coordinate 12,647, forward strand.
TGCGGCAGCAGCGGGCGGAGCTCGGCCTGGATCTGCGCCTGCGGGAGAACAGCGGCGACAGCTTCCAGCTGGAGGGATTCCGGGTGCAGCTGGTCTGCGCCCCCTTCTGGTCGGAGGAGCTGGCGGTGTCGCCGCAACCCTGGCGGCTGGGGGCCCGCTCCCCCCATCTGCTGCTCGGGGCCTGGGTGGATGAGGAGGCTGGCGTTGTGCGGCTGCCCGGGGTGCTGACCGCCGCGGAGCTGCGGCAGCGCTGCCCGGGTCTGGCCTCCGCCGAGGCGCCCTGCCCCCTGCCGCTCACCGCCTTCCGGGGCGGGCTGGATCGCCTCTGGCTGCTGGGGCGCCTGCTGACGCCGGAGGCCTTGCTCCCTTCGGAGCCGGCCGCCGCTCCAGTGCGTCTGCGCGATTGGCTGGACGGGCTGCTGGCGGAGGCGCTGGTGGCCCTGGGGGCTGAGCTGCTGCCCGCCAGCGCTGGCGCCTTCCGCTCCCCCGCTGCCCCCGTCGGACTTGCGTCGGGTCTGCCTACGGCCCTCGCCACGGTGGCGATCCCCCTCGCCCTGGCTCTGGGCCGGATCGAGACCGGTCCGGCCCGCCGCGCTGCCAGCGAACGCTTCCGCCTGCTGCTGCAGCTCTGCGGCGCCATGGAGGGGGCGCAGTGGTTGGAGGTAAGGCTGGAGCCCGAGCTGCCCGGGGATCTGCTGCCCCAGCGCCTCACCCTGCGGGTGGACGACCGAACGATCGACACCGGCGGCGATGGGGGTTGCGGACCCCTCTGCCTCACCGTGCCGGCGGGGGAGGAGCCGATCGTCATCGGCCTCTGGCATGGCGATGGCTCCCGCTTGGCGCTGCCGCCCCTCCATTTCGGCGCCACCCTGGGGGAGCCCGAACCGGGACCCGCCGGATGAGCGCCTGATGGCCAGCATCGACCTCAGCCTCCAGTTCCTGCCGGGTCGGGAGGAACTGGCGGTGCTGGTGGTCAGTCCAGCCAGCCAGGCGGGCTTCACCGCGCCGCTGCCCACCGCGCTGCTGGAGTCGCATGCGGCCTGGCGGCGCCGCTTCGTGCACCACTACGGCAGCCGCGAGGGCGGTCTCCCCGCCGCGGTGCTGGACGACTACAGCGATCAGTTGATCCGAGGTCTGCGGCAGTGGTTTGAGCACGAACGCTGGCTCCCCCTGCACCGGGCCCTGCGGCTCCAGCCGGGTCTGCCCCTGCGGCTGCGGATCGCGCCGGAGCTCCGCGCCCTTGAGGAGCTGCCCTGGGAGACCCTGCCCCTGGATCGACCCCTCTGGCGGCTGCCGCCCCAGGATCCCCCCCAGCCGGTGGCGGTGGCGCGCACGCGTCGGGCCCGGCTGTTGCTGGTGGTGGGCCACGAGCAGGATCTCGATCTCCAGGCAGAGGTGGCGGAGCTGGAGGATCTGGCCCGCCGGGGCCGCCAACCGCTGCGTATCCTGCGGGGCCCGGCGGCCGGCCCCCAGGCGTTGCAGGCGGTGCTGGCGGAGGAACCGGGCTGGGATGCCCTGCTCTTCCTCGGCCACGGCGACGCTTCTCCGGAGCGGGGGGGGCGGTTGCAGCTGGGTGACGGCAGCTGGATCTCCGGCGCCAGCCTGGAGGGGCCGCTGCGGCGGGCGGTGGACCGGGGTCTCAGCCTGGTGTTGCTCCACTGCTGCCTTGGCATCGACCTGGCCCATCGCGCCCTGGCGGCCGGGGTGGCCTGGGTGCAGGTGTTCCGCGAGCGGGTGCCCGACGGGGCCGCCGCCGAAGCCCTCCGACGGCTGCTGCGGGAGCTGCAGGCCGGCCACTCCTTCGCCCAGGCCCAGCAGCGGGCGGCCCAGACCCTCGAGCAGCCCCCCTGGAGCGGCTGCCGGGGGCTGCTCAGCATCTACTGCCATCCCGATGCTCCGCCCTACCGCTGGCCCCGGCCTAGCGAGGTGCTGCGCCGCCGCGAGCTGCTGCTACTGGGCGGCGCGGCCGCAGCGGCGTATGGCATCGGCCTGGGCCAGGGTTGGGACCGGCGCAGTCGCCACGGCAGCCGCGTGTGGCGGATGGCGTTCTACCAGGGTTCGCCCCAGTACCGGCGCTTGCTGGTGGGGCAGGTGCCGGAGCGGCTGGCGCAACGGCTGGCCACCCTCACCGAGGGGCGCTTCCGCCTGGAGCTGGTGGATCGCTCCGCCCTCTCCAGCTCCGACATTCTCGGGCTGGTGAACCAGGGGCGCTCGGTCCAGTGCGGCTACGTCGATGTGTACTACGACAAGGTGCTGCTGCCGCTGATCTTCGCCAAGGCGGTGCCGTTCGGCCTCACCCCCCGGGAGCAGACCGCCTGGCTCTGGTACGCGCGCAAGGGGGACGATCGCCCCTTCCATCAGACCGTCTATCCCCGCCTGGCGGTGGATGGCGTGCGGCTCGACCAGCTGGTTTCGATCCCGCTCACCCTCACCGGCGGACAGATGGGGGGCTGGTTCAAGCGGGAGGTGAACGGAGCGGAGGATCTCAGGGGCCTGCGCATGCGCATTCCTGGGCTGGGGGCCGATGTGCTCAACGCCTTCGGCGTGCAGACCGACTTTGCGATCAATGCCGGCCGGGTGATCACCGCCGATCAGATTGTGCCCCGCCTGCGCGATGGCCGGCTGGATGCAGCCGAATGGATCGGCCCCTACGACGACGAACTGCTCGGCCTGCCCAGCGTTGCCCGCTTCTACTACACGCCTGGTTGGTGGGAACCCTCCACCACGAACGAACTGATGGTGAGCCGCCGGGCCCTGGCGGAGCTGCCGGCCGACCTGCGCCTGGCCCTGCAGACCGCCTGCGCCGAGACCTTTCTCTGGACCCGGCGCGAGTACGACCTGCGCAACATCGAGGCCCTGCGCCGCCTGCGGGCCGACGGAGTGCAGCTGCGGCGCTTCCCGCCGACCCTGATGCGGGCTTTCGCGCAGGAATCCGAGCGTCAGCTGCGCGAGCAGGAACGCCAGGACCCCGAACGTTTCGGCTACGTGGCGGCGGAATGGCGGCGCTTTCGCACCCGCATCCGCGATGTGATCGCCGTCACCCAGTTCAGCCCGGAGGAGGGGCAGCCTTGAGCCAGCGGCCCAGGTCGAGATCCGTGGCGGCCTGCAGCCGGGCGAGCAGCACCGGCAGGCTGGTGGCCCCCGTCTCGCTCTCGCCGATCAGGCGCAGCTCCTCCACCTGCAGGGGGGGAACCGCCTGGCGCAGCAGGGCGAGCAGCGGCTGCAGGCGCGGCATCAGGTAGACGGTGCGGGCCTCGGGGCCGGCGGCCAGCAGGGAGTCCATCAGGGCGCGCAGCGCCTCGGCCTGGGCGTCGCCGTCGGCCCGGATGCCGGCGGCGTCGGCCCGGGCCGTCGCCAGGGCTTCCTGGTAGGCCGCCTCGGCAGGGGCCACCACATCGGCCTGCAACTGCAGGGCGACGCTCTGGATGCGCGCCTGCTGCAGCGGCAGCTCCGCCTCGACGCGGGAGAGTTCCCCAGCTGTCTCGGCCTCCGCCTCTGCCACCATCGCGTCCTGGCGCGTGCTGGCCTCCTGGATGCGGCGATGGGCTTCGGCCCGGGCGATCGCCTCATCGCGCCGCAGCTGCACCAGGCGCGTGGTCTTTTCCCGCTCCACGGCCTCGATGCGCGCCTCGGCGCGGGCCTCCGCCTCGGCGATGCGCGCCTGGCGCAGCAGGGTCACCTGCTGCGGACGCCCCAGGGCATCGAGGTACTTGACGTCGTCGTGGATCGCTGTGAGCTGCAGGCTGTCGAGTTCGAGGCCCAGCCGGCTGAAGTCGTCGTTCGCCTCCTCCATCAGGGCGCGGGCGAAGGCTTCGGTGTCGGCGTTCACCTGTTCGGGGGTGAGGGTGGCGAGCACCCCGCGCAGGTTGCTCTCCAGGGTCACCCGGGCCAGCTCGCTCACCTCCTTGGCGCTGCGGTCGAGCAGGCGCTCGACGGCGGCATGGACCACCGGCTCATGGCTGGCGATCTTGACGTTCGCCACCGCCGCGATGCTGATCCGGATGCCGGTGGCGGTGAGGGCCTTGGAGACGCTGATCGGAATGTTGAGGTTGCTGAGGTCGAGGGAGCGCATCTCCTCGAACAGGGGCACCAGCAGGGTGCTGCCGCCCTTGAGCAGGCGGTAGCCGCGGGCGCCGGGCAGGCCGTAGATCACCAGCGCCTGGTTGGGCTGGCAGACCGCCAGCAGGCTGTGCAGCCCGCCACGCAGGACGAGCAGGCCACTGCCGGCGAGCAGCAGCAGGGTGAAGAGGACGGTCATGGCTGGGGGGTGCGTTGGGGGTTGAGGGCTTGGAGCACATCGATGCCGAGGGTGTCGCGCACCTGTTCAAGGAAGGTGCGCATGACGGCCGGATGGAGGGAGGCCAGGTTCGCCAGCTCGGCGGGGTTGCCGGTTTCCAGGGCGGTGATCCGGCCCAGCTGCATCTGGCCGGCCAGGCCGGCGGCCTCCTGCAGCACCATCTCCAGCTGCTGCAGCACGAAGATCGAACCGGCCTGATCGCCGGCCTCGCGCCAGAGCGCCGCCAGCTGGTCGTTGATCGCCGCGCTGGCCCGCGCGTCCTCGAGGGTGGGGGCCGCGGCGCCGCGGCGCCGCCATTCCTCCGCCTGCTCGCGCGCCCGGGCGGGCAGCACCACATCGGCCTCCAGGCGCTGGCGCTCCAGGTCGGCCCGCAGCGCTTGCAGGGCCTTCTCGGCGCGGGCGCGGGACTCCGCCGCTACCGCCTCCACCCGCTCCTCGGCGGTGCGGATCTGTTCGTCGAGCTGGGCGCGGATGGTGCGCAGTTCGTTGCCGCGCTCCTCCACCACGGTGCGGGCGGTGGTCGAGGCCACCTGGGAGCGTTCCTCCGCCTGGGCCTCGCGCTGTTCGGCGTCGCCGAACCCCTCGGCCTCCGCCATGGCCGCATCGCGCAGCACCTCCGCCAGCCGGGCGCGACCGAGGGAATCGAGGTAATCGACCGTGTCGCTCAGCCGCTGGATCTTGAAGGTGTCCACCTGCAGGCCGAGCTTGATCATGTCCGGCCTGGTCACCTCCAGGACGCGGTCGGCGAAGCGCAGCCGGTCCTGGTTCACCTGCTCGGGCGTCATACCCGCCACCATCACCCGCAGATGGCCTTCGAGGCTGCGGGCGGCCACCTCCTGCACCGCGGCGGGCTGATGGCCGAGGAAGCGCTCGATCGCATTGCCGACGCAGGCCGGATCGGTGCTGATCTTCACCGTGGCGATCGCCTCCACATCGATCGGCGTGCCGCCTTGGGCATAGGCCTTGGCCACCCGGATCGGCACAGCCCGGGTGCGCACATCCATCCAGCGCCGGTGCTCCAGCCAAGGCACCATCAGCGCCCGGCCGCCGTGCACCACCCGGTAGCCGACGCGCTGGCCGTCGCGACGGCGTCGGCCCCGGCCGGCGATCACCAGGATCTGATCGGGGCGGCAGTTGGGGGCGACGTGGCGGTGGGCGCCGAGCAGCAGCCCCAGGCCGAGAGCCGCCAGGAGCGGCCCCTCCAGGCCAGTCAGGCCAGTCAGGCCAGCCAGGCCAGCCAGGCCGAAGGGCGGGCCCGGGGGCGGTTCGCTGCGCACCGTGGCCAGGGTCGTGGATGTAGAGAGAGGGGGAAACGTCATGGCGAGGGCCAGGGGTAGGTCGCCTCCAGGCGTGTGACCCAGAGGTGGTCGTCCTGGTGATGCAGCACCAGCACCCGATCCCCCCGCAATAGGGGGCGCTCATCGCTGCCGTAGGCACGGGCGTCGATCCAGCAGTCCCGAACCCGCAGCCGCACCAGCCCGCGCTGGTCCCGGTGGCAGCCCAGCAGCACTTCGCCGGTCAGGCCGACCAGGTCCTGCTGGCGCACGAGGCTGTCCGCCGGTTGAAGGCGTAGCCACTGGCGCAGCAGCAGTCGCAGAGGACGGAGCAGGGAGTCCAGGGTGGAGGGGGAAGGGAGGGGCCGGAACCCCAGGACGCTCCTCCTGTGGTTGCGGGCGTGGCGCCGTGATTCAGGCGCGGGCCTCGCCAGGGGCAGCGGGTCCGGCCGCCGATCCGCCCGCTCCAGGGGGCCTCCGACCATCCACCCTTTCTTGCACGGATCGAGAGCGGATCGAGGATTGCCCCCTGAACGGAGATGCTCGATGAGCATCCCCTGGCCGAGTCGCCTCGCCGCTTTCTCGAACAGAATGCGCAGGACATTCCCTTGCTCGTTCCACTCTGTGGGCCCGGTTGCCGAACAAGCCCAATCGCGGCGTCTTGTTGAGCGGCCTTCCTCGTCCCGCCTCGATCCTGATCAGCCCAACCACTCCTGCGCCACCTGATCCAACGCCCTGAACTCCGGATCCTTGTGCACCAACACCGCCCCTTCCCGTTGGGCGGCGGCGGCGATCCAGGCATCAGCCAGCGAGAGGGCATGGCAGGCCTTGATGGCGGCGGCCTGCTCCAGGAGGGCATCGCTGCAGGGCACCCAAGTGATCGGTATCGAGCACTTCCATGCGGCTCATGAAGCAGACCAGGCAGCGGCTTTCGCCGCTTCGGGCTGCCTGAAGCAACTGGGCCACCCGTTCGGCCGCGTCTTCGACGGCGGCCACCACCAGCAAATCGATATCCGAGAAGCAATCCCAATCGCCCCGGGCCAGGGTGCCGTAGCCGAAGGCTTCTCCGCAGGAGTACAGCCAGATGCTGCAATCGTTGGGCCCGAGGGTGTCGTGAAGGCGCTGGCGCAGCGCCGTGATCCGACGCTGCCGCTCCTGGCGGCGCAGTGGAGCCAGGGTGCTCTCACTGGCGGTCATTAGCCATTTCAATGGGCGCTGCGAGGGCGCGGCACTTGCCCTGACCACGCCCCTTCAAACGATCGAATTCGTGGGCGAACGCCTGATCATCGACAGCGTGCGGCGGTGGCGGCGTATGACTCAAGATTGAGAGGCATCACTCGCTTGAGAGCTGTACCTGCTGAAACGGTTGGCGATGGAACCGGCGTTAGCCATCAAAGCCGCTTTCTAGGTTGAGGATCTCCGCCCCATCCAGCCGCTCCGCCAGCCCAACGGCCAGCCGCGAGGCCCCTTGCGGGGATTGTTGCGCCGCTGACCTGGCTTTCCCCTATTTCCGCACCCTCCCCCTTAGTTGCTATGACCGGCCGCGCCAGCCTTAATGCCAAGAACCTGGAAGCGCTGGGAACCGCCCGGTTGGCGGCACTGCTCCTGCAGCACACCGAGGGCAATGCGACGGCGCGGCGGGCGTTGCGGTTGGCATTGGCGGAGCAGCGGGGGCCGCTGGAGATGGCGCAGGAGGTGCGCAAGCGGCTGGCTGCGGTGGAGCGTTCCAGCAGTTGGCTGGATCAGAAGCGGCGCGATGCCTTGCTGGCTGATCTCGATCGGCAGCGCCAGGCGATTGCGGGGCCGATTGCCGCCCACGATCCCGATCTGGCGGTGGAGTTGCTGTGGCGGTTCCTGGATCTGGCCTCGTCGCTGCAGGATCGTTGCGACTGCAGCGACGATGCCGAACTGCCGCTGTTTCACCAGGCCAGCGCTGATCTCGGACAGGTGGCCTGCCGCGCCAAGGGCTCAACCGCGGCCCTTGCGGAGCAGGTGGCAGCGGCGCTGCTGGAAAACGAGGGCGGCGAATACAACCACCTGATTGAGCACCTCAAAGAGGCCTTGAAGCCGGAAGGTTTGGAGCAATTGCGCCAGATCATGGAGTCCAAGCGACCCCCTCGTAGGAGCGACGCCAAGCAGGCGGATGCAGAGGACGCCAACTTCGATGGCGAAGAAGATGAGGATGAAGATGAAGCCGATGGGGATGGCTCCATCGGCACCGCTTACTTTGATGGTCGTGATTGGCTGGTTGACGAAGACGATTTTGGCGCTGATTTCGAGCCTGACTTCGATTCAGATGACGACGAAGCTGATGACGACGAAGCTGAGTACGAAGCAGATGATGACGATCCAGATCTCGATCCCAACCCCCACGACCGCGGCCAGACGGTGCGCCTGGCGATGCTGGCCATCGCCGATGCTCTGGGGGATGCGGAGGCCTACCTGGCGGAATATCGCGAGCACGAGCCCATTGCCCTGAAGCGGCCGCTGGTGGCAGCCCGTGTCGCCCAGCGGCTCACGGCTGCAGGCCGCGCCGAAGAGGCCCTGGCGTTACTCGATGCAGCCAAGCCCTCGGCGGACCAGACCCCGCCGGGCCCCGGGCCCTGGATCGATGCTCGCATCGCCGCCTTGGACCAGCTGGAGCGAGGCGAGGAGGCCCAGCAATTGCGCCGGACGTTTGGCCTGTTGCGCCTATCGAATCAGCATCTGCGCGACTATCTCAAACGCCTGCCGGCCTTTGAGGATGGCGAGGCCCAGGAGCGGGCGCTGGATCTCGTGCTCCAGCACCCCTATTTCGGGCCAGCCCTGGAGTTTCTGCATCAATGGCCCGATCGCCGCCGCGCCGCGCGCTTGATCCTGGCGCGGCCCGCCGAACTCGAACGTGCCGATGAAAAGGTGCTGGGGGTGGTGGCTGAAGCGTTGGAGGCCGAGCAACCCTTGGCGGCCACGTTATGCCTACGGGCCCTAATCGAAGCGATCGTGGAGCAGGCCCGCTCCAACCGCTACCGCCACGCCGTGCGCCACTTGGCCAGCTGCCGCCGCCTGGCCGGCGCGATCGAGGCCTGGGGTGCGATTCCCGATCACAACAGCTATTTCAGCGAGCTGTTGCAGGCCTACGGTCACCGCAGCGGCTTCCTGAATCAGCTCGATTTCGACACCCTGTTGCTGGCTGA
>BJHE01000048.1 GCA_014191755.1 Cyanobium sp.
GCCCAGGCTCACCACCCGCAGCGCCCCCCTCGGCGACAGAACGGATCCATCGGCGGCATACACCGCCATCTGCAGCAGCGGGGTGCCGTTCACCCCGAGGGCGAGGCTGTGGTCCGCCGGTAGACGCACCGCGAACAGGCGGGCGCCATTGGCCGGCACATCGGCGGCCAGCACCTCGGTGACTTGGGAGCGCAGCTCAATGGGATCGATCCGCATCGCATCGAGGGTGAGCTCGGCCGCGGCATACCAGAGCTGGCGGAAGGGCTCCGGCGGCATTCGGTCACCGGACTGACCGGGGAGCAGAGAGGTGGCACTGCCGGACACCAGCTGGGCCAGAACCGAAGAACTCAACCCCTGGGCCACAAGGGTCTGCTGACGCTGCTCCCAGTCGGAGGCTCGGAAACTTCCGAGGCGCCGCCTGAGGGGGAGGGGCAACTGTTCCACCCGGGCCAGCCATTCCTGGGCCAGATCATTCCAGACCTTGCGCAGCGGCGCATCCTCGAGCGCATCACCGGGGAGTCGCCCCTTCCTCTCCGGGTACTGGGCCAGCAGGCTGGCGTCCGCCAGGCTGAGGAACCAGCCGCGGTCGATCTGTAGGGCGCGCAGACGGTTGAGCAACTGCTGCCGCTGATCCACCTCCGCCGGTGGCAGGCTCAGGGGTACCTCACCCACCGTCTGCGCGGGAGCGGTGGGCCGGCCTCGTCCCAGCCACAGCCAGCCCAGGGCCGTTCCAACCACGGCCGAGAGCACCAGGGCAATCAGCACGGGCCAGAGGCCCCCCTCGGCGGCCTCCTCCTTCTCCTCAGGCCGGGGACGGGGCACCGGAGCCCGAAAGGCGGGTTCCGGTGCCGGCACAGCGGTGGCCAGGCCAGGCAATTCCGGCCTCGGGACGGAGGCAAGGCGGACGTCCTGGAGCGCCGCTGCAGTGGCGGCCGCCGCCTCGGCGGGAACAGCGGATCGGGCCTGCGGATTCCCGACAGCCCAATCCGACGGTGCTACTGGCGCCACGGGGAGCGGCTCCGGGGCCTGGGGCACCAGCACCACGGTGCGGTCGGCCCGGGGTACAGGGCCGGTGCTTTCCGGCATCGGAACCGCCTGCAGGGCAGCGAGAGCCTCCGCGGCAGTGGTGAAGCGGCGGGAGGGATCGCGGCTGAGGAGCCGTTCGATCAGCTGACGCAGGGCCGGCTCGGCCTCCAGGGCAACGGGCATCCGCCACTCCAGGCTGACCGGATCGAGCAGGGCGGCAGGCTCCTCACCGCTGACCAGCACCAGGGAGAGCACCCCCAAGGCATGGAGATCCATCCAGGAGGCGGGCGGTTCGCCGCGGATCAACTCCGGCGGGGCATAACCGGGCGTGGCGCCTGGGGGCGCGGCTCTTGGGGCGACAGCAGCGCCGCGAGCCAGGCCGAAGTCGAGCAGCACCGGCAGTCCATCGCTGTCGCGGCGCAGGAGGTTGGCGGCACTGATGTCGCCATGGAGCAGGTCCTGGCCATGCAGCGCCACCAGCACCGGCAGCAGCTGCCGCAGCAACAGCAGCACCTCGCCGGCACCGAACACCAGCTGGCGCTCGCGGCGGGCCTCCAGCAGCTGGTCATAGGTGCGGCCAGCCTGCCAATCGCGCACCAGCCATTGCCTGCCGCCCTCCTCGATCACGGCGCCGAAACGAGGCACCTGGGGATGGAGCACCCCCTGCAGGCGGGAGGCCAGGCTGCGGACCATCGCCGGATCCCGGACCGCAGGCAACTGGCGCAGGGCCACGGATGCATCGGCTGCCAGCCCGTCGCTGGCGAGCCAAAGCACCCCCTGGTCCGGGGATTCGGAGAGGGCCCGCACGAGGCGGTAACGGCCGCCGATCGACTGGCCGGGAGTGGCCGGGGAGGAGGTCATCAGCCCTGCTGTTCGGCCGGGGCAGCGGCGATGGAGCAAGCATCCTGCTCGGGCTGCCGCAGCCCCCGGCCCTCCAGCCAGTCCCGGTCGTAGAGGCGGGAGCGGTAGCGGTCACCGCTATCGCAAAGCACGGTCACGATGCGGTGGCCCGGACCGAGGCGGCGCGCGGTTTCCACCGCAGCGGCCACATTGATCCCCACCGAGCCCCCCAGAAACAGTCCCTCCTGCCAAAGCAGCCGGTAGATGGTGTCGAGGGCATCCTGGTCGCCGACGCGAACGGCATCATCGATCGGGGCTCCCTCCAGATTGGCGGTCACGCGGCTGTTGCCGATCCCCTCAGTGATCGAGCTGCCCTCGGCGTGGAGTTCGCCGGTGCTGGCCCAGCTGTGCAGGGCGCTGCCGTGGGGATCGGCCAGCACGCAACGCACCCGCGCGTCCCGCTCCTTGAGGTACGAGGCCACACCGGCATAGGTGCCGCCGGTGCCGGTGGCCGCCACCCAGGCATCCACCTTCCCGCCGCACTGATGCCAGATCTCCGGACCGGTGCTCGCGTAATGGGCGCGGCGGTTGGCGAGGTTGTCGAACTGGTTGGCCCACATGGCACCGGGAATCTCAGCGGCGATGCGGCCGGAGAGCCTCACGTAGTTGTCCGGGTTGGCATAGGGCACGGCCGGCACGGTGCGCACCTCCGCCCCGAGGCTGCGCAGCAGGCCGATCTTCTCGGCCGACTGGGTGTCGGGGATCACGATCAGGCAGCGGTAACCGCGGGCATTGCAGAGGTGGGCCAGGCCGATGCCGGTGTTGCCGGCGGTGCCCTCCACCACAGTGCCGCCGGGCCGCAGCTCACCGCTTCGCTCCGCCTCCCGCAGGATGCCGAGGGCGGCGCGATCTTTCACCGAACCGCCGGGATTCATGAATTCGGCCTTGCCGAGGATGTCGCAGCCGGTGAGCTCACTGAGGACCCGCAGGCGGATCAGGGGGGTGTGGCCCACGGCGGCGCTGAAGCCCTCACAGATGCCCGACGAGATGCTGCTGTCTGACGTGATGCCGCCCATGCCTGCTGGCCCGCCGGTTCGAGGTTGCGTGGCCGGATCGTAGGGAACCTGCCTAGGGTCGCAGCGACTGAGGGACGGTTGGATGGGTTCCCCCGAACTTCAGAGTGGGCTGGTCCGCCCTGTCCAATCCCCCACATCCGCGACCAGCCTCGCCGAGCTGGAGAGCCGCTACCGCCGGGTGCGACGCCGCAGTGAGGCCCTGATCGCTCCGCTGGAGCCGGAGGATCTGGCTCTGCAGGGCATGGCCGATGCCAGCCCGCCGAAGTGGCATCTCGGACACACCGCCTGGTTCTTCGAGGAGTTCCTGCTGCGGCCGGCCCTGGACGGGGATGGCGGAGGCAGCCACGCTGCCCAGCCGGCCTTCACCGCCCCCAAGCGCTCGCCGCTGACCTACGAACCGGCCGACCGCCGCTGGCGATTCCTGTTCAACAGCTACTACGACGCCGTCGGCGCCCGCCATCCCCGCCCGGAGCGGGGGCTGCTCAGTCGTCCGCCGATCGATGCGGTGCTCGCCTGGCGCCACCGCATCGATGCCGCCGTCGTGCAACTGCTGGCCGACCTTGGCGATCCGCCTCCTGCCGCCGCGGCCGGGCTCCTGGAGTTGGTGGAGCTGGGTCTGCAGCACGAACAGCAGCACCAGGAGCTGCTGCTGATGGACCTGCTCGATGGCTTCTCCCGCAACCCGCTCGAACCCATCTACGACGCGGGCTCCGAAGGGCCGGAGGCGGCCTTCGAGCAGGCCTGGCGCCCCGTGCATGGAAGCGGCGGCGAAGTGCGGCTTGGGGAGCGGCAGGCCCAGGGAAGTGCGGATGGCGTGGAGCCCCCCGGGGCGAGCCGGGAGTCCGGCCCAGCCGGCGGCGGCTGGCGCCACCATCACGGCGGCCTCGTGGCGATCGGCCATGCCGGTGGCAGCTTCCACTTCGACAACGAAGCGCCCCGCCACCAGGTGTGGCTGGAACCCTTCGCCCTGGCCGAGCGACTGGTGACCAACACCGCCTACGCCGACTTCATCGCCGACGGGGGCTACCGCCGCCCCGAACTCTGGATGAGCGAGGGCTGGGCCGTGTTGCAGCAGAGCGCCTGGCAGGCGCCCCGCTATTGGCGCGGCGATGACCTCTTCACCCTGGCCGGCCGCCGCCGCCGCGATCCCCAGGCGCCGGTGCGGCACCTGAGCTGGTTCGAGGCGGATGCCTATGCCCGCTGGGCTGGAGCACGGCTACCAAGCGAGGCGGAATGGGAAACCCTGGCCGCCGCCGGAGGCCTGGAGCAGGCCCATGGGGTGCTCTGGCAATGGACCGGCAGCCCCTACAGGCCCTATCCCGGCTTCCGGCCGGCCGCGGGGGCCGTGGGGGAATACAACGGCAAATTCATGACCTCCCAATTCGTGCTGCGGGGCGGCTGCTTCCTCACACCGGAGGGCCACGCCGGCGCCGAGCGTCTTCCTTATCGCAACTTCTTCCCTCCGGCGAGCCGCTGGATGGCCAGTGGTTTAAGGCTGGCCCGGGAACTCCCCTGAGGGCTTGGCAGAACATCGATACGATCGACACCGATCCTTGCTGCCGGCGGCTCGATGCTTCCCAGGCCCCCCGCCGACCGCACGGTTGCTGAGCCCAGCCGCCCCCCGAAACCGGCTCTGGAACCCACCGAACGGTCGGGATCCGGAACGGCGGCTTTGAAGGCGAACGACGGGGCCTACCCCCCGGCGGGCGGCGTTGCTGCCTTGCCGGCTCTCCAACCCGCGGAACTGCTCGATCTCCATCCCGCCCCCTCCGATCTGGAGCGGCTGGTGCTCGAAGGAATGGCACGGAAACCGCGGCAGCTGCCCGCCTGGCTGCTCTACGACGCGGAGGGCTCCCGCCTCTTTGAGGCGATCGGCCAGCAACCCGAATACGGCCTTACGCGCCAGGAAACCGCCCTGCTGCGGGAGCGGGCCCCGGAGCTGGCCCGGTCGCTGGCGGAAGGCATCACCCCCACCCCCGTGCTGGTGGAATTCGGGGCCGGCAACCTGAGCAAGGTGGGGCCCCTGCTGGAGGCCCTGCAACCGGCGGCCTACGTGGCTCTCGACATCAGCCTCGACCAGCTGGGCCCCTCCTGCCGTGCCCTGCAGGAGCGCCATCCCGCCGTGCCTGTGCTGGGCATCTGCTGTGACTACGCCGACCTGGACCAGCTGCCGCCCCATCCCCTGCTGGAGGGCCGGCCGCGGCTGGGCTTCTACCCCGGCAGCTCCCTGGGCAACTTCGATCTCCCCCAGGCCCGGGCGCTGCTCAGCCGTTTCGCCCGCCTGCTGGGGCCGGGCAGCCGGCTGCTGATCGGCATCGACCAGCCGAAGGCGCCAGAGCGGCTCGAAGCGGCCTACAACGATGCCGCCGGGGTGTCGGCCGCCTTTGCCTTCAACCTGCTGCGGCGCCTCAACCGGGAGCTGGCGGGCGACTTCGATCCCGCCGCCTTCACCTACCGCGCCCGCTGGGAAGCCGCCGCCAACCGCATCGCCATGGCCCTGGTGAGCTGCCATTCCCAGACCGTGACCCTGGCCGGTCGGCGCTGGAGCTTCGCCGCCGGCGAACCCCTGATCACCGAGTACAGCGCGAAGTACACCCCGGAGTCCTTTCAGGCCCTGTCGGCCGCATCAGGCTGGCGGGCGATCCGCCGCTGGTGTGATGGCGCCGACGATCTCTCCCTGCATCTGCTGGCCCAGGCAGACTCGGAAACGTCACGAGCCGGTGGCGAAACACCGACGCAGCACCATGCCGATCCAACCCCGATGCGGAATGCGCCATGAGCCGTGAGGAGCAGCGTCAGGCGATGCGCGCCACGCGGGAAGGCCTGATCGAGGATCTCGAGGATCTCTACCGCCGGGCCTTCGACCGCATCTCCGAGCAGGACCTGGGCGAGGGGGCGATCGCCCGTCTCACCCAGTTGCTGCTGCGCTCCCGCGAGGCGGCGATCACCCCGCTGCAGCAGGAGATCGAGGCTCCACTGATCACCCGCGCACCGGAAGCATGAGCCCAGGCAGCTGGATGGAAGAACTGGAGGCCCGGCTGAATCAGCAGCTGGAATCGTTCCTGAGGGCGAATCCCCAGCAGGAGGCCCTACTGGCGGGACAGGCCCAGCGGGACCGGCAGCAACGCCTGCTGCACGAGCGGCTGAAGCTGCGCCAGGAGGCGGAACTGCAGCGCCAGGGGCTGCTGCGGCTAGCCGGCGAGATCCGCCAGTGGCAGGAGCGCAGCGAACGAGCCCGCGGCGCCGGCGCCGAGGAACTGGCCGCCAGGGCCGAAGCCCACATCACCACGTTGATGGAGCAAGGCCGCAACCGCTGGCAGACCCTCGCCGAACTGGGGGAACGATTCGCTGCGGTGGAACGGGAGCTCGCCGAACTCACCGCAGCCCCAACACCGCCAGCGCCCGGCCGCTCAGGTGAGCGCGTGGCCGATGGGATGGCCGAGCTGGAGCAGGACTGGCGCCGCTTCGAAGCCCAACAAGAGCTCGAAGCACTGCGCCGCCGCAACCAGTCCTGAGCCACCGCCATGGGCTTTCTGCTCTCCAAGCTGCTGCCCCTGTTCGTCTACCCCCTGGGGGCGGGTCTGCTGCTGATGGGGCTGGGTCTGCTAGGCCGGCGGCGGCGCTGGGGCCCCAGCCTCTCCGCCGCAGGGATCGGCCTGGTCTGGTTGGCCTCGATGCCCTGGCTGAGCCGCCAGTTGGTGCGGAGTCTGGAGGATCAGGCGGTACGGCTCACTCCGGCCACCCTTCCGTCCGCCGATGCGGTGCTGGTGCTGGGGGGTGGCCTGCTGCCACCCCTGGCCCCACGCCGGGGAGTGGAGGTGGCCGATGCCGGCGACCGCCTGCTCACCGGCGTGGATCTGATTCGGGAGGGCAAGGCGCCCTGGCTGGTGGTGTCGGGTGGGCGGGTGAGCTTCAACGCCGGCGACCCGACGCCACCGGAGGCCTCCTACGCCGCCTCCCTGGCCCAGAAACTGGGGGTGCCCGCTGAGCAAATCGTGCGCAGCGAAGGTCCCCGCAACACCGCCGAGGAGGCGATCGCCCTGAGGAGCATCGCGCGGGAACGGGGTTGGCATTCGCTGCTGTTGGTAACCAGCGCCACCCACCTGCCCCGGGCCACGGCCACCTTCCGCCGCCTCAGCGGCCTAGAAATCGTGCCGGTGGCCTGCGACTTCCAGCTGGCGGCGCGAAACCAATCGGGGCAGACCACGGCGGAGAGCCTGCTGCTGGATCTGATGCCCCAGGCAGGAGCACTGGCTTCGACCACCTCCTCTCTCAAGGAACTGCTTGGACTCTTCGTGTACCGGCTGAAGGGATGGCTGTAGACCGGAAGCGGCTCGACGCCGGCCCGCTCACTTCTTGGGGGCGGCGGGCACCAGGTTCACACCCTCGGGCGGCGGGGTGGGATCGGGATCGGCGATCAGCATGTGCTGCAGCACGATCTCGGGACGTTCACTGTCGCGCCAACGGATGCGATAAGCCGGCATCTTGGTGCCGCGGCTGGTGGTCTGCTCCACCGGCTCCATCACCCAGCCCCGGCGGGACCGCCCCTGGGGGTTGCGCTTCACCACCGCATCGGCGTGCTTGAAACGAAATCCGACGCGCTCGCCGCTCATGGAAAAGAGTGCCCCGCTGGGGGAGAATGCCTACACAAGTTCATTATCCCATTGCGCCTGCCCGGAGGTCCCGGCGCGCGGCGAGTGATACCCGCCCGAGCGTCTGAGCAGCCCTCAGGAACCAGCCTCATAGCCGGCCTCGCTGGCCCCGGAACGCCCCTCCGGCCGCAGCAGGGGGAAGGCGATCACATCGCGGATTGAGGGGCTGTCGGTGAGCAGCATCACCAGCCGGTCGATGCCGATGCCCAGGCCGCCGGTGGGGGGCATGCCCACCTCCAGGGCATGGATAAAGTCCTCGTCCACGGTCTGGGCCTCGGGGTCGCCGGCGCGGCGGCGCTCCTGTTGGGCCTCGAGGCGGCTGCGTTGATCCACAGGATCAATCAGCTCGCTGAAGGCATTGGCGGTTTCGCGGCCCACAATGAACAGCTCGAAGCGCTCCACCAGGCCGGGCTTGCTGCGGTGGGCCCGGGCCAGGGGCGAGTTCTCCACCGGGTAATCGAGCACAAAGGTGGGCTGGATCAGCTTGTCCTCCACCCGCTGCTCAAAGGCCTCCACCAACAGCCGGCCAAGGCAATCGGCCGCATCGGGCACCTCCAGGCCCGCCGCGGCCATGGCGGCGGCAGCTCGGGCCCGACTCTCAGGCGGATCCGAAGCTTCGAAAGCGGTGAAGTCGAGGCCCGTGGCCTCCCGCACCAGATCGTGCATCGTGGCCCGCCGCCAGGGGGGCGTGAGATCCACCTCGATGCCCTGATAGGTGATCTGCATGCCGCCGCACACCTCGCGGGCCGCCGCCACAATCAACTCTTCGGTGAGCTCCATCATGGCGTGGTAATCGGCGTAGGCCTGGTAGATCTCCACCGAGGTGAATTCGGGGTTGTGGCGTGTGCTCACCCCCTCATTGCGGAAGATGCGGCCTAGCTCGTACACCCGCTCGAAGCCGCCCACCACCAGCCGCTTGAGATGGAGCTCGGTGGCGATCCGCAGGGTGAGAGGCAGGTCGAGGGCGTTGTGATGGGTCTCGAAAGGGCGGGCGTCGGCGCCACCAGCTTCGGTCTGCAGCACGGGGGTTTCGATCTCCAGGAAGCCGCGCTCATCGAGCCAGCGGCGCATCGTGCTCACGATCCGGGCACGGCGACGGAAGGTTTCGCGGGTGTGCGGCGAAACGATCAGATCGAGGTAGCGCTGGCGGTAGCGCTTCTCCACATCCGCCAGGCCATGCCATTTGTCGGGCAGGGGCTGGAGCGCCTTGCTGAGCATCGTCCAGTCCACGACCTTCACCGAGAGCTCGCCCCGGTCGGTGCGCTTGAGGCTGCCCCGCACGCCGATCCAGTCACCTGCATCCACCAGGGAGGTGAGCTGGGCGAACACCTCGGGGTTGTCGGGGTGGGCCGTCTGAAGGGTGGCCTTCTCGAGGTAGAGCTGGATCGGGCCGCTCTCATCGGCGAGGGTGAAGAAGGCCAGCTTGCCCATCACCCGCCGCGTCATCACCCGGCCGGCCACAGCCACATCGGCTTCGCGCTCCTCGCCATTGGCTAGGTCGGCATGGGCCTGCTGCAGCGCGGCGGTGCGGTGGCTGGGACTGAAGCCGAGGGCGTAGGGGGCCCGGCCGAGGGAGTCGAGCGTGCGGGATTTCTCAAGGCGGGTCTTGCGCAGATCCGACAAGGCAGCTCAAGGAACAGAATCAGGCCCATCCTGCAGTAGCGCTGAACCCGTGCGGTGGCCCTATGGCCAGGGTGTCGATCCAGAGGAAGTTTGACGATGAGCTCCGGGAACGAACCTCAGCCCGCCGCGGCCATCGTCGCGTCGGCCATGCGCTGCGAGGCATAGCCGGTGCCCCGCACGGTGAGGATCAGCTCCGGATTGCGAGGATCGGGCTCAAGTTTGCCGCGCAGGCGGGCCACGTAGACATCCACCACCCGCAGGTCGGCTGCGCGGCGAGGGGGATAGCCCCAGAGCTGCTCGAGAATCTCGGCCCGGGGCACCACACGGCCAGGTTCACGGAACAGGAGCTCGAGCAGGCTGAATTCGGTGTAGGTGAGGGCGATGCGTTGGCCATCGCGAGTCACCTGGCGGCGGTTGGTGTCCACCACCAGGTCCCCCACCCGCAACACGCCACTGCCGCTCGGAACATCCCGGGGCTCGGCAGCGGCCGACCCGCGGCCGACCCGCCGCAGGATGGTGGCGATGCGGGCCTCCAGCTCCTTGGGACTGAACGGCTTCGGCAGATAGTCGTCGGCACCGAGATCCAGGCCCGCCACCCGCTCGCTGATGGCATCGAGCGCCGAAAGAAAGATGATCGGAACGCAGGATTCGGCACGCAGGCGACGACACACCGCGAAGCCATCCAGCTTGGGCAGCATCACGTCGAGCACCACCAGATCGGGCTGCTCCCGGTGGTAGAGGCTCAGGGCCTCCTCACCATCCTCCGCGCAGATCACCCGGTAGCCGGCAAGCTGCAGGCGCATCGCCAGCACGCGGCGCACGGCGGATTCATCATCGACAACCAGCAGGGTGGCGCGCTGGTTGCCACCGCCATCATCAGGACCGGAGGAATCTCCGGCATCGGAAGCCAGAGCATTGCTGTCCTCGGAGTCGTCCACCCCAAGCCCGTGATCGGGAGCCAGGCCTGTGGGCAGCGGCTGCGCGGGCTTGTCCTCCAGGGAAAGGGACATGGGTGGCGTGTCGAGGGACACAGCAGTGAAGAATCGCAACCATACCCTCAGGCGGCGGTCCGGGTCACCCCCCCGGATCGGCGCCAGGGCAAGAGATCTGAGAGATTTAAGCTTTTCTGCGGATTGCCTGCCGGGGGTTTTCTGGGCCGCACTCAGGGCCAGCGGGCTTCGGCGTAACGGTTCCACTGCCGTTCCGCCTCGGCCAGGGCCGCATCGCTGCCGATCTGGCCCAACATGGCGCGCTGCAGCTGGGTGTAGAGAATCGCCTGCAGCCGTTTAATGCCCGGGGTGGCTGGCACCAGAACGCGAGCCTGATCCAGGTTGCGCACGGATAGGGCGCGGGCCTGCCTGACCAGCGCCTCCTGCCGTTCGGCGGCCGGATCCTCCACCGCAACGGCGAGATCCTGCTCCAGCCCCTTCAGGGCCGCCCGCGAGGAGGGGAGCACCCGCGCTTCGCGGGCAAAGGCCAGTTGATTGGAGGCATTGGTGAGGAACAGGGCGAAGCTGGTGGCCTCGGTGGCCATGCTGCTCTGACGCGGCACCACCAGGTTCATCACCGCCACGTTGGTCTGGCCGCCGGGGCCCACCAGTGGCGGGAAAGGGGCGGTCAGCGCAGCGATGCCGGGGGCGTTGGTCTGCAGGTTGCGCAGAAAATCGGGACCACTGGCCACCTGGGCCAGATCGCCCGCCTGATAAAGCTCAATGGCGCGGCGATAGCCCTGGCTCACCACCTCGGGAGGCAACAAGCCCCGACGGTAGAGATCGGTCCAGAAGGCGAAGGCGCGCCGACCAGCGGCACTGTTGAAGGCCGCGCGATGGTTGGCGTCGAGCAGGCGCACCTCCATCTGCACGAGGGTCTCCAACAACTCGGCGGAGTCATCCGGCACCACGGTCACGAAGAGGGCATAGCGACCGGTGCGGCGCTTGATGGCCTCGGCGAAGGCGGGAATCTGGTCCCAGCGGCGGGGCGGTGCTGTGTATCCGGCCTGCTGGAGCAGCTTCCGGTTGGCCAGGGTCACACGGGTGGTGAGGTACCAGGGAATGGCGAACTGCAGATCCCCCTGCCGGCCGGCCTGCCACACCTCGGGTAGGTAGAGCGCGGCTGCCTCGGGGGGCAGCACCGTGGCCAGATTGAGCAGGCCCCCCTTGCTGGCCAAGTTGGCCGCGAAGGGAGGGTTGAGATTCACCAGGTCGGGGGCGGTGCGGGCGAAGACCGCAGCCAGCAGCTTGCGCTCCACCGAACTCCAGGGAACATCGATCCAGCGCACCGACACCCCCGGGTGGGCCCGCTCCCAGGCCGCGATGACGCTGCCCATGTAGGGCGAAAACCGGGGAGCCAGATCGAGGGTCCAGACCGTGAGCTGACGGGGCCGGGGAGCGGCGGCGGGTGCCGTGCCCCGGCCACATCCCCCGCAGGCGAACAGGAGCACCAGGGACACCCCCCCCAGGACCCGCACAACACCGGCGGCTGGAACAGACCGCAGACCCTGCAGGGCCCGCCGAACGCCCAGGTGTGTCCGGCGGAGCTGGATCGGAAAGCGCCGCTGCATGGGGTCCTCCCTCAGCGCCGCCCGACGCCACCACCCTGCTGCCGCCACAGCAGGAGCTGGAGGGAGCAGAGCACCGGGGCCAAGAGAGCGGTGAGCAGGGTGCGGGCCAGCAGGACATGCAAACCGGCCCCGGCCAGGTCATCGAGATGCCAGCCGGGCTTGGCCAGCGTGGCCGGATCGATCCCTCCGCCAGAGAGGCCACTGCCGGCCCCGAGGCTGCTACGCAGGGCCCACTGCAGCATCAGCGACAGATCGAGCCCCAGGGTGCCCAGCAGGGCCAGCAGCCCCAGGCTGAAGCTGCGTTCCACCGGCGCCCCCAGTCGGCCGATCCGCCCCCACCACCAGCCCAGCAGCATCAGGGCCGGGATCTCACTCACGCCGCCGTGATGAAGGGAATCCAGCAGCAACCCCAGGGTGGCACCGGCGAGAATCGCCGAGAGGCGTCCCTCGGCTAGGGCCCAGGGCAGCAGCCAGAGGATGGCCCAGCAGGGCCCCACCCCGGCCAGCCGGGGCCAGCCAGGAGCAGCCAGGGTCAGCACGGGAACCAGCAGGAGCGAAGCGGCGCACCAGGGGTGGCGGGAGAGCAGGGCCATCAGCGCGCCAGCAACTGCACCCAATCGACCGAACCGACCGGTGCCGCCAGCTGTACCACCGCCTCGGGCGCGGGATCGGCACCCGCATCCACCGACTGGATCACCCCCACCG
This sequence comes from Cyanobium sp., assembly GCA_014191755.1. Classification (GTDB taxonomy): domain Bacteria; phylum Cyanobacteriota; class Cyanobacteriia; order PCC-6307; family Cyanobiaceae; genus Cyanobium. The sequence goes on from BJHE01000048.1 coordinate 12,483, forward strand.
GCAGATCAGGTGGAACCAGGGTACTGGCGGGGGAGGTGGTGACCACATCACCGGGCACGACACCCGGTTCCTTCTCGAGGAAACGGACCACGGGCCGGGGCGTGCCCAGGCCCGTGAGCAGGCCATGGTGGCGGGTGCGGCCCACCCACACCCCCACCCGACTGGCCGGATCAGTGAGCAGGGTGACCCGGGCGGTGCTCGGGGTCACGGAGCTCACCAGGCCGATCAGCCCGCCAGGAGCCAGCACCGCCTGGCCCTCGGCCACCCCCTGCAGCGATCCGCGGCCCAGCAGCAGGGTGTGCCACCAGCCGGCCGGTTCGCGGGCGATCACCGGTGCCGTGAGCCGCTTCGGGCTGGCCTGCTGCAGACCGATCAAGCCCCGCAGGCGGGCGTTCTCGGCCTCCAGGGCACCGATGCGGGCCGTGTCCTCGAAGCGGCGGGCCGAGCGCAGCCACTCGGCCTGGGCCGTGCCAGGCCAGAAGGGACGGCTGAGCAAGGCATAGGCATCGGCCAGGCCTGCCCCCTTGCTCAGGCGCACGCCAAGGAGGGCCAATGCCAACAGCAGCCAGGGCCAGGCCTGGAGCAGGGAAGGCAGGGCCAGGGAACGGAGCCAGCGGGGCGCCGGCATCGGATTCAGGTGTACTGACGGGCGAAGTCAGGAGTGTCGAGCACGCGCTCCAGACGCTTGTAGTCCTCCAGCACCATGCCGCAGCCATTCACCACACAGAGCAGGGGTTCCTCGGCCACGTGGGTGAGGATGCCGGTCTCGTGGCTGATGAGGTCGCAGATGCCGCGCACCATGGCACCACCGCCGGCGAGCATGATGCCGCGGTCCACGATGTCCGCCGCCAGCTCGGGCGGGGTGCGCTCCAGGGTGCGCTTCACGGCCTCCACGATCACGTTGAGGGGTTCAGCCATGGCCTCGCGGATGTCACCAGCGCGCACGTTGATCGTGCGGGGCAGACCGGAGAGGAGATGCAGACCCCTCACATCCAGGGAGGTCTCGTCGTGCTCGTTGTCGGGGAAGGCGGAGCCGATGCGGATCTTGATGTCCTCGGCGGTGCGCTCCCCCACCACGAGGTTGTGCACCTTCTTGAGGTAGACGCCGATCGCGTCGCTGAGCTCATCGCCCGCCACCCGCACCGACTCGCTCAGCACGGTGCCGCCGAGGCTGAGCACGGCCACCTCGGTGGTGCCGCCGCCGATGTCCACCATCATCGTGCCCACGGGCTCGGTGACCGGCAGACCGGCGCCGATCGCCGCCGCCACCGGTTCATCGATCAGATGCACCTGCTTGGCGCCGGCCAGGCCGGCATCCCGCACGGCGCGGCGCTCGACACCGGTGACACCGCTGGGGATACCGATCACCAGCCGGGGGGCGATCACGCCGCGGCCCTCGTTGCCCTTCTGGATGAAGGTCTTGATCATCTGCTCGGCGGCGTCGAAGTCGGCGATCACGCCATCGCGCAGGGGCCTCACGGCTCGGATGTTGCCGGGGGTGCGGCCGAGCATCAACTTGGCTTCATTGCCCACGGCCATGGGAACGTTGCGCTCCAGGTCGATGGCCACCACCGAGGGCTCCTGGAGCACGATCCCCTTCCCCGACACGTACATCAGGGTGTTCGCCGTGCCCAGATCGATGCCGATATCGCGGGAGAACTGGAAGCGACGGAAGAACACGGGAACGGCTGAGGGCAGAAGGCGGATCATAGGGGGCGCCTCGGCGGCTCTTACGGTGGCGGCCGACAGCGGACGGAGGGGTGAGACAGCCGGTGGAACGAATGAAGCGTGGCTCCTCCAGCCAGGGGGTGCCGCATCATTGATCCAACCGTTTCCATCCACTCCTATGGGCGTCAACTCCATCACCCTCGTCGGCCGGGCCGGCCGCGATCCCGAAGTCCGCTACTTCGAATCCGGCAGCATGGTGGCCAATCTCACCCTGGCGGTCAACCGCCGCAGCTCGGGCGACGAGCCCGACTGGTTCAACCTTGAGATCTGGGGCAAGCAGGCCCAGGTGGCCGCCGACTACGTCCGCAAGGGCTCCCTGCTGGGCATCATCGGCTCCTTCAAGCTCGACCGCTGGACCGACCGCACCAGCGGCGAAGAGCGCAGCAAGCCCGTGATCCGGGTCGACCGGCTCGAGCTGCTGGGCAGCAAGCGTGATGCCGAAGCCGGCGGCAGCTTTGGCGGCGGCGGCTTCGGGGGCGGAGAGCCCAGCGACGAGGAGGTGCCGTTCTGAGCGACCGTCGGACTTGTGCCAGTCGCTCAGCCGGGCTATCAAGTGGCACGAAGCCACCGGGGCGTCCTTCACGGGGCGCCTTTTTTCTTTGGGGTTGCTTTGGGGGGTGTGGCAGGGTCCTCTGCCAGCAGGGGTGGGCAATGAGACCTTCCCGGGACCCAAGCCTCAGTGGCTGTCCTGCCGCTTCTTCCAAGTGCGCAGACCAAGCCAAACAGCGAAGCCGAGCACGGCCAGCACCAGCAGCACCTTGATCACCTTGGCCACCGGATCGAGCCACACCTCCACGTTGGTGTAGGCCTCACCAAGCCCGTAGCCCGCCAAGGTCAACAGCAGCGTCCAGATCAGACTGCCGGCGGTGGTCCAGATCAGGAAAGGCACAAACGGCATCATTTCGATACCGGCCGGCACCGAGATCAGGGTGCGGATGCCCGGAATCAGCCGCCCCCAGAACACCAGGGCGGTGCCATGGCGGTTGAACCAGGTGCGGCTGCGCTTCAGCTCCTGGGGGCTGATGCCGATCCAGCGGCCATGGCGCTCCAACCAGCGCTCCAGCCGCTGCTCGTTCACCAGCCGCCCGATCCCATACCAGGGCAGGGCCCCCAGCACCGTGCCCAACAACCCAGCCAACACCACCGGCACCATGGCGAGCTGGCCGCCGCGCACATAGAAGCCCCCCAAGGGCATGATCAGCTCAGAGGGAATCGGCGGGAAGAGGTTCTCCAGGAACATGGCCGCGAAGATGGCGGCATAGCCAGATGCAGGATTCGCCTCCACCGCGGAGCCGATCAGCTCAGGGAGCTTCTGGACCAGTTCAAGGGCCAAGACTGAGGGGCGGATGATCGTCGCCAGTCTTCCATGATCGGCGCAGAGTCAGAACGATGCGAGAACACGCGTCGGCTGCTCACCAAAAAAAACCGACCCCCTCTCGGAGGTCGGCGTGGGCAGGGAAGCAGCGGAACAAGACAGCCACGGATTGGCGGTCCGAATCAACGATGCTGGTCCAGAGCGAATCGGCAGAGACTCAATAGCAGAAACTCAGTAGCGGTAATGCTCCAACTTGTAAGGTCCCTGCACCGGCACGTTGATGTAGGTGGCCTGCTCGGGGCTGAGCTCGGTGAGCTTGGCGCCGATCTTGTCGAGGTGGAGGCGAGCCACCAATTCGTCAAGGTGCTTGGGCAGTACGTAGACCTCCTTGCCGTAGTTGGAGCCCTTGGTGAAGAGCTCGATCTGGGCCAGCACCTGGTTGGTGAAGGAGTTGCTCATCACGAAGCTGGGGTGGCCGGTGGCGCAGCCCAGGTTTACCAGGCGGCCTTCGGCCAGCAGCAGGATGCGGTTGCCACTTGGCAGCAGGATGTGATCCACCTGGGGCTTGATGTTGTCCCAGGCGTACTGCTTCAGGGAAACCACGTCGATCTCATTGTCGAAGTGGCCGATGTTGCACACGATCGCCTGATCCTTCATCTGGATCAGGTGCTCGTGGCGGATCACCTGGAAGTTGCCGGTGGCGGTCACGAAGATGTCCACATCCTTCACCACGTCGTCGAGGCGCACGACGCGGTAGCCCTCCATCGCCGCCTGCAGGGCGCAGATCGGATCGATCTCGGCAATCATCACGGTGGCGCCGAGGCCGCGCAGCGATTGCGCCGAACCCTTGCCCACATCGCCGTAGCCCATCACCAGGGCCACCTTGCCGGCCACCATCACATCGGTGGCGCGCTTGATGCTGTCCACGAGCGATTCGCGGCAACCGTAAAGGTTGTCGAACTTGCTCTTGGTCACCGAGTCGTTCACGTTGATCGCCGGGAAGGGCAGCTCACCGCTCTTCTGCAGCTGATACAGACGGGCCACACCGGTGGTGGTCTCCTCGGTGACGCCCTGGATGTTGGCGTGGATGCGCGAGTAGAACGTGGAATCGCCGGCGAGCTTGGCCCGGATCGACTTGAACAGGGCGATCTCCTCTTCGCTGCCGGGGTTGTCGAGCACCGAGAGATCCTTCTCGGCCTTGGTGCCGAGGATCACCAGGCCGGTGGCGTCGCCGCCATCGTCGAGGATCATGTTGGGGGTGCCGCCATCGCCCCACTCGAGAATGCGGTGGGTGAAGGCCCAGTACTCATCCAGGGTTTCGCCCTTGTAGGCGAAGACCGGAATGCCGGCTGCAGCGATCGCCGCGGCGGCGTGGTCCTGGGTCGAGAAGATGTTGCAGCTGGCCCAGCGCACTTCGGCGCCGAGGGCCGCGAGGGTCTCGATCAGAACGGCGGTCTGGATCGTCATGTGCAGGGAACCCGCGATGCGGGCGCCCTTGAGGGGCTTCTCGGCACCGTATTTGGAGCGCAGGGCCATCAGGCCCGGCATTTCGGTTTCGGCGATGTTCAGTTCCTTGCGCCCGAAGTCGGCTAGACCGATGTCGGCGATCACATAGGAATTTGTGGCCTGCAGGTGAGGGAAGGCCTCGAGAGCCGCAGGGCTCGTGGGTGTTGCCACCATGGTTACGGACACTCCCGACTGGGAGGACGAATGGGTTGTCTGGGAAGTTCTGCGGAGACGCCGAGGCTTCGGGCTCGCTTGGCAGCAAATCTACAGGGATCGTGAAGGTGCTTGTGCCGCCTCCAGTGCCAGTCTCAGAGGCTCGTCCCAGCCCGAGACCAGCGCCGGCCTGATCAGCCGCACGCCAAGAGCGCAGACCACAAGCGCGAATCCCACCCCTAAGCAGCTTGGGAAGCCGTGGATCCACGTCAGGCTGGGGCAGCAGCAATCCCGGAGGGGGCCCTTGGTTGGGGTTGAGCACACCTGCGATCTAGCCGATGCCGCCGCCACCCAGGACCTGGGCCGGCGCCTGGCGGCCGACCTGCTGCGTCATCCGGCGGCGGGCCCCGCCCTGCTGCTGCTGCAGGGCGACCTGGGCGCCGGCAAGACCTGCCTGGTGCAGGGCCTGGCCAAGGGGCTCGGCATCGACGACCCAGTCACCAGCCCCACCTTCGCCCTGGCCCAGCACTACGAAGGCCGCCTGCCCGAGGGCACAACCACCCGATTGGTGCATCTGGATCTCTACCGGTTGGAACCGGGCGCTGCGGCTGATGAGCTGTTCGCCCAGGAGGAGGAGGAAGCGGCGGCGGCGGCAAGGGGGGGCGATGGTGCTGCGCAGGCGTGGGAAGCCAAGGGCGTGGAAGGGATGGCTGGCATGGAGGTGGTGCTGGCGGTGGAATGGCCCGAGCGGCTCAGCTTCCTTCCCCTGGAGGCCTGGCGGGTGCGGCTGGAGCACAGGGACGGCGGAAGGAGGGTGCACTGGCTGCCGCCTGCACCTCCCCTTGAGCCAGGCGAACCCAGCGAAGGCGTTCAACCCGCCCCAGAGGAGCAGGCCTCCGGCCCAACGGCAGGGTGATCCGCCGCTGAGATTGACACCCCTCCCCGAGTTGCCAGAAACCGCTCCACTTCGGCCGCTCTGGGCTGGGGATCGATGGCCCCGGCTCCACAGCACACCAAGGATCCGCAGGCAGCGGCAAAGCGCAGCAGGGCTTCCGGCTCGGCCACGGTATGGGGATCGGCCTCTGCCTGGCAGAGGCCATGCAGCAATCCCGCCATGAATGCGTCCCCGGCCCCGGTGGTGTCGACGGCATCGATGGCGAAGGGCGCCAACTGGCCGGAGCGCCCACCCAGAAACCAGCGCACGGGTGCAGGGCCATCGGTCACACACACGGCGGGCCGTCCCGGCAGCGCCGAACTGATGGCCGAGGGATTGTCGCTGGCAAAGAACCAAAGGGCTTCCTCGGTGGCGCACTTCAGCAGGGCGGCCCGCTCAAGCAAGGGGCGGATCCGCTCCTGAACGGCAGCCGGGGGGGCCGTGCCGGCGGGGAGCCCCCAGAAGGTGGGTCGCCAGTTCACATCCACCGCCAGGAAAGGAGGTCGTCGCGAGCTCAATTCCTGGGCTCTCGATTGCCTGGCATCGGTTGCCCGGGCATCCGCCCTGCGGCCGGCTGCCTCCACTATGGCCAGCACCCCTTCAAGGGCCGATGCCGCCGGGGGGGACGCCAACAGCAGGCTGCCGCAGAGCAGCCAGCGGGCCCCTACCAGCAGCGGAGCGGCGGCCTGCTGCAGCACCTCGGCATCGAGGGCTTGGTCGGCGAAACCGGCGCCGCGATCTCCCAGAAAACCACCAAAACTCCTTTCGCCATACGCATCACGGTGGACGAGCACCACACGGCTGGGGCGCTCCGCATCCCACTGCAGGCCGGAGGTCTCCACGCCCCGTTCGGCGAAAAGGAGCTCAAAGGCTTTCCCGATCGCATCGCTGCCGAGGCGACCCAGGAAGGCCGCAGGGGTTCCCAACCGGGTCAGAGCACAAGCCACGTTGGCGGGAGCACCACCAAGCCTGTCCACGCCATCCCCGGGCCCCAGCAGGCTGGCCTCACCAGCGATGTCCGCCAAGCCTTCCGCAGCCTGGGTTCGCCGCCCCGGCTCCGGTCCACCGCCACAACCTGGCGCCGGCAGAGGCTCGCCCACCGGCAGCAACCGATCCACGAGGGCCTCGCCGAAGCAGAGCACCTGGGGTGGCGCGGGGTTGCCCATCAAGCGGCCGAACGACTCCCTCCAGACTGGGCCCGGCCGGCGCCTTCAGGGGCGGCAAGCTCAGCAAGCCGCAGCCGCAAGGCCGCAATGATGCGGGCATTGGCGGCCGGGAAGGGATAGGCATCCAACTCAGCTGGCTCCACCCAGCGCACCTGCTGGGACGCCAGCGGCTGCGGCTCGCCCGCCTGCCAGCGGCAGAGATGCACCACAAACCGCAGCCGCTTGTGGCTGTAGGCGTGCTCGATCACGATCAGTTCCTCGCCCACCTCCACCGCGATCGCCAGTTCCTCGGCCAGCTCCCGCTCGATCGTGGCAGTGATCGCCTCTCCCTCCTCCTGCTTGCCGCCGGGGAACTCCCAGAGGCCGCCGAGCAGGCCCTCCTCGAGCCGCTGATCGATCAACACCCGGCCGGCGTTATCGAACACCACCCCCACCCCGATCACCTGAAAGGGCACGGTGCGGGGAGCTTCCTTCACGGGGTAGCGGGCGGGATCGCCGGCAGCGTAGGCAGCGCACCAGCCCCTCCAGGGGCAGACCTCGCAGCGGGGATTGCGAGGCGTGCAGACGGTGGCGCCCAGGTCCATCACGGCCTGGTTGAAGGAGCGGGGCCGCCGCCGATCCAGGAGCGTCTCGCTGAGCCGCCAGAAGCCGGCGAG
>BJHE01000049.1:0-6596 GCA_014191755.1 Cyanobium sp.
TTGAAATCAGGGAGTTATTCGGTCACTAATGCTGTCACCAAGACCTCGTCGTACACATTAGCCGGTGCTGCTACTTATGAACCACCCGAGGCTGAATGCAAGCAAGCCGCCGCTAGTGCCTCGGGTCTTGCGAAAAAGCTCCTTGATGATGGCGCTGATTTGCGCACAACAAGTACGGCGACGGCACTTAAAACTTATTACCCACCTAACCCTCTCACATCTCCCACAACGATCGAGGTGACCAGTGGCGGCGTCAGCGGCTTGAATGTTATCCGTACAGTAACGCCTGTGGGCAACATGATTCGAGTGTTTTATAAGTTGGACTTTGCTGATGCCGCTGCAGAAGCCGATCTACGAAACAATGGGCTAAACTTTAGCCGTGAGGCTGCGTTCCTCGTCGAGGCCTCTGCCTGGTGTGATCGGATCCCATGAGTTCAAGATCGCGCCAGGGATTCACGATGGTTGAGTTGATGGTCACGATCGTGGTGATCACGATCCTGACTTCTGTCCTAGCCAGTAGCGCTTTCCGATTCTTACAGGAGCAGCGACTTCGCCAGACCGCCAATGAACTGGTCAGCTACCTCATCACCGCAAGAGCGAGGGCTCTGCGGGAGGCGACTGACTCTGGCAAGGCCTGTGAGGTTGAGTTGAACGCCTCTACCAAGACGGTGAAACCAACCACGCATCTGAACAACATCTGCAACGACTCTCCCAGCCTTCCGCCGCTTGATCTGCTGTTCGCCAGCGGCGGTAGCGATCTCACCATCACCTCGAGTGCTGGACTTTCTCCCTTCTTGATCACCTTCACTCGGATGGGTACCGTGGCTTCGACGAATCTCTCCTCTGCCACGGTGGTGACGCTGCCGCGTATTTTTTATTTTTATAACGATTCTCCCGGTGCCACCCAAGTGCAGCGATGTGTGATGGTGGATCTCAACAGCGTGCGCCTCGGTTGGCGCAACACCGCAGCCGCCGAGACCTGCACCTACGATGGAAATTGATGCTCTTAAGCGCTGGGGCATGATGAAGGCCTATTCCTCCACCGCGAAAGCCGCCTTGGCTCCCCCTGCAGCGCAGCGTGGGTTCACGTTGGTTGAACTCTTGGTGGCTGTCAGCCTCGGATCGGTTGTGCTGGCTTCCCTGGGAGGTGGGTTGCTGCTATCGGAGCTGAAGGTTTCGGCAACGGTACAGCGCAATCTTTATGCCAAAGATGCTGCTAATCGGGCCATCGATCTGATGCGCCGCGAAGCGAGCTCTTCGCGTTTTTTCGCATCCCAAACGGCTGTTATAACGGGCAGCGTGCTGGCTGACTGCACATCGGCTACTCCGATCGCTTATGTTCAGCGCAATGATGCCTTCATTTGCTATAAAACAGTCGATCCTTCTGACCTGCCTGCTGCTTATAAATCTATTTACCAAGGTCCCTGTGTTCTCGTGCGATCAGGTCCCCCCTACAAGCCCGATGGTACGCTCGATCTCACGGCTGCGCCTATCATGCAAGTCTTGATGGATGGTGTAGCGAAAACTGGTTTCGCTGCGACCAAGTGCCCTTCCACCAAAGCGTTTGAAGTGTCATATGGACAGTTGACATCGGCGGGGTCCTCGGGAACAACAGAGTCTCTGACGCGCGATGCGAACGTTGCAATCAATTTAGCTTCTGGTGTTCGATACAGCTTTAGTGTGCGAGCTGCATCCAATCCTGCCTACGATGGCAAGGATTTGTATGCAAGAAGTGTGGCGGGTGTTACGCCAGTAGGGTATGGATCGGAAGATGAAGTTTCCTACCACTTCAGGCCAAAGATGGACTCTGCAGCTGAGTCCATTCCTGGAAGTAATTCCAGGGAAAATATATTCTATTTCCAGCATGATCTTGAGGAGTACACCCTGCGTGAAACATCAGGTTCTGGATCTTGCACCTACGCAAGCTGCTATGTCGAGAGAGGTGGTTTTTCTGTGGAGATGACCAATGTGGATGCCTTGATCTTCGCTGATCGGGAGATTCGTCCGAGCACCTAAACAGCGCCTTCCATGAATGTGAATCAACCAAAAGCTGGCGAAGCTCAAGGTCTTGGTGATTTGGAGGCCAGGATATCGGCAGCTCGCTCCGCGGCGGAGACAGGCGATCGCGCCTTGGCGGAACGCCTATACCGCGAGCTGGTGGCAGCCGGCGTGAACGATGTGCGCCCCTACTGCAATCTGGGCGTGCTGGCCCTGCTGGAGGAGCGCTCCGATACAGCGTTGGGCTGGTTGGAGCAGGCCGTGGAGGTGGATCCAGAGCACCCCCGATCCCATCTCAATCTGGGTATGGCCCTGCAGCTCGAGAAGCGCACCGCCGAGGCGATCACGGTGCTGCAGCGGGCCGTGGGCCTCGACCCCCAGCTGGCGGAGGCTTGGAACAACCTGGGCTACGTGCTGGCGCAGGACGACCAGCCGGAATCAGCCATGGAGGCCTATCAGCGCGCGCTCAATCTGCAACCCGGCTATGCCATGGCGGCTCAGAACCTGAGCATGCTGCTGGCCAACCACGGCAACCCCCAGGAGGGGGAGCAGTTGTTGCGGCAGTTGCCGCTGGCGGTTGGCCAGGAGAGCGGGGTTCTGTTTCATCTTGGCGAAATGCTTCGCCTGCAGGGGAAGCTGGAGGAGGCCCAGGCTGCCTACGGCGAATGCCTGGAGCGGGCCCCGGAGGATGCCGAGTTGCGGCTGGGGGTGGGTCTCGCCCTGCTGGGCGCCGGTCAGGCCGATCATTCCCTCACGGTGCTGCTGCCGCTGCTGGCGATGCGCCCTGATCATTCACCGGGCCTGGTGGCCGTGGGCTGGTGCCTGCAGGAGTTGGGGGAGGTGGCTCAGGCGATCGATCTCTATCAGCGCGCTATCGCCCTCGATCCAGCCAACATCCGGGCCCGCAACTTGCTGGGCATCTGCTTGAGCGGCCAGGGGGTTCATAGTGAGGCCATCCGCCAATTCCGCGCCGCCTTGGAGCAGGAGCCGAAGGATTCGGAAATCCGCGCCAACATGGCGGATTCACTACGCAGTCAGGGTTTTCTCGATGCTGCGATGGTTGAGGTCAACCGCTTGCTGGAGGATGACCCCGACAGCTGCCATGCCCTTGCGCTTCAGTTGTTCAACTGCTCGATCGGCTCCGAGCAGCTGGCTCCCCTGGCCCTGGAGCTCAGCCAGCGATTCTGGACCTTGGTGCGTGGCCGGTCCAATGTGCTGGTTCAATTCTCGGCGGCAGCCGGAGCCCTCCCGGCCAAGCCCCCGTTCGCTGCCTCGCTGCGCCTTCGCGAGGGGGCGCGGCAAGCCCTTGAGCTGCCGCAGCTGCGCCGCGATCAGCGGCTGAGGATCGGTTTTCTCTCGGCGGAGATCGGCAATCATGTTGTGGCTTCGTTTCTGCTCTCGTTCCTTGAAAACTACGATCGAGAGCACTTTGCGGTGGAATTGTTCGCTGCCTCGCGGCGCTTCGATGCCACGGCTTCGGAGCTGGCCAAGCTCGCCGATCACCACTGGTTGCTCGATGGCATGGAGATCGGCCGCGCCCGGGATCTGATCCGCAGCCGCCAGCTCGACATCCTGGTGGAAACCTCCGGCTTCACCGCCAATTCCGCGATCGAGCTGCTGGCAGAACGCTGCGCCCCGGTTCAGTGCCATTACATCGGCTACCACGCCACCACGGGGCTGGACACGATCGATTGGTTCATCGGTGATGCCGAAACGGTTCCAGAGGAGTTTGCTCCTCAGTTTGTGGAGGGGCTCTGGCGCCTGCCGCGCCCCTGGCTGGCGCGTCAGCCCGACGCCACGCTGCCGCCTGCCTGCAGCGAGAGCATCGATCCGGTGGCCGTGCTGGGATCGTTCAATCAGCTGGCCAAGGTGAGGGAGGAGACCCTGCGCTTCTGGGCCGCTGCCCTGCAGGCCGTGCCCACTAGCCGGCTGCTGCTGAAGGATCGCTCCGTGGCGGATGAAAAAACCCGCGAGCGCATTGTGCTCACCCTGATCGGCCATGGCGTGGCCCCCGAGCAGATCAGCTTTCTGGGCTACGTGGGCGGCTGGGAGGACCACATGGCCAGCTACAACCGGCTGGATGTCGCCCTCGATAGCACCCCTTGGAGCAGTGCCACCACGGGCTTCGATGCTCTGGCGATGGGGGTGCCGCTGGTGGCGATCCGGGGGGGCTGCACGGCGGCCCGCATGAGTGCTTCGATCCTCAAGGGCCTGGGCAGGCCCGAGTGGATCGCCGAAACGCCCGTGCAGTTCGCCGCCATCGTGGCCGAACTCTGCGCCGATCTTCCGGCCCTGCGGGCTTCGAAGCCGGAGCTGCGCCGCCGGGTGCTCGCCAGCCCACTCTTCGATGGGTTGGATCTCTCCCGCCAACTGGAGCAAGCCTTCCTCGCGATGAAGAAAGCCCCTGGGCCTGCCGGCTGATGCCTGTTGCATAAAAAGGCCCCCCTGCACACGGCCGGGGGGCTCCAAGAAGCAAGGATTCGGTTAAATCAGGATCAGGAGTTGAAGGCGCAGGTCATCACGCCGAGGCTGGATACCGCGATGGTGGCCGTGGATCTACCTGTGGTGCCATTCGTTACACCGAGGCAGTTCAGGTTGGCCACGGTGCCGGACCAAGATCTGGAGAAGCTGGTGCCAGCTGTTGGACAGTTCGCTACAGGGGTGCCTATGCCGCCGGAGGTGAGGTACACGGAACATTCCTTGCTCAAGCCCACGATTTCACCGATCGCAGCGCCGGCGGCGCCAGCCGAGCGGACGCCGAGGAGCTGGGGCAGGACCACGGCGGACAGCAGACCGAGGATGGCCACCACGATCATCAGTTCGATCAGGGTGAAGCCCTTGGCCAGACCTTTGCGCTGACGCAGTTTGCGAAGCAGCTCGAGTTGGAGTTGGGTGCGCATGGAGAAAGAGGCATGTTTGCCCAGCCACTGTATGCAACTCCTCCGGGAATCTCCATCCATAGGAGTTGGCATCTAAGTGAAGCGACTACGCAGCGAATGTCATGCTGACAGTGGTGTTTCCGCTTCATCGTTGCAGATCTTTTTCGCTTTATTCACACCTGCTTGGGAAATCGCTCACGGTTTTGTTCAGTAAAATGAAACAGATTTTCACTGTGCTCTCAGGCTTTTCTCACTTGCCGTGCTTGTGGTGGGCTGGCCCTGCGGGAAGGAGTCGCCCAGGCAGGGGTGGCTAGCTTGCGGCAACAGACTGCTGAGCTTGTCCGTTTTCCTGCTGGCCCGCCCCCGAGGCTCCCTGCGGCAGTGGTTGCTGGGAGCCAGTGTGATCGCGGTGTTGGCGGGTTATGGGGTGCTGTTCTTGGCCTACGGATGGCTCGCGGACCTCGACCGCAGGGAGGCCCACCGGGAGATGGCCAGCCAGTTGCTGGCCCTGGTGCAGCAGCAGGGAGCCCTGCCCGCCAAGCTCTCCCTCAGCGGGGTGGAAGCCTGGATCGTCGAGGGCAGCGGTGGTACCCGGCCCCTGCTCCGCGCCCTGGATCGCAGCCCTGTCCTGCTGCCCCTCCAGGCCCTGGTGCAGCGCCGGCAGCGGGGCGTCCCGGTGGCTGGCCCCTGGGACTACGGGGGGCACAGCTATCTCTCGAGCGCCACGCCCTTGGACTTCAAGCCAGCGGCAGGGATTCTCTATGTCTTGCAGGATGTGACGCTCGACCTCCGCAGGCAGCAGCGCAACTCCCTGCTGCTGCTGATGTTCGCGGGACTATCCACCCTGGTGAGCGCCGCCCTGCTGCGGCCGGTGCTGAACGCCGGACTCCGGCCCCTGGAGGAGCTCAGCGACCGGATGGAGCAGATCGAAACCGAAACCCTTGGGCGCCAGAGCCTGCCTCTGACTCCCCAGCCCCGCGAACTGCAGCGAATCGTCGGCTCCTTCAACGATCTGCTCGATCGCCTGGCGATGTCTTGGGAGCGGCAGCGTGCCTTCGTGGATGCCGTGAGCCACGAATTGCGTACGCCGATCACCCTGGTGGCCTGCTACTCGGCCCGCTTGCAGCGTCGCGGCATCAACCTCAGCGCCGCGGAGCGGGAACAGCTCCATCTGATCGAGGAGGAAGCGGCCCGGATGGGACGCATGGTGACCGATCTGCTTGATATCGCCCGCAGTGATGCCGGCCAGCTCAACCTGCGGCGTCAGCGTTTCGATGTGGCCTCTGCCTGCCTTCAGGTGGTCGATCGCCTGAGGCCCGTGGCTGCCGGACGGCTGCATCTGGCGCCGGAATCGGCCGAGCGAGAGCATGCTGTGCACGCGGTGGGGGATCCGGAGCGCTTCGAGCAGTGTCTGGTCAACCTGGTGGACAATGCCCTCAAGTACAGCCCCCCCAGCGGCCTGGTGCAGTTGGCCTGGGAGTGCTGCGGCGATGCAGTGCTGGTGCATGTGCTCGACCAAGGGCCCGGCGTGCCTGAGGAGGACCGGGCCCACCTGCTGGAGCGATTTCAGCGGGGGCGAAGCACCACTGAAGTGCCCGGCAGCGGAATTGGCCTGGCGGTGGTGGACACCCTGATGCAGGCGATGGGCGGACGGGTGGACATCGGCGATGCCCCCGGGGGAGGGGCCGATTTCAGGTTGCTGTTGCCCATGGCCCCTGA
>BJHE01000049.1:6654-19820 GCA_014191755.1 Cyanobium sp.
TGATCCGGATCCCAGTGGCCGCCATTCAGCACCACCATGGTTCAGCTACGCACATCACCCTCCCGCAGCATGAAGCCCACGCCGCGCACCGTCTGGATCAGGGTGGGTCGACCGGCCGGTTCGAGTTTGCGGCGCAGGTAGCGCACGTAAACATCGAGGAGATTGTCGTCGCCGAAGTGGTTCTCCCCCCACACGGCCCGCAGGATGGCTTGGCGCTCGAGAACCCGATTGGGCGATTTCATCAGGTGGCGGAGCAGCTCAAACTCCCGCACCGACAGGGTGATGGCTTCCCCGGAACGGCTCACCTCCCGGGTGGCGGTGTCGAGAATCAGATCGGCGTAGATCAGGCGTTCGTCGTTGTCCTCCTCCTCCTGGCCGTAGGAGCTGCGGCGCAGGTGGGCCCGCAGCCGGGCCAGCAGCTCCTCCACGGAGAAGGGCTTGAGCATGAAGTCGTCGGCGCCAGAATCAAGGGCTTCCACCCGCTCCTGCACCCCATCCCGGCCGGTGAGCATCACGATCGGCGTGGTGATGCCGCTGGCCCTGATCCGGCGGCACACCTCCACACCGCTGAAATCCGGCAAGAGCCAGTCGAGGAGAATTAGGTCGCTGGGGTTCTCGCGGAGGGCAATGAGCGCACTCTGCCCATCGGCGGCCTCCCGCACCGCATAGCCCTCCACTTCCAGTTCACCGCAGAGGAACTGGCGCAGCCTGGGGTCATCGTCGATTATCACGACCTGGCGCTGGCCACTTCGCCGCTGGCTGGGGCTCGGATCTTGGTCCACCGATGGGGTCACACAAGCGCTCGGGCGGTTCCCCCCGGTGCGGGAGGAGGCAGCTCCTCCAGATTACGAAACCCCAAATATGCTGCGGTTGGCGACGGAGCGCTGGGGCGATGCCTTACAGACCAGACTGCCATTCCCTGCCCTGCACCCGGTGCTGCGTTCCCTCCGGCTTCCTGCCGGTGCCACCCTCTCGGCGCGAATGGCCCGCTGGGGCTTGGCCATCGTGCTGGCTTATGGCCTGGTGGCCCTGCTGACGCCGCTGCTGATTCACCTGGGTGTGCTTGCCGATCCCAATGCCGGCCTGGCCAATCCGATCTACGCCCCGCCCTCCCTGGCCCACTGGTGCGGCACGGATCGGCTGGGGCGGGATGTGTGCGTGCGCACCCTGGCCGGCAGCGGCGTGGCCCTGCAGGTGGTGGCGATCGCCCTGGTGCTGGCCCTGCTGATCGGGGTTCCCCTCGGCATGGTGAGCGGCTATCTCGGCGGCTGGGTGGACCGGGTGCTGGTGCTGCTGATGGACACGCTGTACACGCTGCCGGTGCTGTTGCTCTCCGTTGTGCTCGCCTTCCTGCTGGGGCGGGGGCTGCCTAATGCGGCGGCCGCCTTATGCGTGGTGTATGTGCCCCAGTACTTCCGGGTGGTGCGCAACCAGAGCGCCCAGGTGAAGGCAGAACTGTTCGTGGAGGCGGCCCGCTCGCTCGGGGCCGGCCCGCTCTGGATCCTGCGCCGCTACCTGCTGCGCAATGTGATCACCTCGGTGCCGGTGCTGCTCACCCTCAATGCCGCCGATGCGGTGCTTGTGCTGGGGGGCCTGGGGTTTCTGGGTCTGGGCCTGCCGGAAACGATTCCTGAATGGGGCGGCGACCTGCAGCAGGCGCTCACGGCGGTGCCCACGGGCATCTGGTGGACGGCCCTCTATCCCGGGTTGGCGATGTTCGTGCTGGTGCTGGGGTTGTCGTTTTTGGGGGAGGGACTGGAGCAGTGGTTGAGCGGTGTGGGAAATCCTTAGGCGTAAGCCTGTAGTGTCGTAAGGCTATGGTTTTCAGTAACAGGAAATCGCTAATGAACAATCAGCTCTATATCCAGATTCCGCTGGACGCAAGTTATTTTCTGAAGAGCGAGTTCCAGATCGACCGCTTGCTTGATTTTTGCGATTGGAGTTCACCGGCGTCAGACAATGACGTGCGACAAGCTATTGAGTTGATGGTGCCCACGGGTTGCAGCAAAGAGCTAATCCGAATCGGCGGATCCGGAGACGGAGCCTATCTGCTACCGGACGATTTGACTGCCATTGACGCCTGCTTTTCGCCAGGTATTTCCACGTTGGTCAACTTCGAGCTTCAGCTGGCTGAGGATTTTGGAATTCCCTCTTATCTTTGCGATGCATCGGTTGACTGTGATCAGCTTCAGCTGAATCCCGAGAAGCAATTTTTTTGCCGCAAGTGGCTAGGGAGCTTTGATGGTGATGATACGCAGAGCCTTGATCAGTGGGTACTAGGAAGTGATCACGCCGACTCGGAGAATCTTCTTCTTCAAATGGATATTGAAGGAGCAGAGTATCGTTCTCTGCTTTCGGCTTCCGACTCAGTTCTTAAGCGCTTTCGCATTGTGGTCGTTGAGTTTCACATGCTACCTTTTCTGCAAAGTTCGAGATTTCTTAACACCTCCTTTCTGCCAGTGTTGCACAAGCTGCTCCGCCGGTTCGACTGCGTGCATGCCCATGCCAACAACCGCTTGCCTTTGGTCGATCTCGCTGGCTATATGGTGCCTCAAGTGATCGAGCTATCTTTTTATCGAAAAGCTGAGAATCAAGGCCCTAAGAATCCCTGGTCTTCGCATTCTCTTGACGTTGTTAATGTGCCGACATTACCACCGGTGGTTCTTGGCGCCCCATGGGTCTGAGCGCCACGACCCTGGCCGTTGCCATTCATGGGCTTTGAGCCGAATTCGGTTATGTACTGGCCCTGTTGTGAGCTATGGCAGCCCCGTTCCAAGTGGCTTGCCTGATCCTGACCATGAATCCCGAGCAGCTCACCCATCTCGACAGGATCGGGGGTTTAGTCGATGCCCTGGGCTCACTTCCCTGGATGGAGACTCTCGAGCTCGAGCAGATCTCGCTTCGGCTGCTCGATTTCGATTCCAGTCGCTGGTCGTTTCTGCGGGTGCTTTCGTTTCCCCTCTATGCCGAACTCACGGCCCTCCTGGCGAGCGGGGAAGCGCTGCCCCACCTCAAGAGCCGCCCCCGCATCGTCGTGGTGATGCCGGTGTATGCGCCCCCCGCCGCGATCTCCTGAGGGCGGCGCTCGAGAGCCTGCGCGGCCAGGTGGGGGTGGCGATCGATTGCTTGATCAGCGTGGATGGTCGGGTTGAGGATCGCCAGCTGGTGGAGGAGGTGGTGGCCTAGCTTGAAGCTGCTGGCGACGACTCCCACTGGCGGGTTTCGGTGTTTCTGCTGGAGCGGAACCGGGGTGTGGGGCTGTGCCGCAACCGGGCTTTCCAGGAGGTCACGGCTCCGTTCTTCTCCTGCCTTGATGCCGATGACATCTTCCATCCGCTGCGCTGTCTGCATGCCCTGCTGGCGCTGCAGAGTTCCGGCGTGGACAGGCTTAACACCGGCTGGAGCCGGGTTTCGCTGGATGAGAACAAAATTGTGCTGATCAATGACCGTTTGCATTGCACTGGACAGAGCAGTTTTTGGCTCGTACAGAGATCCTCTCTCGCTGCGGCTATCAGGCAGGTTTGCGTCATTTTGAGGATACGGAATTTATGCTGAGGCAAGCATTCTTTGGCGTATCCATGCAGGATTCGCCGATTGTTGGCCATTATTTTCATACGGAGCCCCGACCGGACTACGCCTCCCTGTCCAGCGTGTGCCGTCAGGAGGTTCATCCGATCATCGGCCACCCCTATCTCTGCGGAACGGTGATTGCCGAGCAACCGGAGAGTTGGCTGGAGATCGAGCGCAGCCATCGCCAGCGCTATTACTCGCTGCTGGCGGAGGCCCTCCGAGCGGCCTATCCCGCCGATCCGGATACGGCTGATGGTAAGCGGTTCACTGCCGATTGATGGTTTCCAAGCAGACTGAATGTCCAGCCGCGTTCAGCACCGCAGCCGCAGATTCCGCGGCAGCTCCTCGCTGATCGCTCCCTCCCCATCCAGAGCCGGATAGGGCCGCCCTTCACGGCGGCACCAGGCGGCCACCTGGGGATAGGCCCACTCGAACAACAGCTTGTTGTAGAGCCCCGGCGGCAGACCTTCACCGTGCTGGGGCAGCAGCCCGGCTAGCTGCCGCTGCCGCACCGCCTCGAACAGCAGGGTGGCCGTGGCCACCGACACATTCAGCGATTGCACCATGCCCTGCATCGGGATGAAGATCGCCTGGTCCACCAGGGTCGACGTGGATTCACTGAGCCCCCATTTCTCGGCGCCCAGCACAAAGGCGGTGGGGCCGCTGAAATCGCACTGGCGATAATCCACGGCCTCCTGGGCCAGGTGGGTGCCGTAGATCCGGAAGCCCTGCTCGCGCAGCTCGGTCAGCACCGTGGCCGAATTGGGATGCACATGCAGCGGCACCCATTTCTGGCTGCCCAGGGCGGTGTCATTGAAGGTGGGCATCCGCCCTTTCAGACAAACGGCATGGGCTTCCAGCACCCCCACGGCATCACAGGTGCGCAGGATCGCGGAGAGGTTGTGGGGTTTATCCACCTGCTCCAACAGCACCGTGAGGTTTGCCATGCGCCGGTCGAGCACGCTTCGGAGGCGCTGGTATCGGCGAGGCAAAATGGGCATCGGAATCGGACCCTTCAGTTCAGCGAGATTCCCGGATCCGCCGGCGGGATGATCTCTCCTTCTTGCGCCAGAACCGATTGGTCCAGAACTGCCATTGGCCCGGGATCTTCAGCTGCAGGGGGCGCCGCCGGGCAGTGCTCCTCGGTTTCGAGATCGGGCGGATGGCGCTGCGTTTGGGCAGATTGAACCGTTCTTTGATCCACTGAAACTGATTGCGCCGCCCAGAGGCCTGGCCGAACAGTCCCTCGGCGCCGCTCGCGAAGCCCAGGGCGAGCATCAGGCTGGCAATGGCTGCGCGCGCGGTTTGTCGCCCCAGCTCTATGAAATTTGGTCCTGGCGGGAGGGTCTCCAGCCGTTGGCGAAATCGGGATTCGGTCTGCTCCAGTTGCAGCAGCAGCCGCTCCCTTACCTCCGCGTAGGGAAGCTGGGAGGCCTGCTCAGGAAGGGGCGGGGCGCCGGGGATCGCCCCCAGACGCTCCTTCAGATCGGTGAGATTGGTGCTGCCCATCAGGGCATCGCGGTAAGACTGCAGTTGGGTCTCGCTGTTGCTGATCACCCGCTCGCGCGTGTTGCGCGAGGCATCCACCCCGATCCAGGTCATCGCCACCTGCAGCGGAGCGATCAGCACGTAGCCCACAGCGGCCAGGGCCGCAAGGCGCCGCCACAGCATCAGCCTTTGGCTCAGCGCTCGATTCCTCGGCTCCAGCATGCTGGCTAGGTGAAGCAGCACCAGACCGATCAGGATCCAGCTGCCATTGGCAACCAGATTGGCCAGCACCCCCAGCTGCCATTGCCGGTCGGCCAGCCGCAACGGAAACAGGGCCAGCACCACGGCCGCCACCCCACCGATCAAGAAGGTGGTGGCTGCCCCGCTGGCCAGATGGGCCAGGCGGTTGGCCTGGGAAGGGGCGATGTCGGCAATATTGGGAGTCTCTGCGGCTGTGGCGCGGGATTCTGGCTTCGGTTCGCCACCGATAGCGGATGGGGCAGCGAATGGGGCCTGATCTTCAGCGGAGCTCATCAGGGCCAGGAGGCGAGGTTGGTGGCAGGTGGAAGAGGATCGAGCCTGGATGGCGCCTCCTCCGGCAGGGCTCAACCCTGGCCAATCCGGTCAAGTTACCGCCAGGGAGGCACTGCCCCAGCGCCATGGGGATGCAGGATTGTGTTCTGGGGACAAGCCCCCGGCCTGAAACCTGGTCCACCTGGGAGTGATCGTTTGGAATCTTGGCTGCTGGATGGCGGGGGCCTGACGCAACCCTGGGGTGATGCCCCTCCTGCTCTGGGGCGACCGGACGCTGGCGGTTTGCCGGTTGGGCCGTGGGATCAGCGCGTCTGGCGGTTGGTGGCCCGGATTCCCAGGGCCCGGCTGGCCACCTACGGCCAGGTGGCCGAACTTCTCGGGGCCTGGGGGCGGGCCCGCCAGGTGGGCTGGGCCCTGCGGCGGCTGCCGCTTCCCACCGCCATCCCCTGGCACCGGGTGGTGAATGCCCGTGGCTCGATCACCATGACCCCCAGCCGCGAGGGGAGCGACTGGATCCAGCGGGACCTGCTGGTGGCCGAGGGGATTCCCGTGGATGCCCGCGGCCGGGTTCCCCTGGCCCGCTTCCGCTGGGATCCACCCCAGCCCCTGGTGTTCTGATGACGCCCGTGGCTGGGCAGGCCCCCGATGGCCCCGGTCTCGAATCGCGCCATCGCGCCTGGCGGGTGCTTCTGGCGGTGGCGGCCGGTGCCTATGCCGATGCGGCGCTGGAGCGGGAGCTGGCTCAGGGATCGCTCTCGCCCCTGGACCGGGGGCTGGTCACCGAGCTGGCCTATGGCGCCATTCGCCAACGGCGTCTGCTGGATGGCTGGATCAATGCCCATGCCCGGATGGTCGCCGAGCGCCAGCCCCCACCCCTGCGCTGGCTGCTTCATGTGGGTCTGTACCAGATCCTCTTCAGCGAGCGGGTGCCGGTGTCGGCGGCCGTGAGCACCAGCGTCGCCCTGGCGCGGCGCATCGGACTGGCCCGGCTGGCTCCCACGGTGAATGCCATCCTCCGGGCGGTGCTGCGCCGGCGGGAGGCACTGCCTGGCCCCCTGGCTCCCTGGGATGGCCTCAGCCTCCCCGCCGACCCCGCCGAGCGCCTGGGGCTGTGCCATTCGCTCCCCCCCTGGTTGGCCACGGCCCTGCTCGCCTGGCTGCCGGCGGCAGGAGCCGAGGCCTTCGCCCGGGCCGCTGCCACACCGCCGCCCCTCGACCTGCGGATCAACCCCGCTCGCACCGACCGGGCCACCCAGCAGGCGGCCTTCGCCGCGGCAGGGGTGGCCGCCGAGCCGTTGCCGGATCACCCCTTGGCGTTAACGCTGCCTGGCCGTTCCGGGGATCTCCGCGCCCTGCCCGGCTACCTGGAAGGCCACTGGTGCGTGCAGGATCGCCATGCCCAGGCCGTGGTGCCCCTCCTGGCCCCCAGGCCCGGGGAGCGGATCCTCGATGCCTGCGCCGCCCCGGGTGGCAAGACCACTCAGATCGCCGAATGCCTGCGGGGCCAGGGTGAGCTCTGGGCGGTGGATCGCTCCGAGGCCCGCTTGCGCCGGGTGCGGGCCAACGCCGAGCGGCTGGGACAGCTCGAGGGCATCGGTTGTCTGGCGGCCGATGCCGGCGATCTGGAGCTCCTGCGGCCCGACTGGATCGGCTACTTCGACGCCATCCTGCTGGATGCGCCCTGTTCGGGCCTGGGCACGCTGGCTCGCCATGCCGATGCCCGCTGGCGGGTCACGCCGGCCATGATCGAGGAGCTCCTGCCGGTGCAGAGCCGGCTGCTGGAGGCGATTGCCCCCTTGCTTCGTCGCGGGGGTCGTGTGGTGTACGCCACCTGCACGGTGCATCCCCAGGAGAACCGCGGCCGGATCGACGCCTTCCTCAAGGGCCATCCCACCTGGCAACTGGAGCAGGAACTGCAGTGGTGGCCTGGTGAGGGGGGGGGCGACGGGTTCTATGCCGCCCGTCTTGCGGCCCCGGCCCTCAACGGGGCGTAGGGGCAGGCACCGGCGGGGGAGGGGCCACCGGCAGGCTCGGGGCAGGCCCGGCCGCCGACGGTGGTAGGGGCGGCGGCGGGTTCGGCGGCCCTGGCGGTGCTGCCTCGGTAGGTGATGGGGCGGCTGCAGGAGCTGGAGCGGCCTGGGGCGGTGCTGCTGCAGGAGCGGGTTCGGCGCTGCGCCCTGGGGTTTCCCATTGGCGAGGTTCGACCGGCGCTTGCCAGCGGGGACGCTCCTTCTCGGGCTCGGGGGGAGTCCAGCGGCCCTCCTGGAGGCTGGGATCTCTGTCTGTGGGGTCTCTGTCTTCGGTGCCGTCGGCCCAGCGGGAGCGGCCCCGATCCGGATCATCCACGGTGGTCTCCCAGCTGCGGCCACTGGGGCCCACCTCAGTGGGGGGAGCCGTGCCGTTTTTCGGGCTCTTGGGCGGCACGTAGGGGATGAAGGAGCCGGTGAGCTCCGGCCTGGGTGGGAACCTCTGGACCGGGATGTCCTTGAGCAGCCCGAGCATGTAGCTATACCAGGTGGCTGCCGCCGTGGCGCTGCTGCTGCCCGTCTTCCAGTTTTCGTCGTAGCCGAACCAGATCGCCGTGGTGAGCTGGGGAATCGAGCCGATGAACCAGAGGTCGCGGGCGCCCTCGGCGGTGCCCGTCTTGCCGGCAGCGGCGCGGTCGGGGAGGCTGGCGGGGCGGCCGGTGCCGGCATTCACCACGTTCTGCAGCATCCACATCACCGTGTCGGCCACATCGCTGGGAACCGCCCGGCGCGGCGGTTTGGCATCGACCCGGCGGCTCCAGAGCAGTTCACCATCGGGGCCATAGATCTCATCGAAGGGGGTGGGCTCCACATAGACCCCCCGGTTGTTGATGGCGGCGTAGGCGGCCACCATTTCCAGCATCGTCTTCTCATTGGAGCCGAGCACCATGGCGGGGTATTCGCCGATCTCCCCGGTGATGCCCAGCTGGCGGGCCACACCGATCACCCGGGGGTAGCCCACTTTCTCGGCCAGCCCCACGGCGGCGGGGTTGATCGAGTTGGTGAGGGCACTGAGCATCGACATGCTCGAGCCTGCGCCGGGGATGCAGAAGCGCTTGTAGCCATCGCGGTAGCAGCGCTCTCGGGAGGTCACGGAGTCCTCCGGGCGCATGCCGTATTGGATGGCCGCCGTGTAGGCGAACAGCTTGAAGGTGGAACCGGGGGATCGCACCGCCTGGGTGGCGCGGTTGAACTGGCTCCTCTGCCAGTCGGTGCCGCCCACCATCGCCCGCACCAGGCCCGTGCCGGGCTCCATCGACACCAGCGCACCCTGTAGGCCACCCCCGCCGGCCACCTGGTTCACAACGGACTGGGCCCGCTCCTGCCATGCCTTGTTGAGGCCGGTGCGGATCGTGAGACCACCCACTTCGAGTTCTTCCTTGCTGAGCACCTTGGGCAGCTGCTGTTCCATCCAGCTGATGAACCAGGGCGCCGGATTGGCGTAGTACTTCGGTTCGGCCGGCTTCAGGGCCAGGGGCGCGGCCTGGGCCCGATCCAGCTGGGCATCATCGATAAAACCCGCCTCCCGCATTCTCCGCAACACGATGGCCCGACGCTTGAGGGCCAGGTCGGGATTGATCAACGGCGAGTACACCGAGGGGGCCGGTGGCAGGCCGGCGATCATGGCGGCCTCCGCGAGGGTGAGCTGCTCGGGGGTTTTGGAGAAATACACCCAGGCGGCATCGGCTACGCCGTAGGCGCTGGAGCCGAGATACACGAAGTTGAGGTATTGCTCAAGGATCTGCTGCTTGCTGAGCTGGCGCTCGATCTTGCTGGCGAGGGCGGCCTCCTTGATCTTGCGCCAGAGGGTGCGGTCCTGGTCGAGGTAGACGGTGCGGGCCAGCTGCTGGGTGATGGTGCTGGCCCCCTCCTCCACCGCACGCTCTTTCAGGTTGCGCATCATGGCGCGAAGAATGCCCACGCTATCTACGCCGCCGTGCTGGTAGAAGCGGCGATCTTCGGCGGCCACGAAGGCCTTCTCGATCAGCTTCGGCATCTTGCCGCTCGGCAGCCGCTCCCGCGTCGCCGGTCCGTCCTTGAACAGCACGGCCCCATTCGCATCCAACACGGTGAGGGTGCCGGGACGGTTGTAGCTACTCAGCCGCCGGGCATCGGGCAACAGGAAGTCGATGCCGGCCACGAGCGCGCTCTGGCCGAAGGCCGCACCCACCCCTAGGCCGGCGGCCAGAAGGCCGGGCAGCAGAACGCGGAGGCCGCTGGGCAGGCGATCGCCACGGGAGCGTGCCCGGCCGGCACTCCTCGACTGCCTGGGCGCTCGCAGCTCGGTCAAAGCGGGATGGGCGGCGTCACCGCCAGCTGACTGAGGCCGCTGTGGCCGATGGCCAGGGCGGTGACCAGCATCCCCAGCACGAGAAAGGGTTGGGCGCTCGCCTGATACTTCACATCAAAGGCCACGGGATCACGCAGCAGCCAGATGTCCTGGAAGGTGATCTGGGGAACGATCAGCAGCACCAGCAGCACGGCGGCGAAGTGCTGGCCGATTGCCACGAGCACCGCCACCATCGCCAGCTGGAACAGATCGATCATGGCGGCACTGATCCAGCTGGCCTTCTCGATGCCGAAGGCCACCGGCAGCGATTGGAGTCCGAGGGCCCTGTCGCCTTCGACGCTCTTGAAGTCGTTCACCACGGCGATACCGAGCCCGGCCAGGCTGTAGGCAAGGGTGAGCAGGGCGGTGGTCCAGGTGAGCTGGCCGAAGAGGGCCTGGCCGGCCCACCAGGGAAGGGCGATGTAGCTGGCACCGAGGGCATAGTTGCCGAGCCAGCCGTTCTGTTTGAGCTTCAGGGGGGGGGCTGAGTAGATGTAGCTCACGAAGGAGCCCCCGAGGGCGAGCAGCAGCAGCACCGGGGTGGTGTGGCCGGCCCACAGGTCGAGACCCCAGGCCACGGCCAGACCGCTGATCAGCAGCACCCAGATCTGCGCCTTCACCTGCTGGAGGGGAATGGCGCCCGAGGGGATCGGCCGGTAAGGCTCGTTGATCGCGTCGATCTCGCGGTCGTAGTAGTCGTTGAGGGTCTGGGTGTAGCCGGCCAGTAGGGGACCGCTCATCACCATGCAGGCCAAGGAGGCCAGCACATCCGGCAGACGCCAGTGAAAATGGCCCGAGGCGGCCGCTCCGCAGAGCACTCCCCAGATCAGCGGGATCCAGGTGACCGGCTTCATCAGCTGCAGTCGGATCTTCCAGAGGGTGGTCGTGCTGCTCGCCCCCTTCATCCCGAGCATCTGGCGGGCGGCGCTGCCTTCGGAGGCGTTCGGCGGGGCGGGAGAGGGGCTTTCGCTCACGGTGGCGGGGCTGGGCGGCCGGGGTAGGGGGCCGGCTCAGGCGGCAATGATCTCGTCGTCGAAGAACCAACTGGTGGTGCCGTCAGCCAGTTCCACCACCACACCCACACCGGTGCCGTCGGTCATGCGGTAGCCCTTCACCGTTCCGGTGGGATCGGCCTTAAGTGAGGCGACCAGCCCGGCGGGGATACGGTCCCGAACCCGAGTGACGCGCACTTTCATACCGATGGAGATGGCGGCTTCGGCCATGGCGCCCGGCATTGCAAAAGTGATGTAACCCTAACAGGGAAGGTGGATTGTCACTCCCGAACCCGGACAGGGGCCCCCCTGGATGGTCTGCCATTGTTGAACCTCTAAGGCTCGGTTCGCCGGAGCGATGGTTGCCAGGCGCATCATTCCCTGTCTTGACGTGGCCGAGGGCCGGGTGGTGAAGGGAGTCAACTTCGTGGGCCTGCGCGACGCCGGCGATCCGGTGGAACTTGCCTGCCGCTACTCCGCCTCCGGTGCCGATGAACTCGCGTTCCTGGATATTGCCGCCAGCCACCAGGGCCGCTCCACCCTGGTGGACCTGGTGCGTCGAACCGCCGAGGCGGTGACGATTCCCTTCACCGTGGGCGGCGGTATCAGCAGTGTGGAGGGCATCACCGAATTGCTTCGCGCCGGAGCCGACAAGGTGAGCCTCAATTCTTCGGCAGTGCGCGACCCCGATCTGGTGAGCCGCGGGGCGGAACGCTTCGGCTGTCAATGCATCGTGGTGGCCATCGACGCCCGTCGGCGCAACGGCGAGGCGTTGGCCTCCCGCGGGGAGGGCTGGGACGTTTTTGTGAAGGGTGGACGCGAGAACACCGGCCTCGATGCGGTGGCCTGGGCACGGCGGGTGGTGGCGCTGGGCGCCGGCGAGATCCTGCTCACCTCCATGGATGGCGATGGCACCCAGGCCGGCTATGACCTGCCGCTTACCCGGGCGGTGGCCGAGGCGGTGGAGGTGCCGGTGATCGCTTCGGGAGGCGCTGGCTGCATCGACCACATCGCCCAGGCCCTCGGGGAAGGGAAGGCCTCCGCCGCCCTGCTCGCCTCGCTGCTCCATGACGGGCTACTCACCGTGGCAGCGATTAAGACGGATCTGCTGCAGCGCGGACTGCCCCTGCGGCCCTTGCTGGCCCCGCTCGCCCTTCCGATCTCGTTACATTAGGTAAGTTGATGATTCGGTCGACTACTCCTTTTTCTCCTTCCTGGTCGTGCTGCCTGCTTCGCTACTCACGCTCTTCGCCATCGTCATGGTGGTCGCGGTGGTGGCTCTCGTGGCCTGGGCCTTGGAGCTCATGCAGGCCGCCAATGACCGGCGGGAGTTCTCCTTGATGCTGGCCGGCTGCATGGTGTGCTCCGCCGCCGTCGGTCTGGCCACCGTGATGGTGCTCACCCTCACCGGCGCGAACCGGCTCGAAGCCCGCGGCCTGTTGCCACCAATCCCCCCATTGGAGAGCGGCGTGAGCCTTGATGCCATCGTTCTTCCCAGCCAGGGGCCGCCCCAATCCCGGCTGGTTTCTCCCGAGTGAAGCCCGGCGATCCTGCCGCGGTGCGCGATCTGTTCGAGGCGATCGCCCCCCGCTACGACCTGCTCAACGACCTGCTCAGCTTCGGGCTGCATCGCCACTGGAAACGACAGGTGCTTGCCCGGCTGGCCCCCAGACCGGGGGAGCGGTTCGTTGATCTTTGCTGCGGCACGGGGGATCTCGCTCTTCTGCTGGCCGCGGCCCTGCGGCCGGGCGGGCAGGTGGTGGGGCTGGATGCGGCGGCGGCCCCCCTTGTTTTGGCCCGGCGTCGGGCGAGTGCCCAGCCCTGGCTGCCCGTGCGCTGGCTCCAGGGGGATGCCCTGGCCACCGGACTGCCGGCCCACTGGGCCGATGGAGCATCCATGGCCTACGGCCTGCGCAACCTGGCAGATCCCGCCGCGGGCCTGGCCGAGCTGCACCGGGTGTTGCGCCCGGGAGGCCGGGCCGTGGTGCTCGATTTCAACCGGCCCGATCCGGCCGATCCCCAGGCCGCCCGGATCCAGGCCTTTCAGCGGACCTACCTGCAGCGGTTCGTGGTGCCCGCGGCGGGCCTGGCGGGCCTCCACGACCACTACGCCTACCTGGAGGCCAGCCTGCAGCGCTTTCCTACGGGCCCCGAGCAGGAACGGCTCGCCCGCGCTGCTGGCTTTGCCTCGGCCCGCCACGTTCCCTTGGCCCTCGGCACCATGGG
>BJHE01000050.1 GCA_014191755.1 Cyanobium sp.
CCAGATAGGCGGTGGGGAAGAGCAGCAACCCGGACCAACCAACGAAAACGAAGCGGTCGCGCTTGAGCCAGTCGTCGAGGACGTCGAACCATCCCCGCTGGGGCAAGCGCCCTGCAGCGATCGTCATGGGTGAAGCGGTGCGGAAACCCGCGAGGCTGTGGGATACCAGGTGATGGTAACAACGTTGCCGCTGCTGACGCGGCCGCTCTCCATGGGCTGAAACCCCTTGGTTTCAGGCTTTTAGGTATTTCTTCCGATTGTTGCCTCGGGGGGTGCCAAGGCCGGGGCAAGATGGCTGTCACGTCTGATCCGATTCCCTTCGATGGCATCCAGCGGCCGTGCTTCCGGCGATTCCTCCCAGCCCGGTGAGGGCAGCTCCGAACCATCTTCGGCACAAGGGCCAATGAGCGCTGATGAAGCGGTGATGGATCTGGCCGTTGTGGGTTCCCGCCGCCTCTCCAACTTGTTGTTGGCCTCGGCCGTGAGCATCGGTGGCATCGGCTTCCTGCTCACCAGTGCTTCCAGTCGACTGGGCCGCAACCTGATGCCGATCGGCCATGCCGCCGACCTCACTTGGGTCCCGCAGGGGCTGGTGATGGGTCTGTACGGAATCGCCGCAGTTTTTCTCGCGACCTACCTCTGGACGGTGATCCTGATCGACGTGGGTGCCGGCAGCAATCGTTTCGATCGAGCCCGGGGCCAGGCGTTGATCAGCCGTCGGGGCTTTCGCCAGCTCATTGAGGTGGCCATTCCCCTGGCTGAGATCCAGGCCGTGAAAGTGGAGGTGCGCGATGGACTCAGCCCCCAGCGACGCCTGGCCCTGCGGGTGCGAAGCCGCCGCGATCTCCCGCTCACCCGCGTGGGTGAGCCAATGCCTTTGGCGGACTTGGAGCGCAGCGGCGCTGAGCTGGCCCGCTTCTTGGGTGTTCCCCTTGAAGGGGTCTGAATTCCTTCCAAGATCTCGTTGGATCTCCCTTTCGCGATGACCACCGTTCTTCCCCAGGTAGGCCGTGCTCTTGCCGGTTTCTGGTTACTGCTTCTACCCCTGGCCCTCGGGGCCTGTGCCGCCGATTCCGGAGGCCAAAGCCTCGGGTGTGGCACATCCAGCGCGCCCTGTCTGAGCGGCACTGCCCTGGTCGCCCTGCAGACCAGCAAAGGTGAGGTACGCATCCGTCTCGATGGCCGGGATGCCCCCCTCACGGCCGGCAATTTCGTGGATCTCGTGAACAGGGGCACCTACAACGGCACGGTCTTCCACCGGGTGGTGCGGGAACCCGTTCCCTTTGTGGTTCAGGGGGGTGATCCCCAGAGTTCCGACCCCAAAACGCCTGTCACTCAGCTCGGAACCGGCAGCTTTGTGGATCCCTCCACGGGGGAAGCCCGCTTTATTCCTCTTGAACTCTCCTTCAAGTCTGAGGCCCCGTTGCGCTATGGCGAAAAGGTGACCTCACCAACCCAGGCCCGCAATCTTCGGCTGACCCACGAGCGGGGTGCCGTGGCCATGGCCCGCTCAGCCGATCCGAATTCGGCCAGTGCCCAGTTTTATTTCGCTCTAGAGGCTCTGCCGGAGCTTGATGGCAGTTATGCCGTTTTCGGACGGGTTGTTGAGGGGATGGACGTGGTGGATCGCATCCAACAGGGTGATCGCATCACCTCTGCCCGGCTGCTGGAAGGGGGAACCCTGGTGAAGGGGAACCCCAATCGCTGAATGCTCTTGAAGGTCCCTGGCCAACCGGGGCCTGAGCATCGACCTCTGCCTCAGGCCGGGACCCGTTTCTCGGAGCTCGTAGCCTTCAGCCACTCGGTGTTGACTCCCGAGGCCCTTTCCAGAGCCACTTTGCCGGTTCTGGCAATTTCGAGAATCCCGAACCGCTCCAGCAGCCGTTCCAAGGCCACCAGTTTGCCCGGATCCCCCACCACCTCAAGGGTGAGGGCATCGTCGGCAACATCCACCACTTTGGCCCGGAACACCTGCACCAGATCGAAGATTGCGCTGCGATTCTCGGCCGGAGCCGCCACCTTCAGCAGCATCAGCTCCCTCTCCACGGCCGGGATGGTGGAGAGGTCGATCACCCCCAGCACGTTCACCAGCTTGTTGAGCTGCTTGCTCATCTGCTCAAGGGTACGGTCGTCGCCCTCCACCACCATCGTGAGCCGCGACACGCCACGGTGTTCGGCAGGCCCAACAGCAAGACTCTCGATATTGAAACCGCGGCGGGCGAAGAGGCCAGAAATGCGGCTTAGGGCACCCGATTCGTCTTCGACCAGCACCGAGAGGGTGTGCTTCATGGATTCACGTCGGGGGCGGCAGGGAACCGACTTCCAGCCCTTTCCCAACGGTACGCCGCGATGTCCGCTTTCGTCGTCCCGCTCGAGCGCCGCGACGCACACCTGACCCCTGGCGAGCCGACTTACAGCCTCTCTAGCCAGGGAATCAGCACCTGGTGAAAGGCATCAGGCCTCTCATCATGGGGGCAGTGGCCCGCTTGATCGATCACCTCCAGCGCCAGGTCCGGCCGCAGGCGCCGGCATTTCAGGCCCACATCCAGGGGAACCAGGCGGTCGTCCCCACCCCAGAGCAGCAGGCAGGGATGCCGGAGCCGTCGCAGCAGGGCGGGTGCGGTGGCGCCATGGGGCCGCAGCGCCATGGCGATGCTCATGGCCCGCAGCGCCCGCACCGCCCCAGCCCGGCGGGCCGGTCGGGCGATCAGTCGGTGAAGCTCATCGTCGCCGATCACCGGATCCCGGTAGGCCGCCTGGATGCCCAGATCGAGCAGGGGTGAATGGGCCAGCAGGGGAACCAGCACTTCAAGGGGCAGAAGCCTGCAGAGCCAGGTCACCACGAACCGCTGCAGCCGGCGTCGCCAGGGTCGCCGCGGCGGGGCGCCGGCGGGGGCCTGGGGGTCCGCGAGCAGGAGGGTTGGGTCTGGCAGGGGGGCGGCCACCACCGCCCGCACGACCTGGGGGAAGAACACGCCGCAGGTGAGGGCCACCAGCCCCCCCAAGGAATGGCCCACCAGCACGGCCGGCCCCTGCACCACCTCTCGCAGGAAGGCCTCCAGCTGCCTGGCCCAGAGTCGGTTGTCGAGTCGTAGCGGCACCTGGCTGGAGGCCCCGAAACCCAGCAGGTCGAGGCTATAGACACACCAGCCGGCATCCGCAAGGACCGCCGCATTGCGGCGCCAGTGGCCGCTGCCGGCCCCGAATCCATGGAGCAGCACCAGAGGCGGCTGATGGAGGCCGCCGAGGCGTCGCCAGTGGCAAGCCTGGCCACGCCAGTGCCAGGTGGCGTGAAGGCCCCATTCGCTGCCATATCGCGTCTCAGCGGCCCCCGGCTGGGCGGAGGGGGAGTCAGGCTGGGAGAAGGAACGCGGCACAGGCGGCAGGCACCACGACGGATTCCACTCACTATTGCGAAGCTCGCGCGGCGGTGGAGACCGGCGCCGGTTTCTTCCGG
This sequence comes from Cyanobium sp., assembly GCA_014191755.1. Classification (GTDB taxonomy): domain Bacteria; phylum Cyanobacteriota; class Cyanobacteriia; order PCC-6307; family Cyanobiaceae; genus Cyanobium. The sequence continues at coordinate 3,458 of BJHE01000050.1, forward strand.
ACCGCTTCGCGGCCCTCCCGGGACTTGGGCGTGCTGCTGGCTCGCAGCCTGGCGGTCAGGGGGGCGGTGAGGGTACTGGATCTGATGGCGGGTTGTGGCATTCGCAGCCTCCGGTACGGCCTGGAGGGTTCGGTTGAAGCGGTGTGGGCTAACGATGCCGATGCGGACCGGTTGCCGCTGTTGCACACCAACCTGGCTCCTTTGGCAGGCCGGGTCGATGTGGTGGCCACGGCCCGCACCGCCCAGCACCTGCTGGCCGAGCTGGCGCTTCGGCGGGATCATCATGAGTTGGTGGATCTCGATGCCTTCGGGGCCCCCGTGGATCTGCTGCCCGCTGCGCTGGAGGCGGTGTCCCTGGGAGGGGCTCTCTACTTGGCCAGCACCGATGGCCGTTCCGCCACCGGTCACGACCGGCGGGCGGCGGTGCGGCGGTTTGGCGCCGCCGCTCGTGCCCATCCGGCCAGCTGGGAGCTGGCCCTGCGTCTGCAGCTTGGAGTGGTGGCCCGGACCGCCTGGGCTCAGGGGCGCGGGATCCGGCCCCTGTTCAGCTTCAGTGAGGGGCGCACCTTCCGCACGGCGGTCGGGGTCGAGCGATTGCCGGGTCCCGGGGAGGAAGGCCTGCTGGGGCTTGTGGCCCACTGTCACGGCTGCGGTGACCAGCAGGTGCAGAGCCTGATGGCGCTCGGGCGCTGGCAAGCCTGCCTGTGTGGCTCCAGTGGTTCCCTGGCGGTGAGCGGTCCGCTCTGGATCGGGCCCCTGCAGGATGCCGCTGTTCTGGCCTCAATGGCCTCCCAGGCGGAACAATCCCCGCACACCCTCGGGGCAGACGGGGCTCGTTTGCTGGCCCGGTTGCAGGGCGATCCGGGGTATCCGGCCCGCTGCTGGCCCACCGATCAGATCGCCCGCCGCCTCGGGGGGGGGCCACCGCGGCTGGCCGATCTGGTGGCTGCCCTGCGGGCCGCTGGCCATGGCGCCAGTGCTAGTGGTGTCATGGCAGCACAGGTCCGCAGCGACGCTCCCTGGCCCGTGGTGTTGGAGATCTGCCGGCGGCTTGCCCTTTGAAGCGGAGAGTGCTCAGCTTGGTCCAGGAGCGACTCCAGGCGGCTGGAAAAGCCGATGCCTGCTAAACAGGTAAACCGTTGCACCTCTCCGGGCCATGGCCTCTGAAATCTTCGGCACCGCTGCACTGTTCTGGGTGCTGATCCCCGTGGGTCTGGCAGGTGGTGCCCTCCTGCTCAAGCTCCTGAAGGATTAAGGGTCCACGCCCTCTTGCTGAGGTCCTCCTCCCTGCCCGCCGCGTCCGCCGCCTGCGCACCCCTAGGCTCAGCCGGCTGTGAAGAATTGCAGGAGAGAGGCGGATGCAGGTTCTGATCGTCGGCGCCACAGGCACCCTCGGCCGTCAGATCGCCCGTCGCGCCCTCGAGACCGGCCACGAGGTGCGCTGCATGGTGCGCTCACCCCGCAGGGCCTCGTTCCTGCAGGAATGGGGATGTGAGCTCACCCGTGGTGACCTGCTCGAACCCGACAGCCTCGATTACGCCCTGGAAGGCCAGGCGGCGGTGATCGATGCGGCCACCGCACGTGCCACCGACAGCGGCAGCACCTATTCGGTGGACTGGACCGGCAAGCAGAACCTTTTCGCCGCCTGCCGTCGAGCCGGGGTCCGGCGGGTGGTGTTCCATTCGCTTCTCGACTCCGAACAGCATCCCACCGTGCCGCTGATGGACATCAAGGCCTGCACCGAGCAGTGGCTGGAGGCCTCCGACCTCGACTACACGATCCTGCGGGGTGCCGCCTTCATGCAGGGTCTGATCAGCCAGTTCGCCATCCCGGTGCTGGAGAGCCAGACGGTGTGGGTGAGCGGGGTGCCGACACCGATCGCCTACATGAACAGCCAGGACGCGGCCCGCTTTGCCGTGGCGGCCCTCACCCGTCCGGAGACGGTGCGTGGATCCTTCCCGATGGTCGGTCCCCGGGCCTGGATCACGGGAGAAATCACCCAGCTCTGTGAGAAGTACAGCGGCAAGTCCGCCCGGGTGTTCCGGGTGCCCCCCCAGTTGCTGGGACTCATGCAGGGAGTGGCCGGCTTCTTTGAGGCCAGCCTCAATGTGGCCGAACGCCTCTCCTTTGCCGAGGTGGTGGGCGGTGGTCGCCCGCTCGATGCAGCAATGGAGGCCAGTTATGCCGCCTTCGGCCTGGATCCCTCTGAAACCACCACGCTGGAGAGCTATCTCAAGGAGTACTACGACACCATCCTGCGGCGGCTGCGCGAGATGGACGCCGATCTCGATAAGGACGCCAAGAAGAAACTTCCCTTCTGATCAGGCCTGGCAGTTCGTCTGTACTATTGACTGGTTTTGTTGCGGGATTTTCCGGCTATGGCCATTGCCCAGATCAAGAATCTTCAACGACGCCTCGGTCTGCTTGAGCAGGAGGCGGTGAGCGAGGTGAGCCGGGCCTGTGGCCATGACCTCTGGCAGAGTCTCGGGTTCGATGCCCTCGATGTGATCGAGGATGCCGACCGCCGCGCCCGGGCGAACTACTACTACGGGCAACTCCAGGCCGTGCGCGAGCTCAGCGACGCCCTGGCCTGAATCGTGGCCGGGTTTCCGGGCCGGACCCTGCACGAGGCTCTCCCGCCATCAGCGCCTGAAGTCGTTGACCCTCAGCCGGGCTTACGAAGCGCCATTGGCCCGCTGCCAGCCCCTCCAGAGTGAGGGGATGGGCTCCATCCATCAGATCGATGGCCACGCGCACGAGCCGGAGGGTGGGGAGTCCCACGGCCGCTGTCATCCTGCGCACCTGGCGGTTGCGTCCCTCCCGCAGTTGGATCTCGAGCCACGCTGTCGGGATCGTGCGTCGTTGCCGGATCGGTGGCTGCCGTTCCCCCAGCACGGGATCCAGAATGATTCTGGCGCGAGCCGGCAGGGTTCTCCGTCCCTGGATGTCCAGTCCCCGGCGCAGATCGTTCAGGCTGGTCTGGCTGGGTTCCCCCTCCACTTGGACCCTGTAGGTGCGCCAATGGCCCCAGCGGGGGTCGGTGAGTCGGTGTTGCAGCCGACCATCGCCGGTGAGCAGCAGCAAGCCTTCGCTGTCGGCATCGAGGCGACCCGCCGGGTACACCTCCCGTTGCTCGATCCAGTCGGCCAGGCAGCCCCAAGCACTGCCGGGCTCACGGCTGAACTGGCTGAGCACGCCGTACGGCTTGTGGAACAGGAGGGTGGCTGGCGCAGCGCCCGCAGCCTGATCCTTCAGCTTCCGCTGCGGGAGCGCCACAGGTTCACCACGCCGATGGAGATGAGCAGCAGGCCCAGATCCATGGATACCGGAGGCAGAAGCATGGCTGGGCAGCGGAGTCAGTGTGGCGACCCTAGAGCCCACCCCAGGAGTCCGTGCTGCAGCCACCGGGCGCCTAAGCTATCGAATGGCACCCGTATTGGCCCAACCAACCGCAGCATGATCGAAACGTCCGGCGTGATCGAGAAGGAACAGGGCAACGGCTTCTACCTGGTGACCCTGGAGCAGCCAGCTGGCCACCAATGCCTCTGTCGCGCCGCCGGCAAGCTCACCAAGTTCCGGATCAAGCTGCTGGCCGGTGACAAGGTGCTGGTGGAGATCAGCCCCTACGACCTCACCAGGGGCAGAATCACCTATCGGGAGCGCAATGCCGGGGCCACCGGGCCACGGCCAGCCGGGAACCGGCCCGGAGGGCCCCGGCGCCGCTGAAGCCGCTCGATCGGAGTCTGGAGACCCACGGCGGCAGGCCGTTGGCTGGCTTGGGGGGGGGGGCGCTGCGGGGACCGGCCACTGACGCCGGGAGCCGCAGGGCAGGCAACTGGCCAATGATCCCCAGGGGATGAATCGTCCACTTTTCGGGCCTGGAAGCCCCAGGCAGGCGGATATCAGTCCCTCTGCCATGGTATTGAACAGAACTTAGGCTGATCAGGGGCTTCTCGCTCAGGCCGGGGGGGTGAGGGCCTCGATGGCGTCACGGAATTCACGGCGCTGCTTCACACCTCGCCATTGCTGCTTCATCTCCTTGGCAAGGAAGAGTTGCACCGTCGGGGTCCCGTTCACCCCAGCCTGCAGGGCGATCTCGGGATCGGCCTCGATGTCGATCTCCACTCCCTGGGCGCGGCTTTCGAGTTCTTGGAGCACGCGTTTGAGTTGGGGCTTGAGCACGTGGCAGGGGCCACAACTCGGGGAGGTGTAGACCACCAGGAGCGGCTTCGGGCTGTCGTGGTAGAGCTTGCGCAGGGCGTAGGCCCCCTTCTGCCAGAGGGCCTCGGGGTTGTAGTTGTCGGCATCGCTCTCGAGGGTACGCATCGGTTCGCCCGCAGGAGCCGGCTCCACCACCTCCCGTCGCACCGTGACCGCCAGTCCGTGGTGGCTGAGCCAGCGTTCGGCGGCGAGGGCCGCCTGGCAGCCACTGGCTGCGGCGGTGATGCCCTGGCGCCATTCCGCATCCGCCACGTCCCCGGCGGCGAACACTCCGTCCAGCTCCGTTTCGGGCCGGCCGGGCCTGGTTACAAGGTACCCCCGCTCATCCAGGGGGATCTGGCCCTGCAGCAGGCTGGTGTTGGGGGTGTGGCCGATGGCATAGAACAGCCCCCGCACGGGCAAGTTCTCGGTGCCGCCTCCGATTCGGTCCCGCAGGATGATCGAGCCCAGCCAGTCGGCGTCGCCTGCCGCTCCTCCTCCCGCCACATCCAGCAGTTCGCGGTTCCAATGCAAGCTGATCGCCGGATTGGCCAGCACCCGATCGGCCATGGCGGCACTGGCCCGAAGCCGATCACTGCGCACGATCAGATGCACGTGGCTTCCGTACTTGGTGAGGTAGACCGCTTCCTCGCAGGCGGAATCACCCCCCCCAACTACAGCCAGTTCCTCGCGGCGAAACTGGGGGGTGGCGCCGTCACAGATGGCGCAGGCGCTGATCCCGCGGCTCCAGAAGCGCTCCTCCTGGGGCAGATGAAGTCGGTTCGCACTGGCGCCAGTCGCCAAGATGAGGGTATGGGCGTGGATGGTCTGGGCTTCGCTGGTGTGGATGCGGAACGGACGCACACTCAGATCAACCCGTTCGGCATCGGCCTCAACCAGATGGGTCCCCCAGCGGACGGACTGGGCCTTCATGCGGTCCATCAGCTCCGGTCCCAGGATGCCGTCGGGGAAGCCGGGGTAGTTCTCTACGTGAGTGGTGGTCATCAGCTGGCCCCCGGGGATGCCTCCGGCCTGGAAGCCGGTGATCAGCAAGGGATTGAGGTTGGCCCGGGCCGCGTAGATGGCGGCGGTGTAGCCCGCCGGCCCCGAACCGATGATCACTACGTTCTCCACCGGCGTCCGCTGGGGGCCATCGGTTTCAACGGACTGGGAAGGGGCCTCACCCATGGCGCCAATGCGGAACAACTATGACTTAACCCTAGGGAAGTGGCGCTGGCTCTGGGTTGATTTCCCTTCGAAGCAGGCACCTGTGCCCGTCGCGAAGGAAGCACCTGTGCCCACAATGAAACAGGCCGCAACCAAGATAGGGATGACTGGAAATCAGCTGATTTGCTTTAGATTTCAAGCAGGCCGTCGGTTTCGGGGCGGCCCTGCATGGGGAGATTCGAGGGAACCATGAGCACAGTCTCGCGCAGTAGCTCCGGGTTGTCTTCCAGGCATAGCAGCCATTCCCGAAATTCTTCGTTCAGGGCGTAGCTCTCTTCGAACCGCTCCTGACCATCCAAGGCTGCACGACGAGCCATGGCCCAGCACACGGCAACGGTGAGTCTGCGATGCACAGCCGCGTCCATCACTGATCGTCGAGTGCCAGTACTTTCTCTGCGTCCCAGGCATTCGTTGGTGTTGGTTGACACAACGTCGTAAATCCTGGCGCTGGCCGGTGGTAGTCAGATCTGGCAGGCTTGGCCAAGAAGGCAGGCAATTCCGGGCCCCCCAGGTGGATCACGGCACCCGCCCCATCGGCCAGGGCGGTCAGCGTTTGCGCACCGCCTGCTCCCGGGCCGCCCGTCTCAGGGGCTGGTGATGCCGTGTGGGAGCGAATCACATAGGGCTCACTGCGGGCCCAGGTGCGGGCATGGGCGATCAGAAGTGGATCCGCTGGGGCAAACACATAGGAAGGATCCCGGGGGATGCCCTCCGCGCCCATGCGGTCATCCTCCAGGCGTACGGCCCTGGTGATCGCTTGAACGAAACGGCTCCGGGTCACCACGGTGCTCAGGTAGGCCACCACCCGGAGCCGCGGCGCATCAAACCCCTCCGCGCACATATCCACGCTCACCAACCAGCGGCCGATCCCGCCGCGGAAGGAAGCGAGCCGGTTTGAGGCCTCCGGATCAAGGGAGTGGACCAGGACCGGCTCCTCGCCTTCCTCCCGCAGCCACTCGGCAATATGACGGGCATGGAGAATGTCGCGGGCGATCACCAGGCCCCCCGCTCCGCTATGGAGGCCCCTCACCTGCTCCAGTCGGTCGCGGGCCTGGATCAGCAGACGCTGGGCAATGCCACCCCCATCCCCCGGGCGGATGGCCCTGCGCAGGTTGCGAGCCCGCCAACTCTCCCGCGTTTCCTGTGACAGGGGTGAGGTTTGCCGTTCCGTCCCGGCGGGGCCGCGGCCATGTTCCACCCAGCCGTCCTGAAAGCGAAATTCCAAGGGGCGCACGTCACCGGCCTGGATCAGCCGATGGGGTTCCACGCACAGATCGGGAACGATCCGCTCCACGATCGTTCCTGATTCCCGCATCCGGATCCGGCGGGCCGCGCAGAAGGCCAGGGCATCGGCGCGGAAGGGGGTGCCGGAGAGCCCCAGCCTCAGTCGGGCTGGGTTGGTGAGTTCGCTGAACACCTGGCCCCAGCCCATGGCTTCGGGTTCCTCCGGATCGAGACCGAGGTGGTGCACCTCATCGGCAATGGCCAGCCAAGGTTCCCCAGCCAGCCGCTTCGGCAGATCCCGCAGCAGCCGCTCGCGATGGCGTGCTGCTCCCTGATAGCTGAGCAGCCAGCCATCCGGATCCGCGCCGCCCTGCCCAGGCTCCGGACTCCCATCCCACTCCCGGATCATCAGGCCCAGCCGCAGGGCGGCAGCGAGCCACTGGCGGGCGATGGAGCTGCGGTGGCAGAACACCACCAGGCGCTCCAGGCGTCCCTCCCGCTGCATCCGTTGGAAGCCCAGCAGGGCCCCGAGGGTCTTGCCGGCTCCAGGGCCGGCATGCACCAGCACATCTCTGCGGGCCGAATCGCTCTCGTGGAGGCGCACCCTCAGCAGCTGGATCAACTGCCGTTGCCAATCCCGGGGCTGCAACGCCGGCGGTCCAGCCGTGGCCGGAGCCTTGCCACAGCAAAACAGTTCAAAGGAAGGTGAGGCCATCGACCGATTCTGGGCTCGGGTGGGCCGGTGCCGTCATCGTTTCCAAGGCCGTTGGCAACGGCGTTGCCAACGGCCGGAGGGTTTGAGTATTCCTTCCCATTTTTTTCCTGGTCGGCGTCTCTAGCTTCCGACCAGACCCCTCTCCTGGGCGAATGGTCCTGCAGACATGGCCCAGCCCCGTGACCCCATCGATCACCCCAGGCTTCATCTGGAGCATTGCTGGCTCCTCTACTGCGACATCGATCCGATGATTCTGAGGCTGCGACTGCTGCGCCAAAGAGGCTGTTTGCCCCAAGTGCGTTGTCTAGAGCAGGAACTGCTTCCCTTGATCTGAGATCTGAACTTTATAGCTTCGCTTTTGAGGCTTGGTCTGAGTAGATCTGCGATGCCCCGTCCGATTGACGGGTCATCGGATCCGTCAGCGTTGAGCTTCAGCATGGTTCATCAGCAGATGTTCCACCTCGTTGAGATCGGCGGAGGCGCAGTGGCGAGCCCGCTCGAAATCGCCAGCGGCATCCTATAGAAGCCGTTTAGCCATCCGGTCGAGCAGATCCTCGCGCCCGAGAGCTTGAATTCCCAGTCCAGGTGGCGCCGCTGCCAGCCCTGCTGCTGCAGGTTGGGCATCACGGTCTGGCAGAAGCTGTCAACAGAGATTTCGTAGATGCGCTCCGCCACCCGTTCGCATCAGTCGGCGCCGTGGGCGTTGAGGTTGCGTTGCACCTCCTCCCGGGCCACCGCATGGCCGCCGTGGTGGCTGTGGCAAACATTGTCGGGACATTCGAGGGCGGTCAGGGCCATCGGAGCTGGGCACACGCATCCATGCACTAGCCATCTGCACGGACAGACCAGCTGTTCTTCAGAAAAGGATCGGGATTGCCCGCGGCAGTTCCGTCTGGCCCCAGTCCTGCATGGGGGAGTCCGCACATAGGAGGCGAGCAGCTTGTCGTCCAGCTCCCAGCGGCCCTAACTGGAAGAAAGGTTTGGAGGACCGCGCTCTTGGTGAGATTGCTGATTCCCCGGGAATTTGCTCCGGGTGAGACCCGGGTGGCCGCCACCCCCGAAACCGTTCGCCGCCTGAGCGGCCGCGGTGCTGAGGTGCATGTGGAGCAGGGGGCCGGCGCTGCCGCCGGTTTCCGGGATGCCGAGTATTCGGAGGCCGGCGCCCAGCTCCATCCCGCCTACGATCTGCCTTGGTCTGCGGTTGAAGGCCTGCTCTGCGTGGCCCCTCCGGCGCCGGAGGCCCTGGAGCAGCTCCGCCCGGGAACCCTCGTGGTGGGCCTGTTGGCTCCCTATGGCGGCACCGGGCTCATCGAGACCCTCAACGGCTGCCGGGCCTCGGCCATCGCCCTCGAGCTGCTGCCCCGGATCAGCCGCGCCCAGGCCATGGATGTGCTCTCCTCCCAAGCCAACATCGCCGGCTACAAGGCGGTGCTGCTGGCGGCGGCCGCCCTAGACCGCTACGTGCCCATGCTGATGACGGCGGCCGGCACGATTCAGCCTTCCCGGGTGCTGATCCTCGGAGCCGGCGTGGCCGGTTTGCAGGCCTTGGCAACGGCCCGCCGCCTGGGCGGTGTGGTGTATGTGTCGGATGTGCGGCCGGCCGTGAAGGAACAGGTGGAATCCCTCGGGGGCCGTTTCATCAATCCTCCCGAATTGGAGGACCGGCCGGCGGAAGCAGGTGGGTACGCGAAGGAGGCCTCCGAGGCCTTCCTTGAGGCCCAGCGCATTCAGCTGGCCGAGCAGCTGGCCCTGGCCGACATGGTGATCTGCACCGCCCAGGTCCCGGGTCGCACGGCTCCCCGGCTCATCAGCGAGGCCATGCTCGATGGCATGCGCCCGGGTTCGGTGGTGGTGGATCTGGCGGTGGCCCAGGGCGGCAACTGCTTCGGCACCGTTCCCGGCGCCACTGTGGAACGCAAGGGCGTGAAGCTGATCGGGGCCGAAGCCCTGCCCAGCAGCGTGGCCAACCACGCCAGCGCCCTCTATGCCCGCAATGTGGCGGCCCTGATCGAGCACCTGCTGGGCGAGGAGGGCTTCCGCCTCGACCCCGCCGATCCGATTCTGGAGGGCTGCCTGCTCACCCACGAGGGCGTCTGCCGCCGTCGCGATGTGGTCTACGGCGCCGAACAGGCCATCGACGCCCCTGGTGCCTCAACGTCTCCGGCCGCTGAGCCTGCTCTCACGGGGGGCGTCCAGCCCTCCAATCCATCCGCCCCGACCCCCAGCCTGCGATGAGCTCCCTTTCCAATTCACTCTGGGTGCTGCTGCTCGGCAGCCTCCTCGGGCTTGAACTGATCGGCAAGGTGCCTCCCACCCTGCACACCCCCCTGATGTCGGGGGCCAACGCCATTAGTGGCATCACCATGCTTGCCTCGCTCACCCTGCTCAGCCAAGCCGCGGGTAACCCCGCCCTGCTGGCGATCGGGGCCCTCTCCCTGGGCTTCGCCCTCTACAACGTGGTGGGTGGCTTCCTGGTGACGGACCGAATGCTGGCGATGTTCCGGCGTCGCTGATGGAGCGGAGGTTGGTGGCCCTTCCCGTGTCACCGGTCCTGGGGCTGTTCATTAGCCAGCCCCAGATCGAATGACTGCCAATGCCTCGATCGCGGCTTCGGTGGCTGCCCTTCGTTCCACTTCATCAAGGCACTCCGCCCTGGGCTTGGGCCCAGTTCCGCTGTCTTCACTCCATTCCTGATCTGTGCGGTTGATCCGCTTCTGCCGTGAACTCCCTTTCGATTGATCTGTTCACCGATGCCATCGACCTGGTGGCGGTGCTGCTGCTGGCTCTGGGCCTCAAGGGCCTTTCCAAGGTGCGCTCCGCCCGCACCGCTAACGGCCTGGCGGCACTGGCGATGGGCTTGGCCGTGGTGGGTCTGCTGATTCAGTTGCAGCCTTCGCCGATCACCTGGCTCTGGATCGCCGTGGGTTCCGCCCTGGGTGGCCTAGCCGGGGTGCTCACTGCCCAGCGGGTACCGATGACGGCCATGCCGGAGGTGGTGGCTCTCTTCAACGGCTGCGGCGGCATGGCATCGCTGCTCGTGGCCGTGGGGGTGGCCCTCTTCGCCTCTCAGGATTCCGGGATGGTGGAGCTGGTGTCGATCGCGATCTCGGTGTTCGTGGGGGCGATCACCTTCAGCGGCTCGATCGTGGCCATGGCCAAGCTGCAGGGCTGGCTGGATACCCCCGCCTGGACCCAGAGTTCCCTGCGCCACGCCGTGAACATCGGCCTGGCCCTGCTTTGCCTGCTGGGCGGCATCCAGATCCCGGCCCATCCGGCCGGCTGGCCCCTCTGGTTGCTGGTGGGCGCCTCCACCCTGCTGGGCATCGGCGTGACCCTGCCGATCGGCGGCGCCGACATGCCGGTGGTGATCTCGCTGCTCAACTCCTATTCCGGGGTGGCCGCGGCTGCAGCCGGCTTCGTGGTGGGCAGCCAGCTGCTGATCGTGGCGGGCGCCATGGTGGGTGCAGCGGGCCTGATTCTTACCCAGGTGATGTGCACTGCCATGAACCGCTCCCTGGTGAGCGTGTTGTTCGGCGGAGCCCTGGGGACTGCTGGCGGTTCTGTCGGTGGTGGAGGCAGCGAGGCGGGGTATACCCGCATTACCAGCTGCAGCCCCGAGGAGTGCGCCATGGCCCTTGAGCAGGCCGAGCGGGTGGTGTTCGTGCCCGGCTACGGCCTAGCCGTGGCCCAGGCCCAGCACGCCCTGAGGGAACTGGCCAAGCTACTGGAAGCCCATGGGGTGGAAGTGAGCTATGCCATCCATCCGGTGGCGGGTCGCATGCCCGGCCACATGAATGTGCTCTTGGCCGAGGCCGATGTGCCCTACGAGCAACTGGTGGAGATGGACATCATTAACCCCGAGTTCCCTCGCACCGATGTGGTGATCGTGCTCGGTGCCAACGATGTGGTGAACCCCGATGCGAAGAGCGATCCCTCCAGCCCCCTTTACGGTATGCCTGTGCTGGAGGTGGACCAGGCCCGCCAGGTGTTCGTGGTGAAGCGCAGCCTCGGCGCTGGCTACGCCGGCATCCCCAATGCCCTGTTCGAACTGCCCCAAACCGCCATGGTGTTCGGCGATGCCAAGGCGGTGCTCAACGGCCTGCTGAGCGAGCTGCGCAGCCTCGGGGTGGGCAAGGTGGCGGCAGGGGCGAAGGAGAAGGTGGGGGTCTGAGGTTGGTTGCATCGAGGGTGGGAAACGGCACGTTCGCCAGTCAGGAGACCGCGTCGGTTCACAGCACCTCGATTCTCCATCGTTCCCTCGGGAGGGACTATCAGGGGGTCTGGGCTGGCGATCTGATCCAGGGCGATCACCTTGGTTCAGCTGAGTCCATTAGCTGCCGAATTGGTTTCGCCCCACCACCCAGTCCTCGATCGGCACCCCGCCGACCACATGCTCCTTAATGATTCGCTCGATCCGCTGGGCGGTCACGCCGCCGTAGATCACCCCATCGGGCCAGATCAGCAGGATCGGCCCCTCGGCGCAGATGCGCAGGCAGTCGGCCTTGGTGCGCAGCACGATGCCCTGTTCCAGGGCGGGATCCTCCAGGCCTAGCTCTCGCACCAGCTGCTTGAGGCGGGCCCAGCTGGCGGCGCCAAGCTCCGGGTCGGGGCAGCAGAGGGCCTTGGTGGGCGTGGCGCAGAGCAGCAGGTGGTGGCTGACTCGGACCACTCAGCCGACCTGGCCTGTGATCGCATGCTCCAGGCGTGCCTCCAGGTCGTGGCTGGTCTGGGGGTGACCCTTCACCTGGAGCTCGCCGCTGGCGGGCCAGAGGCTGACCCGAGCCTTGAGATGATTTGGCGATCCTTGGAACGACATGGCGCTGGGGGGATTCTGGCTTTGGGAATGCTTGGCAGTACTGATGCGGGGCAGTGGAACGCTTCAGGCCGGCAAGGCGGCCGGGGCATGGGCCTGCAGGGTGGCGGCGGCTTCAAGCACAGCCTGGCGGGCCCAGGCATCGACTGCCAACACATCGGTCAGCGACGGGCTGGCGGTGAGGTCGACGCGATGGCGGTCGCAGATCCGCTCGATCAGGTGGGGGATGGCGAGGAAGGGGATGCGCTCCTCCAGGAACAGCGCCACGGCCTGCTCATTGGCCGCGTTTAGGGCCGCCGGCATCGTGCCGCCCGCTCGGCCGGCGGCGTAGGCCAGCGCCATGCAGGGGTATTTCTCCCGGTCGGGGGCGCGGAAGGTGAGCTGGCCCACTTCGGTGAGATCGAGGCGGCGCCAGGGGGTGTCGAGCCGCTCGGGCCAGCTGAGGCAGTAGAGGATCGGTAGCTTCATGTCCGGCCAGCCCAGCTGGGCGAGCACCGAGGAATCGGCTAGTTCCACCATCGAGTGGATGATCGACTGGGGGTGGATCACGATCTCGATGTGATCGTAATCGAGGCCGAACAGGTAGTGGGCCTCGATGACCTCGAGCCCTTTGTTCATCAAGGTGGCCGAATCCACGGTGATCTTGCGGCCCATGCTCCAGTTCGGGTGACTGGTGGCATCGGCCACGGTGGCCTTGGCCAGGTCGGCGGCGGGCCAATCGCGGAAGGCGCCGCCGCTGGCGGTGAGCTGGATGCGGCGCAGGCCGGGGGTGGGAACGCCTGTGGAGAGGCGGGCGGTGTCGGCCCAGGGGGTGCCCTGCAGGCACTGGAACAGGGCGGAGTGCTCTGAATCGGCCGGCAGCAGCCGGCTGCCGCTGGCCTCCAGGGCCGGCAGCACCACGGGCCCCGCGGCGATCAGGGTTTCCTTGTTGGCCAGGGCGATGTCCTTGCCGGCGTTGATCGCGGCCAGGGTGGGCAGCAGGCCGGCGCAGCCCACGATGCCGGAGACGACCAGATCAGCGCTGCCCCAGGCGGCGGCGGCGCAGAGGCCGTCGCTGCCGCCCAGCAACTCCGGCATCCGTGCCGGCCGTTGGCCGGATTCGAGGGCTTCAAGGCGCTCGCGCAGCTCGGCGAGCTTTTCCGGGTGGGCCAGGGCCACCGCCTCGGGCTGGTGGCGCACGATCTGCTCCACCAGCAGGTCGAGGTTGTTGCCGGCCGTGAGGGCCACCACCTTGAAGCGCTCGGGGAACTCCAGGGCGATCTCCAGGGTCTGGGTGCCGATTGAGCCTGTTGACCCCAGCACGGACAGGGCTTTCACGGCGGGGCTCGCGGACTTGCGGCACCAGTTTCTCACCGCAGCTTCAGCGGGCTTCTCCGCAAGCTCCAGAGAGCGTTTCATCGCAGCACGGTCATTGTGACCCGCAGCTCCAGCCACCGTGTCACGGCAGGTCCAAAGAAGGTCTGATCGGGGTCTTCAGCGACGTTCTTCGTGCCCTTCGGGCCCCTCGCACGACTCAGCGGCGGCGGAGGTCGCGTCGGCCCGGCCCGTCCCCCTGGTTGAACCGGCGGCTCCTTTGGGGGCTCTGCAAGGCTGGCGCAATCTCATAGCCCGATCCGATGGCCGCCCTCCCCCCCTGGCTGCAGCGCTGGAACTTCATCGACCGGGCACGGCTGGAACGCCAGCTTTGGGATGTCTTCGAGGCTGGCGGTGATCTCGATGCCCAGGTGGCGGAATGCCGTTCCGCCGTGGCGGCGGGGGACCGGGGCCGTGCCTTTCAGCTTGAGGTCTGGGAGACAACACTCAGGCGCATCCGCAAGATCGAGACCTTGATGCGGGACAAGCAGGCGCCGCCGGGAGCCTGAAGCCAGCATTGACGCTTGGCAACTTCTTGGTCTTTTCCTGATCGTTCTGCCCTGGAGCGAGGAATCCGGGCGATGCGTCCGCGGTCCCAGGACTGTCGCCCCTCCGCGGGAATGGCAGCCACTGGGCAGGCAGGGCATCGCGGGCAGGAGGGGGAGAGGCACAGTGCTGCCTGGGGCGGCTCCAAGAAGCGGAAACCCTCAGCGGCGCAGCCATTCGGTGCTGCCGCCAGGGCGGTCGATCAGTTCGATGCCCTGGCTCCTGAGCTCGTCGCGGATCCGGTCGGCCGTGGCGAAGTCGCGGACGGCCTTGGCGGCCTTGCGCCTCTCGATGAGGGCTCTGATGTCTTCCCCAGGGCTGCCCTCGAGGGTGAACCCAACGGGGGTGGTCGATTGAACATCCGTTGGATTCCGTACCAGTGAAGCTGCAGGCTTCGCCTTGGTTGGCGGCTCCCCGCTGGTTGCTTGATCGCCTCTGAATCCCTGCAACGACGGGAGCCTTGGCTGTTCGGGTTCGAGCCCGAGCACCCCCGCCAGCTCAATCAATAACCGCCACCGACCGCCCTGGGCCAGATCTGCCGCTCCGGGAATGTCACGACGTTGCAGGCGATTGGCGAGCGCCCGCAGGGGCCGCGCCAGCTCAAACAGTTCGCCCATGGCCGCGGCGGTGTTGAGGTCATCGTCCATGGCCGCGATGAATCGGCCCTTGCTGGCCGCCAGGTCGTCAGGAAGGGCGGCAAGATCGCCGGCCGTGCTTTCGCTCCAGGGGAGCAGATGTGCATATGTGCGGCCCACTCCCAGGGCGGCATTCAGGCCCTTCCAGCCGGTGGCGGCGGCCTCCAGGGCGGCGGCGGTGAAATCGAGCGGTTTGCGGTAGTGCGCCTGCAGCACAAACAGCCGCAGGGTCATCGGGCTGACGCCCAATTCAAGCAGGGCGCGGATGGTGGTGAAGTTGCCGAGCGATTTGCTCATCTTCTCCCCGCCCACATTCACCATGCCGTTGTGCAGCCACCAGCGCGCCAGTTCTTTTCCGGTGGCCGCTTCCGACTGGGCGATCTCGTTTTCGTGGTGGGGAAAGATCAGATCGGCGCCGCCAAGATGGATGTCGATCGTGTCGCCCAACACCTCGCGCACCATCGCCGAGCATTCGATGTGCCAGCCGGGACGGCCCGGTCCCCAAGGCGATGGGAAGCTGGGTTCGCCCGCCTTGGCTCCTTTCCAGAGGGCGAAATCGAAGGGATGGTGCTTACGGCCCTCCTCGGCGCTGGCAACTCGGCCGGAGGCGTTGTCCTGCTGCTCGGCTAGATCCCGGCCGGAGAGTTTGCCGTAACCGCGGTGCTTGAGCACGGCGAAATACACATCGCCATCCACCGAATAGGCGGCCCCTCGGGCTTCAAGGTCGCTGATCAGGGTGCGGATCGCATCGAGGCTGCGGGTGGCCCGCGGCATCCGGTCGGCGGGAAGGATGTTGAGGGCGGTCATGTCGGTCACGAAGGCCTCGATGTTGCGTTCGCTCACCGCCTCCATCGAGCTGCCCTCGGCCGCAGCGCGGGCGAGAATCTTGTCGTCGATGTCGGTGTAGTTCTGCACGAAGGTCACCTGATAGCCCAGCCAGATCAGGTAGCGGCGCAGCACATCCCACACGATGTAGCTGCGGGCATGGCCGAGGTGGCAGAGGTCGTAGACCGTGACGCCGCAGCAGTAGATCGACACCATGCCCTCGTGAAGGGGCACGAAGTCGGCCTTGGCCCGGGTGAGGGTGTTGGTGAGCCGCAGGGTCAAGGCGGGGGGCCGGCCCGGGGCCGGATAGCGTCGGATCGCTTGCACCGTAAGGCCTGGGGCGCTTGGAGCCTTGCGAGCTCTCCAGCCCATGCCCAGCCCGTGATCCGGGTGAAGGGGGGAGAG
>BJHE01000051.1:0-14813 GCA_014191755.1 Cyanobium sp.
CAGTTACAAGGTGATGGCATGCTGGGACCAGAACGCAGGAGCCTTGTCTTCCAGTTTTTGAGAGAAGCCAATGCCCCCATCCTTGCCGGTGCCAACCTCTCATCTTTAGACCTACGTGGCGCTGATCTCAGCGGCAATAACTTCAGTGAGACCAACTTTTACAGGGCCAACCTAGGCGGCGCCAATCTTGGCGGCACCAACCTCAGTGAAGCCAACTTTAGCGAGGCCATACTGATCAACTCCAATCTTTTTAAGTCGAATCTCTACAGGGCCAACCTCAGCGGGGCAAACTTGACTGGGTCCAACCTGAATGGAGCCAACATGAGTGAAGCCAATCTTTTAAGGGCAAACCTCACTCAAGCCGACTTCACCTGGGCAGTCCTGAGCAAGGCCAATTTGACCGAAGCCAATCTGTTCCGTGCCAGCGTAGGACGCTCTCTGCTGGAAAATGCTGTTTTCAAGAACACGATCTGTCCGAATGGCAAAAGAACCAATACAACCTGCACGCCCGAAGCTTCATAAACCTGAATGGATTCGGGAAGAGCCGCTTGGGCAATGCGATTGATGTTTGGGTTATTCGTGCTCGGTCCCTTACTGATTCCGATTGGCCTGCATCTGGATTTCGCCGGCCCTGGGCGCCTCAGACAATCCGAACGGACGTCCTGGCGGTATACCTCTTGAATCCCCTCCTCGCCCCATTCCCGTGGGACCGTACTCGTCCTCATCCGACACCCCAGCCGTCCCGCTGGAGCAGCCAAGGCGGGGAACCTTGATGGATTCCAGCCCCAACTACAACTCCCTGGAGGAGCTCTACGAAGCCTGCGGCGACGCCGTTTACCGGCTCGCACTGCGGCTTTGCCGCTCCAACCAGGAAGCGGAGGACCTCAGCCACGATGTTTTCCTGCGCTTCTGGCAGCAGGGCCGCTACGAGCCCGCCCGGGGTCCGGTGCTGGCCTACCTGTTGTTGATGACCCGCTCGATGGCGCTTAATCGCATCCATCAGCGTAATAACCGCTGGGAGCTGGTGCAACGATGGTCGGCTCAGCTGTTTCCGGCGGCCGTGCGCAGCCCCCACCAGGCCGCAGAAGACGACGAACTGGCGCTAAGGGTGCGGCGAGCCCTGGACAGCATCCCCGCCAACGAGCGGCAGGTGCTGGAAATGGCTTATTACGAAGGGCTGAGCCAGTCGGCGATCGGTGAACGCCTCCAGGTACCCCTGGGGACGATCAAGACCCGATCGCGGCAGGGGTTGATCCGTCTGCGGGCCTTGCTGATCGATTTCCGGAGCGAACCATGAATCCCCACGAGACCCCCCCCACCCCTGCCGCCATCGACGCCCTTCTGGCGGGCCATGCCCTCGGAGACCTGGACGAACGGGAACGGCAGCAGCTGGCGGGGCTCCTGCGGCAGCGGCCGGAGCTGCGAGCGCGGCTGGAGGAATTCAGCACCACCCTCAACCTGCTGCCCCTGGCCCTGCCCGCCTCTGCGGCGCCTCCGCTCAGGCTGCGGCGCCGTCTGCTGGAGCCGTCCAATCCGCAGCGGCCACCTCTGCCCTGGTTGCTGCCTGCGCTGCTTGCTCTGGGGTTGGCGATCCTTGGCGCCGAACTGCACCAAACCCGCGAGCAGCTGGCCCAGGTGCAGCAGCAACTGCAGGCAGCCCGAGGCCCATCCCAGGTGAGTCCTGGGCGGCGCCTGATGCTGACCTCAGCGGCAACCGACACCATCGCATCGACAAACCCGCCCTCTGGTGAAGTGCTGGTGACGGGCAACCCCACCCACAACGTGCTGATGGTCAACAACCTCCCACTACCACCACCTGGCCACATGTATCGCCTCTGGGCCGATGTCGACGGCCGCAAGGTGGGCTGCGTCGCCTTCATTCCGACCGAGCAGGGGCATGTGGCGATGCTGATCCCGCCGATGCCCACCAGCCTCGCCAATGGCATCAGCGTGACGGTGGAATCCAACCCGATGGGCACCGCGCCCAAGGGGCCGATGGTGCTGTCTACGCGGGTCTGAGCGGTGCAAGCCCTCGCTACATTGAGCGATGACTAAGCCACTGACGTCAAGTACCTCGCGACCGGCCCTATCCGGGAGCGCTTCCAGGAAGGAGTTGGTGGGGAAAGCCTGCACCGCCCAGCTGGGTCTCGAGCCAGGCGATGAGTTCTATATCTAGCTAGGCCGCAAACAGACCAAGCTGATCCCTCTGGGCGCTGTTGCGGAGGAGTGAGCGGCTCCTGAGCTCAGCTGAGGTGGCGCTGCTGCTCCAGCTTGCTAGCGCCGCCCGGCACCCGCGGGCAGCCTGATCTTCCACCACTTCCCCATGGGCCCTCGCCAATTAGGCCACGAACCGCCCATACAGCCAGCGCACGAATCCACCCACCACCGGAACCGGTTCGAAGGTGGGACCCACGAAGTCGAAATAGTCGCGGTGATCGCTGATCTTGCCTTCGCCGTTGAACAGCAGGCGGCTGGTGCCGGGGTAGATGAACTCGATGCCCTTGATCTTTAGGCCCATCCGCCACTCGATGAAGGCGGTGTTGGCCTCGATCGCCACTGCACCGGGTTCGAGAAACACGTCGTCGCAGCGCTTGAGCAGGCCCTCCTGGGCTTCGAGGTAGGCCGTGAGGCCCTGGCGTTCCTGGGTGGGGTCCTGGAAGTGCACATCATCCGCATAGAGCGCGCGCCATTGCTCGGCGGTGGGGCCCGGAGCGCCGTAGGGCTTGGTGAACAGGGCCCGCAGGCTGGCGGCATCCATGGCTGGGCGACAAATGGGGGGAGCTCCATTTCATCGGAACCGGGGGCTGTCCGTGGCTCAGCTGCGTGGCGCAGCGGTTTGGTCCTGCGAGTCGATGAGCCGATGGGAATGGTTGATGGCCTCGCTGCCTGGCCCCGGTGCCTGGCATCGGTGCTGGGAGCGGTGCGTTGCCTCCAGCGCTGCCTTGGCTGATTTGCGGTTGAATCACCGGGTCGTCGGCCGGCCGCCATGCCCCCCCTGCAGCTCACCACGGAGGCCGGCTGCGGTCTGGCGATCGGCCGCTATCCCCGCTTCCGTTACAACGCGCGCGGCGGCGGCGGCTCCGGCCAGCTGGAGGCTCCGGATGGCGAGGGCTGGCGGCCGCTGGCCTTCGCGCCGGAGGGCCTCACCATTCCGGCGCTCACCTGGCGCACCACCCGGGTGCTCGGGCTGCCCCTGCCGCCGGGGCTCTCGATCACCATCGCGCCGCAGCGGTTGGAGGGGCGTTGGCAGCAGGAAAGCGGCGCGGTGCAGCTGGAGTTTCTGGCGCAGTTCATGTTTGCCGTAGCAGGCCTCCATCAGGCTCCGGATCTGATCGTGCGCACCCGGCTGGTCAGCGCTGAGGCGCGGGGGCAGCGCCACAGCGCCGTGGGTGTGCCGCTCGATCAGAATGGGCGCGGGGTGCTGGTGGGGGTGGCTGTGGTGGAGCCCACCGGGGAGGCGTGGCTGGATCGCTTTCTGGGGCTGCCCGATGAAGCGTTGGCGGTGTTGCGCTGCCGGCTGTTGGTGGGGTGAGAGCATCGGTGCACGTGGGGCGGTCCGGAACAGCGGGGGTGAATGTTCTGCTCGACAACGCCCTCCGCCACAACCCCTAGGGGGGCCGAATCAGCGTGCGGGCTGAGCGACGCGGACCCTTGGGGCATGGCGCCGTGGCGGATACGGGCCTGGGCCTGGCACCCTCTCACGCATCTGCCGCGCCCACGGCACCACCGCTTCGTTAGGGCCGGCAGAGTTTCGGATGGCGAGGGATCGACGGGGTGGAGTGCCGCGGCTGTCCCGGGAATGGCTGCCGGATCCTGCGTTAGACAGGCCAACGGTGGGTGACTGCGCATTCAGCCGCCGCGGGTCTGGTGGTTTCTCGATCAATAGCTGCAGCTGGGGGCCAGGATGCCGAAGGACAATGAGGCAAAAGGCTAATTTGGCATGGCCTGGCTGGCGGCCTTCTCAGAGTGTTTATCGGGAACAGATAGCGATCGCTTGAGCAGCGAACCTGCATCATCTGGTGGTAGAGTAAGAGATAGCTTTACGGTAGATTTTTTCGTTCACGGACGATTGACGTTGGGATATTTGCAATGGATTATAATTGTTCCGCCTCAATGTCTGTGCCATTCTGAGATCCGTTGTAGAATAAGAATTCCAGTGGCAATGGTCGCGATCAATCCCAGATAAGGAAACGTCCCTTGCCTGTGTCTTAAGCTTTTGATGGGTTTGTTTTTTTAAGGACCGCTAGGATTCTCTCCTGATTGCTTTTCAGTCATCTTCGATCGCGCGATGTCAGGCCTGGGATCCATCGCCGATCAGAGAGCTTCCGTGCCGGAGGAGTCAGCCGTGGACCGAGAGGCAAGCCGGCAGCAAAGCCTCGATAGGCTGTCTGTGCTCGACAGCAGGGCGGAGGCCTCCTTTGATGGCCTGGTGCATGCCGCCGCAGCCATCTGCGGCACGCCGATCGCCCTGATCAGCCTGATCGACCACGATCGCCAGTGGTTCAAGGCCAATGTGGGCTTGGAGGGGGTGAGCGAGACCCCCCGGGCCATCTCCTTCTGCACCCACGCCATCGAGCAGGCCGATCTCTTCGTGGTGGAGGACGCCCAGCTCGATCCCCGTTTCGCCACGAATCCCATCGTCACGGGTGATCCCCACATCCGCTTTTACGCCGGTGCTCCTCTGCTCCTGAGCGATGGCTCCACCGTGGGCACCCTCTGCGTGATCGCCCGCCAGCCGCTGCGGCTCAACAATCGTCAACGCGAGATGCTGCGCCAGCTCGGCCGCACGGCCGTGCACCTGCTGGAGGGGCGGCGTGCCCTGCTGGCAGAGGCGGAATTGCGGCAGGAGGCTGAGCGGATCAGTTCCGGCATGCCGATTGGTCTCTACGCCACCGATGGCGAGGGTGCCTGCACCTTCACGAATCCGCGCTGGCAGGAGATCTTCGGCCTCAGCCAGGAGGAGAGCCTGGGCAGCGGCTGGGCCGACACCATTCATCCGGAGGATCAGGCCGCGGTGTTTGCCGAGTGGATCCAGGCGGCAGCGGCAGCGCGGCCATTCCAGATGGGCTTCCGCGTGCTCCGCCGCGATGGCCAGGTGATCCACGTGCACTCCCAGGCCAAGGCCATGCGCAATCCAACAGGAGCCATCACCGGTTTCCTCGGTTTCGCCCTGGATGTGACCACCGAGGTGGCACTCCAGGCCGAGCTCCTACACCAGTCCAGCCACGACGCCCTCACCCAGCTGCTCAACCGCCGGGCCTTCGATGCCCGCCTCAGCCAATGCTTGCAGCAGCCGGTCCAGCCGGGCATGCCGGGCCACGCACTCCTCTACATCGACCTCGATCAGTTCAAGATCATCAACGACGCCGCCGGCCATGCTGCCGGCGATCGCCTGCTGGTGCAGGTGGCCCGGTTGCTGGAGACGTTTCGCAGCCCTGCGGCGAGCCTTGCCCGTTTGGGTGGTGATGAGTTCGGGCTGTTGCTGCCCGATTGCAGTGCGGCAGAGGCCGAGGCGACGGCCGGGGGGATCATCCGGGCGCTCGAGGAGTTCCGCTTTCTGGAGGGGGAGCAACGGTTCCGCATCGGGCTGAGCATCGGTGTGGTGCCCCTGCTCGGTCAGGGCTTTGATCCCGATGCCGTAATGCAGGCCGCCGACAGCAGCTGCTTCACGGCCAAGGAGTCCGGCCGCAACCGTTGGCACACCTGGGGAGAGGGCGATGTTGACATGATCAGCCGCAACCAGGCGATGCGTTGGGTGACCCGGCTGCAGCAGGCCATCGACGACGACCGCTTCGAACTGCATGCCCAACGGATCCTGCCGCTCGACCCTGCCGATGACGATGCCCTGCAGGTGGAACTGCTACTGCGCATCCGCGAGCCCGATGGTGCCCTTGTGATGCCGGGGGTCTTCCTGCCGCCGGCTGAACGGTTTCAGCTGATCACTCGCATCGATCACTGGGTTCTGCAGAAAACGATTGCGCTGCTCTCCGCCCAGGCTTCCCTGGCGGGGATCGGCCGCATCAGCCTGAATGTGTCGGGTCAGTCGGTTGGGGATCGGAGTTTTCTGAAGGTGGTGGATGCAGCGCTGGCCAAAGCCGGCCACGCCATCACCAGGTGCCTCCGCTTTGAGATCACCGAAACCGCCGCGATCACCAACGTGCCGGCTGCCATGCACTTCATCGCCATCGTGCGTCGCCATGGCTGCACCGTGGCCCTCGATGACTTCGGCTCCGGCATGGCCTCCTTCGGCACCCTTAAGAACCTCACCGTGACCCACCTGAAGATCGACGGCCAGTTCGTGACCGGTGTGATCGACGACCCCCTCGACGACGTGGCGGTGCGCTGCTTCGTGGAGGTGGCCCAGGTGATCGGCCTGCGCACCGTGGCCGAATTCGTGGAGTCGGAGGCGGTGCTGCAGCGCCTGCGCCAGATCGGCGTGCACGACGCCCAGGGCTACCACCTGCATCGCCCCGAGCCCTTCGAGCAGTTGCTGGCCGAGGCGATGGCCAAGCGGGCAGGCTGAGCCATCGGGTCGCGTCCAGTCAGGCCTGCGACAGGCTGGTTAAGGTGCCACTCCTTCCGATCTCGTCCGATGGCCGGCTCGCGGTTGAGCGAGATCCGCATGCACGGGGTGAGATGGCTGCTCACCACCGGCTGGCTGCTGATCATCGGCTCGCTGTTCTTTGATCCGTTCACGGCCCGCTTCACCAGTCCGGAGCACCCCTGGAGCCCGCTGCGCCTACCGCTCACCTGCGTGGAGGTGCAGGGCCGCTGCCTGGTGGAAGCTCCCTACCCGCTGGGCACAACGATCTTCTGGGGTGCGGTGGTGCCGGCGGCGATCTTCATCCTGCTGGTGTTCGGCCATGAGCTCTGGCGGCGGATCTGCCCGCTCTCTTTCCTCTCCCAGATCCCCCGGGCTCTGGGCTGGCAGCGCCAAACTCAGAAGCGCAATCCCAAGAGCGGCGAGCTCCGCCCCCAGCTGGCGCGGGTACCACCCGACTCCTGGCTGGCCAGGCACTATCCGGCACTCCAGTTCGGCTGGCTGTTTGTGGGCTTGTGCGGCCGCATCCTCTTCTTCAATGCCGATCGCCTGGTATTGGCCGGCTGGCTGCTCTTCACGATTGCGGCGGCCGTTGCCGTGGGTTGGCTCTATGGCGGCAAGGCCTGGTGCCAATACTTCTGCCCGATGGCACCGGTGCAGGCGATCTATTCCACGCCGGGCGGTCTGCTGGGGAGTCGCGCCCACATGAGTGACACCCCGATCACCCAGTCGATGTGCCGCACTTTGGATGGCGGCGGCGACGAGCAGAGCGCCTGCGTCGCCTGCCAGAAGCCCTGCATCGACATCGACGCGGAGCGCATGTACTGGGAACGCCTGCAGAGCCCGGCCTTCAGCTTCGAGCGCTATGGCTATGTGGGCCTGGTGGTGGGTTATTTCCTTTACTACTACCTCTACGCCGGCAACTGGGACTACTACTTCTCCGGCGCCTGGGTCCGCCAGAGCGATCAATTGGCCCAACTGCTCAGCCCGGGGCTATTTCTCTTCGGCCAGCCGATCCCGCTGCCGCGGCTGGTGGCCGTGCCTCTGGTGCTCGGACTGTTCACCTGGCTCGGTTGGCTGGGCGGACGGGCCATCGAGGCCTGGATGCGCCGCCGGGCGCGCCGCCAGGGCTCCGAACCCGACAAGACCCTGATCCGCCATCGAGTCTTCCTGGCGGCCACCTTCCTGGTGTTTAACGTCTTCTTTATGTTTGCCGGCCGGCCGCTGTTGCTGTTGACGCCGGCCTGGGTGCAGTACCTCTTCGACATGGCCCTGGTGGCGACGAGCTCCCTGTGGCTGGTGCGCAACTGGCATCGCAGTCCGGCGCTCTACAGCCGTGAGAACCTGGCCGAGCGCTTCCGCAAGCAGCTCGCCAAGCTCAGCCTCAACCTGGGGCGCTTCCTGGAGGGCCGCAGCCTCAGCGATCTCAACCCCGACGAGTTGTACGTGCTGGCCAGGGTGCTGCCCGAGTTCGGCAACGACCAGCGGCATGAGGCCTATAAAGGCGTGGTGCGCGACGCCCTGGCCGAGGGCTACGTGAACATCGCCAGCAGCCTCGACGTTCTGCGGCGGATGCGCCAGGAGCTCGGCATCTCCGACGATGAACACCGCCTCCTCCTGGAGGAACTGGGTGTTGAGGATCCATCCCTGTTGGATCCGGACCAGCGCCGCAGCCTGGAGGATCAGGTGCGCCTGAGCGGTTACCGCCGTTCGCTCGAGCGGGTGCTGCGGCTGCAACAGCAGCTCGCTGGGGCGGGCACCACGGAGACGGGCCAGGACGGCGGCGGCGCCAGCGCTCAAAACGAGCTGGCTGCGCTGGTGCGCCAATTCTCCATCTCTGCCGCTGAGGAAGCCGAGGCCATCGAGATCCTCGACCCCGTCAGCGGTGCGGCCCATCGCGCCGAGCTGCTTCTCGACAGGCTGGCGCCGCTGCATCTGAGCCTGCAGGCCATGGCCGCAGCGGAACTGCAACACCAGCCGCTGCTCGTGTCCCTGCTCGAAGAGCGGCTGCTCCATCGCGAGGAGCTTTGCCTGGAGGGGATCCTGCGCTCCCTGGCCCTACTGCCACCCGGATCGGATCGGGAACCCCTGGTGCATCGCCTGCTCCAACTGGCGCACGACAGCCTTAAGCCGCTGCTGGCCGCGCCGCGCTGGTGCGACAGCCTGCCCACCGACCTGCTGGCCGCGCTGCGGCGTCAGCCTGCGGCGTCGGAGCGTGCCCTGCCGAAGTCCTCCAAGGCCCAGATCCTGGCGCAGCTGGAGCTGCTGGTGCAGGATCCTGAGCCCAGTGTGGCCGCCTCGGCCCTGGTGCTGTTGAGCGACCTCGATCCCCAACGGCGGCAGGCCTGCAGCGCTCGCCTTCGCGGGCCATCAACCCCTGCCTGGGTGGGCCGTACGGTGGACCAACTCATGGCCCTGACGCCTCCAGCGTCGCTGGCCGATCTGCCGGATCTGGAGAAACGGGTGGTGCTGGCCACCAGCGATTTTTTCCGGCGCACCTGGGCTGACACCCTCGATCTGCTTGCGGATCAGTCCGAGATCCGTCGCTACGAGCCTGGCGCAGCCATCACCGAGGCGGGCGACACCTGCCGCGAGCTGCTGTTGCTGATCGAGGGGGCCGCTCGCGTCGAGGTGGGTGGCGACCAAGGCCTGCGGGTCAGCCGCATGCAGCCCGGCCAGGTGCTGGATGAATTGGAGGTGCTCAGCCACGGCACCACCGAGAACACGATCGTGGCGGAGACCAGCGGCACCCGCGTTCTGGCCGTGCCGGTCGACTGTTTCGACACCACGCTGGAACGTGATCCCGACTTCGCCCGCCGCGTTCTGGCCTTGGAAACGTCTCAGCTCCAACGGATCACGCGCCACTCCGCGATCTCCGCCGTCTGAGCACCGCAGCCAGGCGAGGGAGGCTCAGGCCTGCCGCTTGGAGTCGCAGGCGGCCTGTTCGGAGTCCAGAAGGTCTTCGGCCAGGATCAGCAGCGACATGCCCATCAGGGCCAGGGCCATACCCTGCTGGGATTCACCGGCTAGCTCCACGGTGCGGGAGGCCTGCAGGTGTTGGGGCCAGCTCAGCCTCATCTCCGAACCAAAAGCATTCCTGATCAGGATGTTGGAAAATGCTGATAACCGCGACGCTATTCGCATTTCGCAACATGGGGGCGAGCGCCTCGCTCACGCACGTCATGGCACCGGCGTGATCCTCAGCTCCCGGAAGCCCTCGCTCTCTTTGGGCCGTTTGCCGCAGGCCGCATCGAGTCCCTCCAGCTTGCCGTCGTCGCTGAGCACCACCAGGCTGTTGCCATCGATCACCAGGGCCTCCGGGTTGAAGGGCCTCCCCCCCACCGGAGGGAAGCTGCGCAGCCGTTCGGCCGGGCTCTCGAACTGGCCACTCCAGCGGTAGAGCGCCGAAGGGGAGGCGCTTCCCTTCCGCCCTTCGGCCGGCCCCGCCACGATCAGCAGGCCGCCGTTCACCATCTCCAGGCTGCGGATGCCGAGCCCGCCTAGATCCAGCAGCACCGGATCGCCGAAGCGGGCCTTCTCCCCGGCCAGCACGGCGTTGGGGTTGGTGAGCGGGGCTAGCAGGGCCTTCTTCTCCGGCAGCGGATTGCGGAAGCCGATCAGCAGAGCCCCGTTGGGGGTGGCCGCCAGCCCCTCGATGTTCAGTCCTCCTGGGGCCTTGGCGGGACGCCGGGCGGCTCCCTCCAGGTCGAAGCGGCCGTAGCGGGGATCGGCGGCCAGGTCTTCGATCAGGGTGGTGTAGGGCCGCCCCACCGGCTCCACGGTCACCGACAGGCCTTTGCCCTCCGCTCCGGCCCTCAGCCCCAGATTTGTGGCGAACAGGCGCCGGTGGTTGGGGCGAGGTTCCCCAATCGCTCCTTGACCGGGGCCCCGGGCTTCGGCCGCCCCGTGGGAGCCGATCCAGTACACCAACGGCCCGATTCGGGCTGAGGCCTCCAGGTCCAGCTCCGGGTGGCCGTCGTTCACCGGGGCTATCGCCCGCGCCGGAATCTCTCCCTGGCCCACCGCCGGCCCCTCCTGGCCGCTGCGGTGGAGCTGCAGGATCAGCGGAGCTTTGGCTTCATCGTCGCCCACCACCCACAGGCCTGGGCCGACGCTGATGGCCGTGGAGGCATTGCAGGGGCCGCTGTGCTGCACCACCGGCAGCCCCCCCGCCGGCTGCGCCGGGGGCTTCGCTGCGGCCAGGGCGGCATGGGGCAGGCTCGGCACCACCAGGAGCGGAATGAGAGCCATCAGGGCCCGGCCCGCAGAGAAGCGGCCCCAGGCCGGCATCGCCGCGGCGGTGGATGGGGGTGTGGTGGCGCTGCTGCGGCCGGGGGCGTTCATCGGAGACGGTGGAGCGGAACACCCTGCAGGATGGCGCCCCCGGCAAGGCCCGTCGCTCGCATCGGCCCGGCCGGTCCGCCCGCCTTGGCCCGGTAGGGGGCCGCGTCGGCACTGACCAGCAGATCCTGAGGAGTGTTTTTGGTATCGGGAATCTGGGAGGCGATGCCGATGCTCACGGCGGCGTCATCGTGTTGAGACTCATCGCCACCCGCTGCGTTTCCGCCGCCTCTCCAGGGGTCACCTCGTGATCAAGATTTCCTTCCGACAGGGCTTCTGAGCCCTCCACCACCTCGGTGAGGCTGGCGTTCACCCGCCGCACTGCCTGCATCCCCAGGGTTCCGGACACCCCCACCGCCCCCAGAATCGTCACCACGATTCGCCAGTCGAGGGCGTAGCGATCTCGAAAGGGCTCCACCCGCACCAGCTCCCCCGTGCCGTTGAGCGGCAGCCCCACCCCCCAGCCCCCAGCGGCAGGCTGGCCAGGTAGCTGCTGATGTTGGAAAAACACATCCATCTCGGCCACCCCCACCAGGCGACAGTCCCGCCGGATCGGGATGCCGGCCCCGATCGCCTTCACCTCCAGGGCGTCTACCCAGTTGTCGATACTCGTCCACACGGCCTTGCCGGCCGTGGCCACCATCTGCAAAACCACCGGCACCACCAGGAGGTTGCGCAGTGAGGGAACCGGACGGAGGTTCGCCCGAAGCTGCCGCCCGCCAGGGGTGGTGGCATCAGGCGCTCGCATCGGGTTCAGCTGTGTTCAGATGTCTTCAGAGGCCACACCCCTCACGATCCGGGAGAGCTCGCTGCGCTCATCGGTGGTGATGCGATGGGGCACGCCGCTGATGATGCGCTCGAAGTTGGAGAAGGAATCCTTGATCTCGGGGCCATTGCTGGTGATCACGAATTCGCGGATGCCCTTGTCGTGCCAGGAACCGCGCATCTTGAACACATTCAATGCCCGGGCCATCTCGCCCCTGATCTCCACATACTGCAGCATCAGGATCGTGTCGGTGATGGTGGAGATATGGGAGTCGGTGATCGAATGGCTGCCCATAAACTCTTCGGAGGTGTTGGTGAAGAATCCAGCGATCTCCTCCTGCTTGGCGTAGCCGGTTACGCCGATCACGAACTGGCGAAAGGCATTGTGACTCACCCCCCTGGCGAGGGCGGAGAGTGAGTCGATCGCCATCCGTGAGGGTTTGAACTCGCTGATTTCGGTTTTGATGATCTGGAGGTGATCTTCGAGGCCGGTGGACTCCGGATAGGCGCAGATGATCTTCAGCAGACCATCCTGCTCCATCTGCTCGAAGTCGATGCCCCAGCTGGTGGCGTTGCGTAGTAGCTGGGCTCGGGATTCTTCATAGGCGAACAGAATCGCCCGCTCCTTGCTGCGGCAGGCATCTTCGATGAACTTGCTCACCAACAGCGTCTTGCCCGTGCCCGTGGCGCCGGTGGCCAGGATGATCGAATCCTTGAAGAAGCCACCGCCGCACATCTCGTCGAGCTTTGGCACGCCGGAACTGAGCCGCACGTTCGAGGATCGCTGGGTGAGCCGCATGGCGCCCAGGGGGAAGATGTTCACGCCGTGGGCGCCCATGGTGAACGGAAACTCCCCTTTCATATGGGTGGTGCCGCGCAGCTTGAGAATCTCCACGGTGCGCCGTCGCCGTTCGCCCTCGAGCACGTTGCGGAGGATCACCACGTTGTCGCTCACGAACTCTTCCACGCCGTAGCGGGCGATCGGACCGTATTCATCGATGCGCTCGGTGGTCATCACTGTGGTCACGCCGATCTCCTTGAGCCGGGCGATCAGGCGGAAGATTTCGCGGCGCACCACCGAAACGGCGTCGTATTGTTGAAACACGGCCGTGATCGAGTCGATCGCCACCCGGCGGGCCTTGTATTTGCGGATCGCATAGTTGATGCGCTCGATCAGGCCGGAAAGGTCGAAACTGCCGGCCACATCCTGGCCATCGGGATCGGGCGAGGCATCGAGGATGAAGAGCTTATTCTGCTCCACCATCTCCTGGAGATTCCAGCCAAAGCTGGCGGCATTGCGCAGGATGTCGAGGGGCGATTCCTCGAAGGTCACGAAGATGCCTGGTTCGTTGAAATCCCGGATGCCGTTATAGATGAAGTTGAGCGAGAATACGGTCTTGCCCGTGCCTGAGGTACCGCTGATCAGTGTCGATCGGCCGATCGGCAGACCGCCGTGACAGATGTCATCGAAGCCCTCGATGCTGGTCGGAAGTTTCTGCACCTGCATCAGCGGTGTGGCAGGGCTGGTGAGGCTGGGGTCCTGCATCGAAGGAGCTCTCGGGAACGCGGTGGGTTAGGAATGGAGGCGGGAAGAAGATGAGCGGGCCTGATGCTCAGACCTGATGCTTAGAGATGGGGCAAAACGCCACCACCACCAACACCACTCCCGTCGCTGCTGATCGGTTCTGGGTCCTGCGGAGCGTCGCTGAGCTCGTTGTCCTCCTCCTCGAATCCGTAGGTTTCGTCGCTGAGTTCTTCGTAGAGCAGGTCAAGGCCAATCAGCACCCGCTCGCGGTCCGAGAGGTCGCCGATGATGCGCCGCACTGGTGGTGGCAGGATCTTCGCGAGGGTTGGGGTAGCCAAGATTTTATCTTCCTCGGCCAACTGGGGATTTTTGAGCACATCAATCACCTTGAGAGCGTAGACACCACGGAACTCCGTTTCCAGGATGTTGCGCAGGGTCTTGAGCGCCCGCATTGAGTTGGGCGTGTTGCCGGCTACATAGAGTTTGAGAATGTAGGTCTTGCGGGCGGGCATCGCGGTGGCTCCTGGGGGGGGGATCGATGAAGCGGGCTGGGGGAAAGCTCGGTGCGGTGATTCAGGCGGGGTGTTCGGTCGATCCCGGCACGGTCGCGCTGGTGAGGGGCGGATCGGGGGGAACGGCGCGGCGATACATCTCGCAGAGATGGGCCATGACATCCAGTAGGGCAAGGCGGTAATCCTGAAGAAAGTCGACCTTGTGGCCCTCCAGTTCGAGCTGTTTGGCGAAACCGTCGATCAGATTCATATGGATCTCCACGGTGTTCGTGATCGATAGATCGCTGAAGAAGGCGGTGTTCACAAAACTCTCCAGTGCCTGATTGGCACTGGCTGGATCGCGGAAGTAGCTGAGCAGCAGATCGCGGTAGGTGCGGGTCAGGGAACGCAGCAGTTCCTCCCGGTCGCCCTTGGGCAGGTTGCGCAGGAAGCGGGCGGGGTCTCGTTTGTAGTAGACGCCCAGGTAGCCGAGCCGGCCCCGCAGGCGGTTGGTCAGCTTCCAGCGTTCGCCTCCCTCATTGGGGTCGGCCGCGGCCGCGCCGCCACCCACCTCCGCCGGGCCCAGGCTGGCCGAGCTGGGCAGGCCGCGATGCAGAAAGCGTGAAACCGCCGCATCCAGGCTGTAGCTCAACTGCTCAAGCTGGTCGGGGGGCAGATGCACCTCTGCGTCGTGGAGCTCCACCTGGCCAGTCACCTCGCCGATCACCACGGCCGGCAATAGCAGTCCCCGCTCGATCAGGGACTGGCGACTCTCTGGAGCCAGCACGCCCTGCTCTAGGAGCACTGCGTCGAAGGATTCGGGCTTCCCTTCGAGCATCTCCACCGGATCAGCCCGCGGGTCGATCGCCTCCATTCGGTAGGAACCCTCCCGCAGCCACTGGCCACAGGCCTGGGCGAGCGCGGGGTCGCGCAGCAGCGACACGATCGTGAGCGGCTGTCCTGGCATTGCCGGAACGGAGGGAAACCCTGCTGGGTGCCTGAATCTTGACGGATGGCGGCCAGGAATGGGAAAGTCTTTGTTTGTCTTTCGATTGCCACGCGCCAGGCTCAATGGGGGCAGATCCCTGCCACCAGCCTGGCCGTGCCCTGAGTCCCATGGCTGAAACCACCACCCCCGCGGCGAGCGCTC